>JAHEBA010000090.1 GCA_024642465.1 Alphaproteobacteria bacterium
AACGGCACCCGGAACAGGTCCGACTGGAACCCCTGCACCACCAGCCACGAGAAGCCTGCACCCAGCGCCCAGCCCAGCGGCTGGGCAAGCACCACGATGGCCGCCAGTTCGACGGCCAGCACCGCGGCCACCTCGGCTTCGGTAAAGCCGAGCACGCGCAGACTGGCAAGTTCGCGCGCACGTTCCGACAGCTGTATCCGGGTCGAATTGTACACCACGCCAAAGGCAATGGTGATCGACAGGACCACGTAGACCGTGGTCATGATGAAGACGTTCTGCTGGATGGTGTCTCGGAAGAGCCGGAGTGACGTTTCCTTCAATGCGAGCGAGGCGGCTGCCGGCATCTGCTTGATTTCAGCATAGATGGCGTCGAGCTTGTTGCCGTCCAGCCGCAGATAGGCCCCGGAGCGGCGCGGACCCAGCGCCGAGAAACTGTCCAGCAGGCTTATGTCCATGTAGGCGGTGAGGCCGGTATAGGTCTGGTTGATCAGGGTGACCGGAACCGCAATCCGGCGTCCGCCTTCGTCCAGCAGGCTGATGTCGAGTACATCGCCGACGCGCGCGCCGAGTTTCCAGGCAAGCCTTTCCGACAGGACGACCCCGGCTTTCGGCAGTTCGACGGGGTCGAGCTCGATATCGAGCACCCGGCTCAACTCGGTTACGGGGGGCTTGCCGATCAGGCCGATGCGCTCGCTGCGATTGCCATAGCGGATATCCACCGCCATGGCGCGGTACGGCTCCACGGCCAAGACACCGGGCAAGTGGCGCAGGTCGTGCACGACACGCGGCGCCAGCGGCGTCGAGAATGCAATGGTGGCGTCCTGGCGCTCGGTGCGGAAGAACACGGCATCGACCATGTAGGTAATCGAACCGAACGAGAACATTGCCGTTACGAGCAGCGCCACGGCCAGCGACGAGCCCAGCACGGCAAGCCCGCTCCGGACCGGCCAGCGCACCAGATGGCGCAAGCCCATGATGGCCAGCCGAGACACCACCAGGCCGGCAAGGCGGCTGAGCACGCCGGCCTTGCGGTAGAGAGTTGGCGGTGCGGGCTGCATGGCCGTTGCGGGCGGCAGCGAGGCTGCACCATTGACCGCCTTGAGCGCCCCCGCCACGGCGGCGGCGATGCTGGCGGCGGCGGCAAGGGCATAGATACACGGCGATCGCTCGAAGATGAAGAACGGAAAGTGGAAGAACTTCGCATAAAGCCGGGTCATGCCGTCGCCCAGCCAGGTGCCGGCCACGAAGCCGATGAGAATGCCCACCGCGGCGATCACCAGCACCAGCTTCACATAATGCCAGGCTACCGTGGCACTGGAGTAACCGAGTGCCTTCAGCAAGCCGATCTGCTCGCGCTCAAGTGCAATGAGTCGCGACAGGATCATGTTGATGAGGAACGCCGAAACGAGCAGGAAGATCGGCGGAATGACCCTCGCTAGAGCCTCAAGCTGGGTCAGCTCGCTGTCCAGAAAGGCATGCGACGTCTGTTCGCTGCGGGCATAGGCACCCGTACCGCCATAGGGCTTGAGCAGCCGGTCGACCTCGGCAATGACCGGGTCAGGTGGCTGCCCCTGTTGCAGCAGAAGGCTCACCGAATTGAAGGCGCCTTCCAGGTCGAAGACGGCCTCGAGGATGGCCCGCCGCATCCAGATGACGCCAAAACGCCGGTCATCCGGCACCAGGTCGCCGGGGCCGATGGCGTAGACATATTCCGGCGACAACGCGACACCGGTCACATCGAAGGTCAGGCGCTTGCCGTTGGCGATGCCGGAAAAGCTGTCGCCGGACGACAGGCCATGGGCTTTCGCGAAGGCTTCCGAAATGAGGGCCTCACCGGCCCGCCCGGCAACCGGCATGCGGCCGGAGCGGAGATACGGCACGTTGAGGCGCGGCGGCTGGTGATCGGGCAACGACAGCAGCATGCCCGACCCCGGCTCACGCATGCCCGGCATCTGAAGCAGCACCCTTTCGGCAATGCGCGGCTCGACAGCCAGCACGCCCTCGATGGCCGCAAGTTGCGGCTCCAGCCCCAGGGGTGCCCGGCTGGCGCTGGCGAATACATGGGCGAAGCCGTTGCGCTGGTAGTAGGCCTCGCGGGTGCTGAGCAGCGAATTGTGCGAGCCGACCGCCAGGATCAGCGTGGCGACGCCACAGGCCAGCACCAGCGATACTGCCAGCGCCTGTGCCCACAATCGGCGGAAATCGCGGTAGAGCTTGATGTCGAGTGTGCGCATGGCAGCCTACCACTCCAGGTCGGCGGGTTTCAGCCGCCGGTTATTGACTTCGCTGCGCACGATGGCGCCGTCGGCGAAGTAGAAGGTTCGATGGGCGAGCTGGCGGATGACCGCATTGTGGGTGATGATCGCCGTAGTGGTGCCGAGTGTCTCATTGACCCGCAGCAATGCCTCGAGCACCAGCCGCCCGGTTTTCGAGTCGAGTGCGCCGGTCGGTTCATCACACAACAGCATGCGCGGGTTCTTGGCGATGGCGCGGGCAATTGCGACGCGCTGCTGCTCGCCGCCGGACAGCTGCGCCGGAAAGTGGTCCATGCGCTGGCCAAGCCCCACCAGTTCCAGCGCCTCTTCAGGCGTCATCGGATCACGCGAGATCTCGGTAACCAGCGCCACGTTCTCGCGCGCGGTCAGGCTCGGGATCAGGTTGTAGAACTGGAACACGAAGCCGACGTTCTCGCGTCGGAACAGGGTGAGTTCGCGCTCGCTCATCCGGGACAGGTCCTGACCCTCGAAGCTGATGCTGCCGGAGGTTGCCGTGTCGAGCCCGCCCAGGATGTTGAGGAAGGTAGACTTGCCGCTGCCTGACGGGCCCAGGAGCACACTGACCTCGCCTTCGTACAGCGTGGCCGATGCGCCCCTCAGCGCGTAGACCTCAACCTCGCCGGTCCGGTAGACCTTGGTAAGGTCATGCACTTCGAACACGGGCCGGGGTTCCCGTCCGGGCTGTTGAATGCTGACTTGGGAGGTCATCGGTCTCGTCCGGTATCAGAGCGCGGGCGGCAGCTGGAAATCGTGTGCTGCTCACCACTGTTTCGACAGTTTATTTGCCGCAAAGTCACGGGCATTGACGCATATCAACCGTTGCCCGTCTGGATTCCTTCATCATGATCTGCACAATGATAATCGGGGGTCAACCGCCGGTGCTGAAGGAGCCAAGCCGATGGCATTCGATGACATATTCGCGCGTATCCAGTTGCTGCTTGCCGAAATGCAGAACCAGCCGGAAGACGAACATGAACTTCTCGAGCAGGTTCATGCCGAACTCGCCGAACTGCGCGCCACCGGCCAGCCGCTTCCGGAAGACCTGGTGGAGCTCGAAAAGCAGCTTGAAGTGCTGCTGCGCTCCTGAACAGCACCATCGGTTCTGCACCTACGCAAAATGGAGAGTGAATGATGAAACCGACACGAACCTGGATTCTTGTGGCTGACGGTGCGCGCGCGCGGGTGCTGGAAAACACCGGTCCCGGCAAGGGGGTGAGCGAGGTTCCCGGCATGGAGTTCGCCGAGGATGCCTTGCGCAACCGCGAGATCATGTCCGACCGGCCGGGCCGCAGCTTCGAGAGCGCGGACCAGAGCCGCCATGCCATGGAACCGCCAACGGATCCGAAGCAATTGGCGGAGACCGCCTTCGTTACCGGCCTGGTCGAGATGCTGGACGACAAGTTCAAGGCAGGCGAGTTCGACCGGCTTGTGCTGGTGGCGGCGCCGCGGGCGCTCGGCGACATCCGCAAGGCCTTGCCGAAGGAACTGGCGCAGGTGGTGTACGGTGAACTGGCCAAGGATCTGACCAAGGTGCCGAACACAGAGATGGAAAAGCACCTCGGCGAGGTGATGGCCGTGTAGGACCCGGCCGGGCGCGGAACGGCGGAGCAAACAACAAGGCGGGCCCCGTCGGACCCGCCTTTGCGCTGTCTCGAGAGGCAGAATCCGCTAGTGCACTTCCTGAGCGGTGACGACCCGGAAGGTGCGGGTTTCGCCGTCGTGTTCCCTGATCGAGACATACTCGCCGGGCCGGAAACGTTCGTCACCGAAGCGATAGCCCGAAGCGTCGTCGTCCGGGTCGCCGTGAATGTCATAGTGGAATGCCCATGAGCCGCCGGGCTTCCTGATCAGGTGGCCCAGCTCATGCTCGTCGGAGCCCCAGAAGCGGGCAACGCGGCAGCGCTCGCGATGCTTCTTCCATTCCTCCGGCTCAATCCGGTCCATGTTGTCGAGCGGCGCAACGAGCAGGTACCCGTGCCGGCGGCTACCGTTGGGAAACTCCTTGTCGCGCGCAAGTTCCAGACGGATCTGTTTCAGTGCCATTGCAAGCTCCTCGATCAATGCGACATCAGCAGAGGCAGTTTCGCGGTCTTGATGGCGGTGTCGCTGGCGCCTCCGAATACGAACTCGCGCACCCGCGAATGCCCGTAGGCTCCCATTACCAGCAGGTCCGCGCCGGCATCCGACGCTTTGGTAAGCAGTGCCTCGCCGGCGTTCTCATCGGAGGTGGGCATCGGCTCGGCGCTGACCTTCAGGCCATGGCGTGCCAGCGCGCTTGCCATTTCGGTGCCCGGCGCGTTGCCGGCTTCGGCGCGGTTCTTCTGGGGGTCGACCCAGACGACGGTCACGTCGGCGCCCTTGCCGACCAGCGCCAAAGCATCGAAGCAGGCGCGGGCAGCTTCGCGCGAACCGTTCCAGCCCATCACCACCTTCTTGCCAATGCCATCGAAGGTGCTGCCGCGCGGCACGATCAGCACCGGACGGCCAACGCCGAGCACGACGTTCTCGGCAAATTCCGCCTCGACGCCGCAATAGGTTTCCCGGTCGACCTGGGCGATGATGGCAAGGTCTGCCACCCGGGCGGCCTCGCAGAACTCGCGCGATACCGTCATGTTGATCGCGTCAAGCTGGTGGAACTCGCCCTGCAGGCCGTTGATGTCGAGCGTATGGGCGAACTTGTCCTGCACGGCCTTGGCCATGCCGAGGTAGCGTTTGCGTTGGGTGTCAACCACGTCGGCCATGGCCATGCCGGCATAGGCCGCATACACCTCCACCGACGGGATCACGTAGATGCCGGACAAATGCGCATCGTTTGCATTGGCGATGGCGGCCGCAGTCGGCAGCAGATGATCGAGGTTGTCGATGTCATTCAAACTCAGTGCAATGGTCTTCACCGTCATGGCGGCTCTCCCTGGCTGGATGTTGCAACGAGTTAGCCATGCGTAACCGGGTCGGGCATTGATCAGGGTCAAGCTGGTGGCAGGCCGTCGCACCTAGCGTTGTTCGGGTATCGCCCGCCCCGCATTGTGTTAGGCTTCCCGGCAATGAACCGGGTACAGATTACTGGCAGCATATCCATCGGCAAGGATGAGCTTGAAGAAACCTTCGTGCGGGCCAGTGGCCCAGGCGGGCAGAACGTCAACAAGGTGGCATCCGCCGTGCAACTGCGTTTCAACGTGGCGCAGTCTCCGTCGCTGCCGGAGGGCGTGCGCCAGCGCTTGCTGACGAGTGGCGATTCACGGCTGACCAGGGACGGCGTGCTGGTGATTACTGCAGAACGTCACCGCACCCAGGCCGCAAATCGCGAGGACGCACTGGACCGGCTGGCCGGCATCATCCGCAAGGCGGCGCACGTGCAGCGCAAGCGGGTTGCGACACGCCCTACGCTGGCGTCGAAGAAGCGGCGGCTGGATGCAAAGACCCGGCGCAGCGACATCAAGAAGGCGCGCGGAGGCAAGATCGATGCAGACTGACCGGGCTGCCAGCCTGCCTGCGCGAATGCATGTTCAACATGGAGAGACCGGGTTCGAGGTCATCGCCAACGATGGCGGCGAGCTCAAGTTCTGGCAGAAGTTCAATTCCGGCAACTGGGAAACGGATACCCTGGACATAATCCAGCACCATACTGGGCCACCGGTGCATTTCGTTGACATTGGCAGCTGGATCGGGCCGACCGCGCTCCATGCAGCCGCACAAGGCGCCAGCGTGACAATAGTGGAAGCGGACCCGCTGGCGCTTGCCCAGTTGCGCCGAAACATCGCGCTCAACCCGGCGCTGGCAAGGCTGATCAGGGTAGTCGACAAGGCATTCTCCCCGGTTCAGGGGCACATCCGCTTCGGATCTCGCCGCAAGGGCGGGGATTCGATGTCTTCGTTGGTGCATGACGCGATGAAGACTGCCTGGGAAGTGGACACGATTTCACCCGCTGAACTTGCCGCATTGTGTCCGCCCGGCATGCGTACCTTCCTGAAAATCGATATCGAGGGCGGGGAGTATGTCGTTCTTCCCGGTGCGGACGCGTTGTTCGCCCTGCCACTGGCAGGGGTACACCTGTCGCTTCACCCGCAGTTCCTGCTTGGCCAGTCTACCGGCATTGCCCGGCTGGGTCGGTGGCTCAAGGCAGCGCGGGCCACGGCCGTGATCTTCCGGCGGCTGTCCCACATGAAGGTCTTTCGCAGCAACCTTAGTGGAGTCGCTCCCGCACCCTACATCCGGCTGCTGGCGCGGCTCGGCCTTTGCTTTTGGCCGCTGAAGGGAAGCTGGCTGTTCCTGCCTGAATGACAGCTCATGCGGCTTCCAGCTTTTGCCGCACCAGATCGCCGTCCAGCCGCGCCGTCAATCCATCGAGCGTTTCATCCCAGATCAGCTGGCAAGACAGACGCGACGCCGGCTCCAGCGAGGGCACCTCGTCGAGCATGGCCTCCTCGTCGTCGCGCGCCGGATGCAGCCGGTCCGCCCAGTCCTCGTCGACGATGACGTGGCAGGTCGCACAGGCGCAAGCGCCACCGCACAGCCCTTCCATCGGCAGGCCATGCTCGCGGATGATCTCCATGACCCGCCAGCCTTCGACGGCCTCGAGTTCATGCTGATTGCCATTGTGGTCAATAACGTTGATTACGCCCATTGCGCTGGAACCTCTCTCATGCGCCAGTTCTGACGAAACGGCCGTCCGGGCCGAGGTGAATGCCGCATTCGAACTTGTCCGTCGCTGCCCAGCGCCCGGCACGCGGGTCCGCGGCAGTGCCTCCACGGGCCGTGCAGTCCATGCAACCGATCGAGCGGAAACCATGCCCGACCAACGGGTGCTGCGGCAGCTTGTGCCGCTCGAAATAGCGGGCAACGTCGCCGGCCGGGAACGACGCCAGCGGCTCGGCCTTGATGCGGCCCGCGTGATCGATGCTGACCGGTGAAAGTGTCTCGCGCCCGGCGCCGTGATGGCGCTTGCGGCCTGAAAGAACCGCGCCGAAACCCGTCAGCGCGCGCTCCAGCGGCTCCACCTTCCTGAGATTGCAGCAGGCATCGGAATTTGTGGCAGACAACGTGCCTGCCGGGTCGGCAACAGCCAGCCTGCGGGGGTTCGCAGCCACGACCCGCACATCGGTCAGGCCGAGCAGGTCGATGAGCTTTGCCCGGTAGTAGCGCGTCTGCCAGAAGTGCTTGCCGGTATCGACAAAGATCACCGGGATCGACCGGTGCACGCTCGCCGCCATGTGCAACAGGACTGCCGCTTCGGCGCCGAACGACGACACCAGCGTCAGCCTGTTGCCGAAGTCACGGTGCAGCGCGGCAATGAGAGGGGCTTGCTCAAGCCCTGCATAAGGGCCGGAGCGCTTCAGCACTTGTCGTCATGGCCGGTTACCCGTAATGCGGCTGCTCGGTCCAGCTCTTGGCCTCCGCAAACGGGCGCGTGGCAAGGCCGGCGCCCGTGGCGTAGTCGCGCTGGTAGGCGGCGGGCACAGCCGCGATCTGGCTCACCCATTCTTCCAGCGTGAAGCGTTCATCGACCTCGATGCTGTCCACGCCTGACTGCAGTAGCATGGCGTACTGATCCGGAATGAACTTGCCGCGAGCGCGAATGATGCCGGTGAAGCGGTGGACATGGCGCAGCGAGCGGGCCTGGGAAAAGGCCCGGCCATCGCTGAAGGCGGGGAAGCTGACCGTGACGATGTCGAGCCGCGCAAGATGCGGAATGACGGAGTCGATGGCTGCATCGTTGGGCAGGCTTACGCCCAGGCCCCGGTGGCCACCTAGCCACGCGGCTACAGCCTCGTCCAGTCGCGACAGCGGTACAATCGCCATCGAGCGGCCCGCGAGCGCTGACGTCTCGTCCAGGTACTGCCAGGGATCATTCACAAAGCGATTGTTCTCAATGACCGGCATCTGCGTACAAAGCCTCCTTGAACGGGGTCGCACCAAGGCGGCGCCAGGTTGTGAGGAATTCCTCGGATGGGTCGCGACGGACCCTGAGGTAGGTGTCCACGACGGTTTCGACGGCACCGGCAATCTCGCCCGCGCCGAAGCCCGGCCCGAGAATCTCGCCGATTGTGGTCTCGTTGGCGGAAGAGCCGCCAAGCGTGATCTGGTAGAATTCGCGGCCTTTCTTGTCGACGCCGAGAATGCCGATGTGGCCGACGTGATGATGGCCGCAGGCGTTGATGCAGCCCGAGATGTTGAGCTTCAATGCGCCGATGTCGTGCTGGCGGGTGATGTCGGCGAACCGGCGCGAAATCTCCTGCGCAACCGGGATCGACCGGGCGGTGGCCAACGAGCAGTAGTCGAGCCCCGGGCATGCGATGATGTCGCCGATCAGGCCGATGTTCGCGTCGGCCATGCCGTTGGCCTGCAGCGCCTCCCACACCTCGATCAGATCCCTGGTGCGCACGTGCGGCAGTGTCAGGTTCTGGGCGTGGGTCACCCGCACCTCGCCAAAGGAATACGTATCGGCAAGATCGGCGATGGCCAGCATCTGCTCAGTCGTGGCGTCTCCGGGTATGCCGCCGGCGGGCTTGAGGGAGGCATTGACGATGGTATAGCCGGGCTGCTTGTGGGCGAAGGTATTGGCCTTGATCCACTGGCGGAACTCACGGCTTGCGAGCTTCTTCTCCTCGGTTTCCGGCACGAACGCCTCAAGCCGCTCGAACGCCGGAGGAACGAAATACGCGGAAATGTGGGCCAGTTCGCGGGCATCGACCTCAACCGTGTCTTTCGGTGCAGCAGCAAACTCGTGTTCGACGGCGTCACGGAAGGCATCGACGCCCATCTCCTGCACGAGGATCTTGATGCGGGCCTTGTACTTGTTGTCCCGGCGGCCATCGAGGTTGTAGACGCGCATGATGGCGGTGAGATACGGCAGCAGGTCCGCCTCGGGCAGCCAGTCCCGCACGGTGACGCCAACCACGGGCGTGCGCCCCTGCCCGCCGCCCACGATCACTTCCCAGCCCGGCAGGCCCTGACCGTTCAGGTGCAGGCGCAGGCCGATGTCATGTACCTTCACCGCGGCGCGGTCATTCGGCGAGCCGGTCACCGCGATCTTGAACTTGCGCGGCAGGAAGGTGAATTCCGGATGCAGCGTCGACCACTGGCGGATCAGTTCGCAAACCGGGCGCGGGTCGGCCAGTTCATCGGCTGCAGCGCCGGCGTACTGGTCGGTCGTGGTGTTGCGGATGCAGTTGCCACTGGTCTGGATGGCGTGCATCTCGACCGAGGCCAAATCTGCCAGGATGTCGGCTGCGTCTTCCAGCCTGATCCAGCTGTACTGGATGTTCTGGCGGGTGGTGAAATGGCCGTAGCCGCGATCGTACTTCTGCGCGATGTGGGCAAGCATGCGCATCTGCCGGGCCGACAGCGTGCCGTAGGGCACGGCGACCCGCAGCATGTACGCATGAAGCTGGTGATACAGGCCGTTCATCAGCCGCAGCGGCTTGAACTCGTCCTCGGTGAGCTTGCCTTCGAGACGGCGGCTGACCTGACCGCGGAACTGTTCGACGCGTGCATTGACGAAGGACTGATCGAACTCGTCATAGCGGTACATGCTTGGCTCCACTGCCGGGATGCCATCGACATGGACGTTCATGAGCGTTCTTCCACTGCGTTGATCGAGAAGCCTTGAGCGGTGCGGGCAAGGTCGGGCCGGACGGTCGGGCCCAGCGCGCGGATGCGTTCGCGGATGTGCACGGGCCGGATGGCGCCGTTGTCCACCGTGACCTCGACAAGCACCGGTGCGACGACGATATTTGCCCGCTCGTCCTTCTGGGCTTCGGCGAGTTCGACAAAGCCCTTGTCCTGGGTGTCCAGCACCCGGGAAGCGTCGATGCCGGGCGACCAGCCGCCATTGGCATTGCGGAACACCACGTCGCCGGACAGCAACTCATTGGCCGTGATCACGTAAAGGCCATCCCTGGTCTTCTTCTTCATTGCTGGCGCACTCATGATGCGATCCTTTCCGCAGGTTGGGCCAGCAGCGGTGCCAACACGTCGGACCGCGCGGGGTTCAGGCCCACATAGATGATTGCCGGTCCCTTGATGCCGCCCTCGGCAAGCGTGCGGGTGAGGGTCGAGATGGTGCCGGCGGCATGACGCTCTTCCGGCAGTGTCCCCTTCTCGACGATCACGACGGGCGTTCGAGGATCGATGCCGGCGGCAAGCAGCCTTGCCTGGATGTGACCGGCCTGGCGCACGCCCATGTAGACCGCGAACGCCTGGCCCTTCTGTGCCAGGGCCTGCCAGTCATGCTCGGCCGCGCCGTCTCCCGCCGTGCCGGTGAGCACGGTGAAGGCACGGTTCTCGCCGCGCATAGTCAGCGGCAGGCGGACGTTCGCAGCGCAGGCATGGGCAGCAGTGATGCCGGGCACAACCTCGACCGCGATGCCTTCCGACAGCAGTGCCTCCTGCTCCTCTCCGCCTCGGCCGAACACATACGGATCGTCGCCCTTGAGCCGCACCACCCGCTTGCCCAGCTTCGCCTGTTCGATCAGGATTTCATTGATGCGGCCCTGCTTTACGGCCTTGCCGCCCGGCGCCTTGCCGACGTCGATGCGCTCTGCGTCACGGCGGACATGGTCGAGCACGCGCTCGCCCACCAGACGGTCGAACACGATCACGTCGGCTTCACGCAGGATGCGCTGGGCCTTCAGCGTCAGCAGGTCCGGATCACCGGAACCGGCGCCCACCAGCGCCACCGCGCCTTGCCAGACATTTTGTTCGTCATTCAGAACGTCATCAACCTGCTGCTTGAAAGCGGCCTTGTCGCCGCGCGCATGCGCCCTGGCGATGGAGCCGAAATAGAACTCGCGCCAGAAGCTGCGGCGTGGGCTAACGGCTTCGAGTGTCCGCGCGACACGCGGCCTCAGTGCTCGTCCCTTGGCAATCAGGCTGCCCAGGCTCGACGGCAGCATGACCTCGATCTCAGCCTTCAGGCCCTGACCCAGGACCGGTGCCGCTCCTTCGGTGCCGATGGCAACGGTAAGTTCACCGCGTTCCACGATTGCAGGGGTGATGAAGCCACACTTTTCCGGCACATCCACCACGTTAAGGGGAATATTGCGGCGTTTTGCTGCCTCAACGACGGTATTCTCGGTTGCCTCGTCCAACCCGCAGGCGAAGGTCAGCGCCGCGCCGTGAAGATCATCGGCATCGAATTCACGGGCGAGCCAGATAGCGTTGGCCGCATCGATTTCAGTGCAAAGTTCCT
>JAHEBA010000234.1 GCA_024642465.1 Alphaproteobacteria bacterium
CATCTCGCAGGTCAGGATTGCTCCTAGCTCCGGTTCGCCTAGCTGCCGGAAAAAGTCTGCATAACGGCAACCCGTAACGTTCACTTCGAGGTGTTCTTCGTCCGCCCTAAGAACATTCATATCCACATCGCCCTCGAAAGAGGCCAGATGCGATTCCGAGGTCTTTCGGAAATTTTCAATTGGGTCTGCTGACTCTGATGACGCGATCTGCGCGATCCAGTCCTTGGTCATGCGGCGGAGCACTGGATAGACGAGATTATTTGCCTCCTCCTCGCCAAGCTCGGCGCGCAGATGGCGTAGCAATGGCAGCAGCACTTCGGTTTGCAGTTTCACACGCTGCATCAGAGGAGTCATCTTCACGTCCTGTTCCATAGAAAACCTGACATTGGTCACGCCCTTCACGTTCGCATCAAGCTTATCTCAGAATGCAGATCTGATTCATGTGGACTTTGAATGCCAGCTTCTTGCCCGTCCATTATCCGACATAGCCCCAAACGCAGGACCCGCTACGAAACCCCAATGTTGATTTGGAATCGGTATCGAGTGATCTTCGGCGAGTGGGAGCCAAGGGAAGTCTGCAATGCTCAAGATTTGGGGACGGAAAACCGCGTCAAACGTACAAGCACTGATGTGGTGCGTTGGAGAGCTTGGCCTATCTTATGAGCGCTTTGATGTTGGGCATCGCTATGGTGGGACAGACAGCCCCGATTTTCTCGCAATGAACCCGAACGGAACACTCCCGGTTCTCCAGGATGGTGATCATCCACCGCTCTGGGAGACTGGCTGTATCCTGCGGTACCTGGCGAGCAAGTATGCTGATGATGGTTTCTGGCCCGCAGACCTTCTTGCACGCACCGAAGTAGATCGTTGGGCAGAGTGGTCGAAACTGAACGTCGCAATGCCGTTCACCGTCCCAGTTTTTTGGGCCGTGGTACGTACGCCTAGGCAGCAACGAGATCATACGGCCATTCAATCTGCGGTCACCGCCCTGGAGAAGAAGCTGGCCATTGCTGATGGCAGGCTTTCAGGTCAACCGTTCCTCGTCGGCAACCACTTCACTCTGGCCGACATCCAGTTTGGTCACGTTCTCTATCGGTATTTCGACATCGACATCGAACGGGCCCATCTGCCGGCGCTTGCCGACTATTACGAAAGGCTGAAGTCGCGAGCTGCCTATCGAGAACACGTGATGGTATCGTACGATGAACTTAGAGCCACAGGCTAAGCGGTCAGGTTCGGTTATCCCGGGAAATGCCCGCAGTACCCCTGACAGCTGCCTATTCCTTCGGTGACGGCGTTCCTCGCGTTATCTAGAATGCCCCGACGATTTCCGCTCTCTTCTATAGAAAGGGCGACGATGAAATTCGATTTCGCAGAGAAGCGCGTCCTGGTTACAGGTGGCACGCGCGGCATCGGTCGCGCCACTGTCGCGGCGTTTCAGGCAGCTGGGGCGAGGGTGGCTGTCAACGGTCGAACGCCTGAATCCACGTCATCGGGAATTGCTGCGTTGGGAAACAAGGAGAGACTTGTCTCCGCGCCAGGCAACGTTGCAACTGAGGCGGGGTGCAAGGCTATCGTTGAGACGGCCATTGATGCCCTTGGAGGGTTGGACATCCTGGTCTACAGCGCAGGTATCGGTGATGTCGGCTCGATCGAGGAGATTGACGAAGCTTTTTGGGATGAGATGCTTGGCATAAATCTCAAAGGCGCTTTCTTCTGCATACGTTGGGCGCTCAAAGCCTTGCGCGAGAGCAAGGGCAACATCGTCAACCTCGCCTCAGATGCCGGCCTGATAGGTGACGTCGGAAGTGGCGCAGTCTATTGCGCGTCGAAAGGTGGCCTCGTCAACATGACGCGGGCCATGGCGCTGGAACTCGCACCGGTTGTGCGGGTGAATTGCGTCTGCCCAGGCTATGTCGATACTGACATGGTTCGCCGCGACATGATCGACCAAGCCGATGACCCAGTTGCAGTTGAGGAGGCGCTCAACAACTACGCGCCGCTAAAGCGCATTGCGACCCCGAATGAAATTGCCACGGCAATTCTCTACCTGGCATCTGACGACGCGCGTTTTGTTACAGGTACTGCGTTTCAAATCGACGGCGGATCTACGGCAGGGCGTTGATTAAGCTCCCCGAAAAGTCTGTGGCACGGAGCAAGATTAGTCGGCTTGCCATTCGAGCGATAGCTGACGCTGGATGTCTGGCCTCACCTCAATAGCGGACACGTGGGAGCTGTGTTGCGGAAAGTCTGGATATTGTCACGTTCAGACGGCTTAACCATCGCGCTCACAAGTTCGGCTGTGCGGACAATGCGATTGTTCACATCTTTCCGAGTTCGATCAGCATGCGTCCAAGCTGGTAGATACTGGGCATAAGGGAGTCGGTGTCCAGATACTCACCCGGTCCGTGAAAGTCCGCACCCCAGGGTCCAAGGCCCTCAAGCACGGCAACTCCGTCAGATACAGCGGCGTACCCAGCGTCCGTGGCGCCCTTGACCATCGGGACATGGTAGATTTCCCTCGTTGACACTTCGGCATGAACTTCTCGCGCCAGTTCGGCAACCGCTATGGACTTGGCGTTTGCCCTAAAGCCCGGTCGGAGTATCTTTAGCGAAACAGAAGTTTCGGTACCCGGTATCCGGCTGCTCCCGGCAATCCTGCTTTTCAGTGCTTCAAGAAGTTCGATCTCGGCACCTTCCACCGTGATCCGGGCGTCGCCGACCGCTACGGCATAGTCGGGGATTTGATTGAACGCCTGGTCTGCCTTCACATTGGTCCAGTTGAGTTGCGCACCGGCCACCCCATCAGCGACGTCCGAAGTCATCAAGAGCTGGTGAGCCAACTCAATGACCGCATTCCGCCCGTTATCCGGATCGCTGCCCGCATGAGACGAAAGACCCTTCACCTCCATCTTCACCTGCGCGTATGCGGCCGTGCCAGACAGCACCCAACCGTACCCCTTGGCCATACTTCCACCGACTTCGAACGAAAGGACCGTATCCATTTCGGCGGCAAGCGAGGAAATGAGC
>JAHEBA010000235.1 GCA_024642465.1 Alphaproteobacteria bacterium
TTGTCGCCTTCAACATCCGGCAAGCGTGAAATCCCATGTCGCTGCAGGCACCGATGCAGCGCCGAACGCGTCAGATGCGGGATCGTCGGTTGCAGAGCATAGAGGCAGTCGTCCAGAGGCAGCAGCGTGTGCCGCCGAAACGCGATGATCATAGCCTCTTCGGCTTCGGTCAGCACCGTAGACCGTGGTTCCCTAGGGCCAGTTTTGAGGTCCTCGACTGTTGTACGTTTCCGCCACTTGGCGACCGTCTTAGGGTTGATCCCAAGCTCCCGGCTCAGCGTTGCGAGCGACGCTTGCGATCGCTGTATTTCAGCTCTGACGGCCTACGTGGTCGTGGCGCTCCCGTGACGAATCTGTCCCATGTTGCTTCCTTCCACTTCTGAGAAAGGATCACGCCATCAAACCGTGGGATCAAACAGTCTTCTGGCGGGTGCGAACCGGGTCGCCGTGGCGGGACCTGCCGCCTGCCTTTGGTCACTGGAACAGCCAGTTCCGGCGGTTTCGCCGGTGGGCCAGGGCCGGAGTATTCGAGAGTCTTTTCAAAGCTATGAGCGGAGACGCCGACCTCGAACGCCCGCATTCGGCCTTGGATTGCCAGACCCCGGCCGACTATGCGCGGACCCTAACCACCGCAATCGGCGTAAACATCAACCGGGCTCCGGTCGTGGCTGGATGAAAGACCAGTGGCAGGTCACGCGAATACCCAGAGGCGTATTAGGTCCTCAATGGTAGCCGTGTGGATTTGGGCCTAAAGATTCATCGGACCATGGTCCGATGAATTCGTTGCGGCAATAAAGCATAAACTTGAGATTGTTTTCGCTTTCTTTCAGATCACTGGAGCCCAATGAAATGACGTCGACCACTCACCGGGCCGTTCTTTATGCCGCCGCGATGCCAGTAGCGCTTGTGGCATCGACGCTTTCCACTCTCGCTGTTGTGAGTGACGGAAACCATGGACCTGCTGACACTGGCCAGCCGGGATATTTCGCCGGCATGGCCACCACAGATGCTGGCAAATACAAGAATCCGATCAACATTTTGTCTGAAGTAGTTAAGTATGATCCAAGCAATGCCGAAGCCTGGAACATGCTCGGATACTCCAGCCGTAAGCCGAAGAGATGCGAAACGCCACCAAATGCAATGAATTCGAACTGCGACCTCTTAGGTGCATTGCCAGCCGTAAGGCAAAGCTGAAAATCGTTTTGTGACTACAAATGACCCGCGCTTCTGCTAGCCCAATTCTCGGTGAAGCAACAGACAAGGCAAACACTCGAACGGGGGAAACCGCATTATGGGCAAATCACATAGTTTCATTCGAGAGTTCAATCAAAGAAATCCCCTTCATAGAACGATAGGGAAGATGGTCGAACTTACCGATCAGCTACAACCGCCCGATCTCATCGAGGCACTGGCTTGTACAATGGCGACGACTGCTATCAAAAAGGCGCGCGATGGCAACGATGCGCGCAGGCTCCTTCTATGGCTTTCCGAAGTCGCAGAAGATATCGCCGCGGAAATGCCGAAGCGCCGAACCGAACTCGAGAAGCAAGCGACGCACCCCCGCGAAATCAATACTCTCTCTGATCGGCATTCATAAGCGGCGCCATCATACATTGAAGGCTTTATTTACAAGAAAGACTGATGTGAGCGGACATGGCGTATCTGCGGCGAATCCGGCTTTGGAGGTTTTGAACATCGATATTGTCGATGGAGAAACCCTAAAGCGATAGGAGGACCACCATGAAACGCTACGTTGGAATCGATGTGTCACAAGAGCAAAGTGCGCTGTGCGTTGTTGATGACGCCGGTTCGATCATTTTTGAGGGCATTTGCCCGACTGATCCCGATAACATTCTTCAAACCATCGCCGCCCATGCCGGTGACGTTGAGAAGATCGTGCACGAGTCCGGCCCTTTTTCGATCTGGCTGACGCGGGAACTGACTAAGCGTGGCGCACCGGTCGTCTGTATCGACGCCCGTGCTGCTCACAAAGTGCTGTCCGCCCGGATGAACAAGTCGGACAAGTCCGATGCCGTCGGGTTGGCGCAACTGGCCCGCACGGGTTGGTATGGGGAGGTGCATGTTAAGAGTGAAGCAAGTGATCAATTGCGCCTTTTGTTGTCCACGCGTGAGCGATTGATCCGCATCCGCATGGATATCGAATGCCAAGTTCGCGGTATTCTGAAGACCTACGGGATCCGCCTGGGACCGGTGAACGCCGGATACAGCCGAAAGAGTTTCCGTGACCAACTCGGGGCGGCCATCAGGGGAGACGCCAGCCTGGAGATGATCTTCGCCTCGTTGATCGCTGTGCATGAGACTGTCTGCCTTGAGGCCACCTCGATCGATGCGAAGGTGCAGCAACTGGCAAAGGGCGACCCTCTCGCGCGCCGACTGACCAGCATTCCCGGCGTTGGTCCTATTGTCAGCTTGAGCTTTATCGCAACCATCGATGACGTGTCCCGGTTCCGCAAAGCGACCGATGTTGGCGCATATTTGGGACTGACGCCCCGGCGCCACCAATCCGGTGAGACAGATTGGTCGGGGCGTATCTCAAAGCGCGGCGATGGGGCCATGCGCAAACTGCTTTACGAGGCGGCCAACATCCTGATCCAACGCGTGTCACGGTTCTCGCCCCTCAAGGCGTGGGCCATGCGTCTGGCCGCACGCAAGGGCTTGAAGAAAGCCATCGTAGCGACCGCGCGAAAGTTGGCCGTTATCATGACCCGCATCTGGCGCGACGGCACGATCTTCGCCTGGACCAAAGAGGAGCTGCCTGCATGAAATAGTCCCAACAGAATACGCCCATCCGGGTGTAAAGACGTCCCATCGGGACGGTGGCCGGATGACCTCGCCGTCGAATGTCGATGCGCCTGAACTCAGGTGACCTCGCAGCGGACCTTTTTGAGGCACCAGTCCCCGACGCCATCATGAGGCGGCACCGCCGACCTCGGAGAGAACCATGAACCCGATGAGACCGAAATACGCCCTTGAAATAACAGCCGCAGATAGAGAAC
>JAHEBA010000091.1 GCA_024642465.1 Alphaproteobacteria bacterium
CTTCTTCTTCTGCTGCTGCCGACTTGTCGGCGCGGCGCGACGACTTTTCCAGCAGGGCCTCGATCTCTGCAACCGCGGCGGCATCGTCCATCTTCCTGACGCAGGCGATTTCGCGGGCCATGCGGTCAAGCGCCGATTCATACAGCTGGCGTTCGGAATAGGACTGTTCCGGCTGGCGGTCGGAGCGGTACAGGTCGCGCACCACCTCGGCCACCGAGATGAGGTCGCCGGAGTTGATCTTGGCTTCGTACTCCTGGGCGCGGCGCGACCACATGGTGCGCTTCACCCGGGCCTTGCCGGTCAGCACCTTCATGGCATCGTCAGCCATCGGCTTGCCAGACAGCTTGCGCATGCCGACGCTCTCGCACTTGCCGGTGGGCACGCGCAGCCGCATCTTGTCCTTTTCGAAGTCGATCACGTAGAGCTCAAGCTTGGCACCAGCGATCTCCTGCTCCTCGAGGGCAACGATCTTGCCTACGCCATGAGCCGGGTACACGACGAACTCGTTGACCTTGTACTTGAGCTTCTTGGATGCGGTCTTCTTGTCAGCTGCCATTTTGTCCTGTCCTCGCACTCGCCTGGTTGCACTTGCGTGATGCTGCCTTGCGTCTTCCGGTCAAAGCACTGTCCGCCAATTCAGGCGCTCAAAGGCGCCCGGCAACACGTCTTGCCCGCCTTCTGCTGCCAAGCCGCAGAAGAGGCTGCCGGATCCCGTCCGGAGAAATGTTGTCGGCCAGTCGTGTCGAGCGGTGCAGGGCGTCGTCCGGTGCTCAATTTCGTGCCTGAATGCTCAAGGGCAGTTTGCAGGCTGTGTCGTCGGCGATCGGTGCGGCTCAAAACTGGTTCAGGCGAAAAAAACTCCGGGCTCTGTAGAACCCGGACCCTCAATGTTTTGCTGTCAACGTCATGTCATCGGAAACTTATATAGCACAAGATCCGGACATCTTAAAGTGGGCTGCGGTCACAAAATCGCTGTTTTTGCGGCTGAGGGGCGCAAAGTATGAAGAATTGGTTAACACGGGGGTGAAAATTCAATTCATCCGAGGGCACGGGCCCGCAGGACTCAATCGCCTTCGCCGGGCTCTTCCGAGAAGTATTTTTCGAGCTTGCCGTCCTCGCCGTCGAATTTTTCGGCATCCGGCTCCGGGTCGCGCTTCTGGGTCACATTCGGCCATATGTCGGCGAACTTCGTGTTCAGCTCGAGCCACTTTTCAAGGCCGGGTTCGGTGTCCGGCTTGATTGCCTCAGCCGGGCATTCAGGCTCACACACGCCGCAGTCAATGCACTCGTCCGGATGAATGACGAGCATGTTCTCGCCTTCATAGAAGCAGTCCACCGGACACACTTCCACGCAGTCCATGTATTTGCACTTGATGCAGTTCTCGACGACGATATAGGTCATTGGCAGTCTCTCGAACGGTCAACGGCGGCAACGCGGCAGGTCAGTGCGACCGGGTTTGACGAAGCTTCCGCCTCGGTTTCCAGGTTCAACGGCGTCACTCGCATGTTCCGGCGAATGCGTCAAGCGGGCAAGTCGTCCGAAGGCGCTGCCGGGTCCGGCTGCTGCCCCGGCGGCGGATGGCCGGCCGGCAGTTCGGTGTAAAGCAGCCGTGCCTCAGGAGCCTGGCCGCGGCGGTGGCCGGGCCGCTCGACCCGGATGACGCGCACCCGGTCATGGGCCAGCATGGAGATGACGTCACCGGGCGCGACGGTCTGCGAGGCCTTGGTCAGCCTTGTGCGGTTGACGCGCACATTGCCGGCCGCCACCAGACGCTGGGCCAGGCTGCGCGTCTTCACCAGCCGGGCAAACCACAGCCACTTGTCGATGCGCTGACAGGCGGGGGCGGCTTGTGGCTCCATCAACGCCATCCGGTCATTTCCGCGACAGGTCCTGCTTGAGCTGGCTCAGAACGGCGAACGGGCTGTTCGGGTCGGCCTCGCGCTCCTTGCGCGGCTTGACCGGCTGCGAGCCTGCAGAGCGGCGCGGCTTGCCGCCTTCACCCTGGTGGCGCGGCTTGCCGCCCTGCTTGCCCTTGCCGCCGCCGGGCCTGCCCGCGGTCTTGTGCTGCCTGTGGGCCTGCTTCTGGTGCCGGAACGGACCGGTATCCTTTGGCCACCAGACGTCGATGAACTGGGGTTCTTCCGCCGCCTCTTCCACGGCAGTCTCGGCCCCTGCTGCGGCTGCCTCGCCAGATTGGGCCGGCATGGGCTCAGGCTGAGGGGCCTCCGCCGGGGCTTCGGCCGGGCTTGCCGCGGCATCGGCTGCGGGCGCTTCGCCAGCAGCTGCAGCAACCTCGCCTGACGGGGCCTCGGCCGTCACCGCAGCTGTGGGCTCAACCTTGCGGCGCTGGGCGGAGAAGCCGAGAGAACGCAGGATCGAGGCAAACTCGTTGCCGGAGCAGCCCACCAGCGACATCATGTCGGGAACCACCGTGAACCCGCCGCCCTCGACCGAGCCCTCGGGGCGCTCCTCTCCCTCGCGCTGCGGCCGCCAGAACACGCGGGTGCGTATCATGTCGGCAAGCCGTTCCAGCATGTCGACGCGTACGGCCCGCTCGCCGCAATGGCGGAAGCCGACGACCTGGTAGAAGCCGCGAGGCGTTTCGCGGTTGAACGGCACCGAGGTCAGGCCCTGCTGGGGGACGTATTGCGGCAGGGCTGCGGGGTTGAGGCCACGCTTTTCGGCGTCATGCAGCGCCCAAAGCAGCAGCCTGAGCGCGGTCGGGGCAGGTTTGAGCAGGGCAGGAATGAAAATGTGGAAGGCACCGAACCGGACCCCGTGCTTGCGCAGCGACGCGCGGTCGTCCTGGCCGAGTTCCTTGATCTGGTCTGCCACCTGCTCGCGCGGCAGGATGCCGGTGGCCTCGATCAGCTGGAAGGCGACGCCGCGGGCAAGCCCGGTGATGGCCTCATCGTCGGCAAGCGCGACGAGCGGCTCGAGCAGACTGGCAATGTGGCGCGAGACAAACTTGGACAGACGCAACTGCACCGCTTCCCGGTCAGGACCGGAGACCTGCTGGTCGGCCAGCAACTCGACGCGGGGCTTGAGCAGGTTGTCGGAGGCAACCAGCCTGCCGACCGGGTGCGACAGCCATATGATTTCGCCGGTTTCACTGAGACTGAGGTCCGGGTCAGGTGCCGCAACAAGCGACTGTGCCCGGCCGGCCAGAGCGTCCGAAACGGCCTTCTGGGCGGCATTCAGGAGCATTCGGGAGTGCTCTCCCTTGTTGGCGTCCGGCTTGAAGCGCAGGCCTTCGATATGGCCCACGACCTCGCCTTCCACCAGTACCGCGCCTTCCTGATCCACACTCGACATCAACTCTTCCCTTTCACGCAGCCGCTTCATCAGGACGCTGGTGCGCCTGTCGATGAAACGCTGTGTCAGACGTTCGTGCAAGGCGTCCGACAGCTTGTCCTCCATCGCCCTCGTGCGGTCCTGCCAGTGGCCGGCATTGTCCAGCCAGCCGGGCCGGTTGGCCACGAAGGTCCATGTGCGCACATGGGCGATGCGATTGGACAAGGTGTCTATATCGCCATTGGTGTTGTCGCAATAACTCAACTGCCGGGCAAACCACTGGTGATCTATGCGCCCTGTATCCACCAGATAGCGGAAAATCGTGGCAACCAGGTGGGCATGCTCGGCGCCGGTGATGTTGCGGTAGTCGGGCAGCTGGCAGGTTTCCCACAACAGTTCGACCCGGTCAGCGGACGCGGAGCGGGCCTCGATTTCCCGGTCGCGAGACAGAAGCGTGAGCGTTTCGATGTCGGCACCGGCTCGGGCGCGGGTCAGGCCTTCGCGGTTGGGCAGGGCATTGAGCGAGGCCAGCAGCCGGTCGGTGGAATGGAAGTTGAGGTTGCGGTTGCGCCACTGCAGCACCTTCAGCGGTTCGAAGCGGTGTTCTTCGAGCAATTCGATGGTGTCTGCATCGATGTCGCCGGCATCTCCCGTAAGGCCAAAGGTGCCGTCGTTCATGTAGCGCCCGGCGCGGCCGGCGATCTGGCCCATTTCCGCGGGCGTCAGGTTGCGGAACTGGAAGCCGTCGAACTTGCGGGTGGCGGCAAAGGCGACATGGTCGATGTCCATGTTCAACCCCATGCCGATTGCGTCGGTGGCGACGATGTGGTCGACGTCGCCGGACTGGTAGAGCTCGACCTGGGCGTTGCGGGTACGGGGGCTGAGGGCGCCCATGACCACGGCAGCGCCGCCGCGCTGGCGGCGGATGAGTTCGGCCACCGCGTAGACCATCTCGGCGGAGAAGGCGACGATGGCCGAGCGCTTGGGTAGTCGGGTGATCTTCTTGACCCCGGCATAGGTCAATCGCGAGAACCTGGGCCGGGACACGAAATTGACGCCGGCCACCAGCTTCTCGATGAGCGGGCGTGCCGTGGCGGCGCCGAGCAGCATGGTCTCGTTAAGGCCGCGCGCGTGCAGCAGGCGGTCGGTGAAGACGTGGCCGCGGTCGAGGTCGGCGGCAAGCTGGATCTCGTCGATGGCCATGAACGAGACCGGCAGGTTCATCGGCATGGCTTCGACGGTGCATACCCAGTAGCGCGGGGAGACGGGGATGAGCTTTTCCTCGCCGGTGACCAGCGCGACCGACATCGGCCCGGAGCGGGCAACGATGCGGTCATAGACCTCGCGCGCCAGCAGGCGCAGCGGCAGGCCGATCATGCCGGAGGGATGGGCCAGCATGCGTTCGACGGCGTGGTGGGTCTTGCCGGTGTTGGTGGGCCCCAGAATGGCGGTGACTGTACTGCATGCGGTCATGCCTTTCGGGTGTCTCCGGTCGAGCCCGGCCGGTGGATTCAAACACGAACAAGGCGTGTCCGAATCATGAATCCGGCCGGATTCATGTTGTGTTCACTGCCATATGTAGTATGCCCCCCGCGTGGAAACCACAATTATGGCATGACAGTCAGCAGTTTATTTCGATGCCATGGACTGTGCGTTGAACGGCTTGCCGTTGATCGTGGCCCGGTTGGCGTAAGCAACGAAATCCTTGCCCTTGATCTTTCCGGTGACGCCGATCAGCACGTTGATCGGGCGGCCGAGGCTCTCGGACTCGACAGGCGCGAACCAGACGTTGAAGGTCGGCGGGTTCTTGCGGTACTTCGCTTCCGATTTCGGCGAAAGGCCGGCGAGCGTGGAGTAAACCAGTCGGCAGGCAATCGCGGGGCCGCGGTAAACGCCGCCGTCCTTCTTGTGGAAGACGTCATCCTTGAGCTTCGTCAGGTCGAGCTGGAAGACTTCCTTGCCATTGTAGATCCTGTGCGTGCCGTTGCAGGGATTGCCATCACCGGCTACGGCCATGTTCATGATCGAACTCAAGGTATCGCGCACACCCTTGGCTGACGCGGCATCGAGCTTGGCTGCCATCTCTGCATCGACACCGGGCTGGCGCTTCGAGCTGCCAGGCTTCAGGCCCTTGAACGTGACTGCGTAGTTTCCGGACTTGCCGTCTTCGTTGATGCCCATGGAGAAGCTGCGCGGGATCGCGCCATCCGCGGTTAGGGCGCCGGCGGTTTCCATGTCCATTTTCACGTCGACGAGAAGCGATGCGAGCCCCTTCGGCCGCAGCTTGGCCCGGGCGCTGTAGGCTGCCGGCTCGATGCTGGCATCATAGTTGAGCGCGAACGCGCGCATGCCGCGGGTATAGAGGTCGTACTGTACTGACAATTGCTCGGCGGCCTGGGCCTGTCCGGCCGTTGCCGAAAGGCCCGCAGCCGCGATACCGCCAGTCATCACGATGGTTGCCAGAAGTGAGTGAAGTGCCGTCTTTGTCATGCTGGCCTGTTGACTCCCTTGGTCACGAGGTTGATGCCAGGATCCCTAGCTGGCGTGGCCTGAACCACAGATGAACAGCCATGACGGGCATGTGACGATCCTCTGCTAGCGCCAGTTTGTGCCAGCAATGTGATGCGCCCGGGCGCGTTCACGCATAGTTGAGCAGGCGGCCGGGTGCGGCACAGTTGGTCTTGACGCGGCAGCCTGGCTTCAATATAGGAACGCGATGAATTCGCTCCGGCCCCTCGGGCCGGACTTTGTTCTGCTGGCTCCGGGTTTTGCCGGCCGGCAGAATGACCTGAGAAAACTGGAGTTACAAGTCATGGCCCGCCGTTGTGAACTGACCGGCAAGGGTGTGCTGACCGGCAACAATGTCAGCCACGCCAACAACAAGTCCCGCCGCCGTTTCCTGCCGAACCTGTGCCAGGTTCACCTGATCAGCGATGCGCTCGGTCAGGATTTCGCCCTCAAGGTGTCGGCTGCAGCCCTGCGCTCGGTCGAGCATCGCGGTGGTCTCGACGCTTTCCTGCTGAAGGCCAGCGATACCGAGCTGTCGACCAATGCGCTGCGGATCAAGCGTCAGGTGCAGAAGAAGCTTGCGGCTGCTGCCTGAGCAGACCGATCCGGCGATTAAAGTTTGCGGCCGCTCCTGACGGGGCGGCCGTTTTCGTTGATACTGTGGCTCATGACTGACACGCCCGCCCGCAAACCCCGCAAGTCTTCTGCCCCGCGCGATGGAACTCCGCAGGTGCATGGCAGCGCCACGGTGACCGACACCACGCTCGGCCGCTATTGCGAGGTCAAGGAGAGGGTGCTGATCCGCTCGAGCGAGCTTGGCGACTACAGCTATGTCGAGCGCCACAGCGAGCTGATCTACACCACCACGGGCAAGTTCTGCGCCATTGCCGCCGATGTCCGCCTCAACGCGCTCAACCATCCGGTCGAACGGGTGAGCCAGCACAAGTTCACCTACCGCCCCAACGAGTATTTTACCGGCAAGAAGCTGGACAAGGCGTTCCGCGACAGCCGGCTCAACCAGGGCCGGGTGGTGCTGGGTCACGATGTGTGGGTGGGCCATGGCGCAATCGTGCTGCCGGGCGTGAAAGTCGGCACCGGTGCCGTGATCGGCGCGGGGTCGGTGGTGACGAGTGACGTGGAGCCCTACGCCATCGTGGCCGGCGTGTCGGCCCGGTTCATGCGCTGGCGGTTTGCGCCCGGAACGGCGCAGCGGCTGATGAAACTTGCGTGGTGGGACTGGAGCCACGAGCGGTTGTCAGAGGCGGTCGATGACATGCAGACGCTGACGGCGGAACAGTTCTGCGACAAGCACGATGGGGGCATCGAGGTCTGAGGCTAGTCAGCCCCGTCTTCCAGCCGGAACTGGAACATCACCGTGTCCTGGATCGAGCGGTTGAAGTTGTCGTCGGAAATTACGGTGATGACGGTGCCGCGCTCGTCCTTGTGGACCGCGATGCCTTCCATGTTGTCGATCTTCCATGCCGCGATGCCGCCTGAAAACGCCATCCGGCCGGCGCCGGCATCCTGCTTGCGAAGGTCGGCCAGCCTGAACCGGCGCATGGCCATGCCGACGCGCACCGGCGGCACGAAGCTTCGCTCCACGGGGATGATCTCCTCGCCGCCCGGCAGGATCGGAAGGCCGGTGATGCGATAGTCCTCGTGGCGGGTGATGTGGAACTCCTTGGACTTGCCCTGGCGCCACAACCAGCCGCGCAGCTTGCCGTCCGGGGTTTCGTTGCGTTCCGAAATGGCAATCAGCCAGACTTTCATCGGGCCTTCATGGAACCTGCCCAGGGCTTCGAGTTCGCCGTTGTACTCACCTTCGCCAAGTGCCTGCGGCGAACGGATGGCCTTTGCCGGCGCGGCGAGGCCCCGTTTGCCGAGATTGAACTGTTCGACGCGTTCGCGGCGTTCATAACCCACGATCACCTTGCCGCCGATGCCATCGGCCGACCATGCGGCGACGGATTCGGCGTCGGAGCGGGATTTGCGTTCGTCAACCTTTCCGGCCGTGTTGCGGATGGGGGCCATCTGTACGCTTGACACGCCTGAGAGCAGGCCGTCGCGGTAGACGAACTCGCCACGCAACCAGTAGCCCCTGTCGCTCACGCCCAGGAACGACTTGCCGTCGGGCGAGACGTCGAGTCCGGAAAAGCCGCCGAAATTTTCATCGCTGCTGGAAAGCTCGAGTCCACCCAGAAAGGTCAGGCCAGCCGGCATGGTGATGCTGCCGAAGCGGGAGAAGGCGCGTGGAGAGGTTTCAACCTCAACGCCAATGCCGTCTGCCAGTGCGGGAACCGCTGCCAAAAGGAGTGCGGCCGCAAGGGCAGCACTGCGAAATGGGGTGGCCAGGGACAACGCCGTCAGCCGGTGCGGCGCATGCGGCCGCCACGCGGAGCGCCGGCACCAGGCGCGTTCTGGCGCTCCTCGAACAGTTCGGCGAGCTTTTCGGTCATGGCGCCGCCAAGCTCCTCGGCATCTACGATGGTCACGGCGCGCTTGTAATAGCGGGTCACGTCGTGGCCGATGCCGATGGCGATCAGCTCGATGGGCGAATGGTTCTCGATTTCGGCAATGACCTGGCGCAGGTGCTTTTCCAGGTAGTTGCCGGAGTTCACCGACAAGGTGGAATCGTCCACCGGCGCACCGTCCGAGATCACCATCAGGATGCGGCGCTGTTCGGTGCGGCCAAGCAGCCGGTTGTGGGCCCAGATCAGCGCTTCGCCGTCGATGTTTTCCTTCAGCAGCCCTTCGCGCATCATCAGGCCCAGGTTGCGGCGGGCTCGGCGCCACGGCTGGTCAGCCGACTTGTAGATGATGTGGCGCAGGTCGTTGAGGCGGCCGGGGTTGGGCGGCTTGCCGTCGGCGAGCCACTTCTCGCGGGCCTGCCCGCCCTTCCAGGCGCGGGTGGTGAAGCCGAGGATTTCGACTTTCACGCCGCAGCGTTCAAGCGTGCGGGCCAGGATGTCGGCGCAAGTGGCAGCTACCGTTATCGGCCGGCCGCGCATGGAGCCCGAATTGTCGAGCAGCAGCGTCACAACGGTGTCGCGGAAATTGGTGTCCTGCTCGACCTTGAACGACAGGGCATGCATCGGGTCGATAACCACGCGGTAAAGCCTTGCGGCATCCAGAAGGCCTTCCTCGAGGTCGAAGTCCCAGGAACGGTTCTGCTGCGCCATCAGGCGGCGCTGCAGGCGGTTGGCCAGCCGGGCGACCACGCCCTGAAGCGATGACAGCTGCTTGTCGAGATAGTTTCTCAGCCGCGTCAGTTCCTCGGCGTCGCACAGTTCGTCAGCCTCGACGGTCTCGTCGAACTGGTTGGTGTAGACCTTGTAGAACTTGTCGTTGGTCATGGACGCAAACGGCAGCTCGGGCCGCCAGGGCTGGTCGCCCTCAGGCTCTTCCTCGCCCTGCATTTCGTCCATGTTGTCTTCCGACCCGTCCATTTCCATGGCTTCTTCCATGGTCTGGTCGTCGTCGGCTTCGCCCTGTTCCATGTCCTCAGAGGTGGATGTCTCGGCTTCTTCCTTGCCGGTCTCCTGCTGCTCCTGCTCACCCTCGGCGTCTTCGTCTTCGGGTTCCTGCTCGTCGGTCTGGTCCGGATCGTGGCCAAGTTCGTCCGACATGTCGAGATCGGCCAGCATGTCGCGGGTCAGGCGTGAAAACGCAGTCTGGTCGTGAATGACCTGGTCGAGCCCGTCGAGCTTTTCGCCGGCCTTTTCCTCGATCCACGGCCGCCAGAGCTCAACAAGCTGCCTGGCGGAATCGGGGGGAGCCTCGCCGGTCAGGCGTTCGCGCACCATCAGCGCAAGCGCATCTTCAAGCGGCGCGTCCTCGCGTTTCTGCAGCGGACCTGTGATCTTGTCGGAGAACCGCTTCTGCAGCATTGCGTCGAGGTTGTCCGCCATGCCGGGCATGGCGCGCGCGCCGAGCGATTCAACGCGGGCCTGCTCCACGGCCTCGTACACCGAGCGGGCGTGCTGGCCGGCCGGCAGGTAGCGCGCATGAACCTGCTTGTTGTGGTTGGCCAGGCGCATCGCCATGGCATCCGACAGGCCGCGGGTGACCGCGATGTCGGCAGTGGTGGTGTCCTTGCCGACCTGCGGCAGGCGGGCACGCTTGTCGGTCAGGCCAGGCGTTTCGGCGCCGAAAGACACGGTCAGTTCCGGCTCGTCGGCAATCGTCTTCATGGCGAGCGTCAGCGCCCGCTTGAAGTTATCCGCCGGTCCATCACGGTCCTGGGCCATCGTCTTGTTGGTTCCTGATCCGTTGTCCTGACGCCGCCTGCGCCTTAGGTCAGTTCGAGGGCGGCCGAACCCTGCTTGAGTTCCTCGCCGAAACAGCGCTGGTAGAACTCTGACACAAGGGCGCGTTCCAGTTCGTCACACTTGTTGAGGAAGGTGACGCGGAAGGCAAAGCCCAGATCGCCGAAGATGGTGGCATTCTCTGCCCAGGTGATGACCGTGCGCGGGCTCATCACCGTGGACAGGTCTCCGGCCATGAAGGCGTTGCGGGTCAGGTCGGCAAGCCGGACCATGTTCGACACGGTCTTCTTGCCGGCCGGATTGTTGAACGACTTGTTCTTCGACAAAACGATGCCGCACTCCTGGTCGTGGCTCAGGTAGTTGAGCTGCACGATCACCGACCAGCGGTCCATCTGGGCCTGGTTGATCTGCTGGGTGCCGTGATACAGGCCGGTGGTGTCGCCGAGGCCCACCGTGTTGGCGGTGGCGAAAAGCCGGAAGGCCGGGTGCGGCTTCAGAACGCGGTTCTGGTCGAGCAGGGTCAGGCGGCCCGAGCTTTCCAGCACGCGCTGGATCACGAACATCACGTCGGGGCGGCCGGCGTCGTACTCGTCGAATACCAGCGCCACGTTGTGCTGGTAGGCCCACGGCAGGATGCCTTCGCGGAACTCGGTGATCTGCTTGCCGTCCTTGATGACGATGGCGTCCTTGCCGACAAGGTCGATACGGCTGATGTGGCTGTCCAGGTTTACGCGGATCAGCGGCCAGTTGAGGCGTGCGGCGACCTGTTCGATGTGGGTCGACTTGCCGGTGCCGTGGAAGCCGGTGACCATGACGCGGCGGTTGTGGGCAAAGCCCGCCAGGATGGCCAGCGTGGTTTCCGGGTTGAACAGATAGTCCTCATCGATCTCCGGAACGTACTCGTTGGAGCCGCTGTAGGCGGGCACCTTCAGGTCGCTGTCGATGCCGAACACCTTGCGTACCGAGATGGTCTTGTCGGGCAGGCCTGGCACATCGGACTTGGACTTGGCATTCATGGGAAGAGCATCTCCGGAAAACAATCAACCGGCCGCCGGTCACGGGGCCGGACAGGGCGGCTGGTTCGTTCGGGAATGTGTTCTAGTCCGCTGCCGCAAGGTGCGCAAGCGGTTGCATTGCAGCAAATCAGCACACACC
>JAHEBA010000236.1 GCA_024642465.1 Alphaproteobacteria bacterium
GAGATCTTCTTGGGCGTACTGGTTGCTTCAGGTTTCTTGGTCATGGTCACGTGCAGGACGCCCTTCTCCAGGCTGGCCTCAACCTTGTCCGGATCGACCGTGTCAGGCACCCGGAAACTGCGCTGGAAGCTGCCATAGCGGCGCTCGGTGAGGTGATAGTTGTCCTCCTTCTTCTCCTCTTCGGAGCGCTTTTCTCCCTTGATGGTCAGCATGCCGTTGTTGAGGCTGACATCTATGTCCTTCTCCTCCATACCGGGTAGCTCGGCCTCGATGACGATCTGCGAGCCGTTTTCCCGGATGTCCATGCCGGGAACTACGAGCCCTTCTTCCGACGGCTTCATGAGGCCTGGCATGCCGGGCCAACCTCGCCCGAGAAAGTTCTCGAACACGCGATCCATTTCTGACCGCATGGCCGAGAACGGGTCCATTGGTGCCGGTGTTTGAGCAGGTTCTGCCTTCTTGATGTCTTTTGCCATTGTGTCCTCTCATCATTACGACTTGTCGAGATCACGCCCGGCGCACAAACCGGGCTGCACCAGCCTTCATACGTGCTAGCAGCAAGCCGCGCGTTGACTGCGATCAATGTGCATTCGACCGGATTGGCGTGAGCTTGCCTGTGGCCCAGAAAGGTAAGGGGCAAGTGGCAACCAAAAACAATGATCAACTAAGGCTGGGAACTATGGCGCGTGACAACATCCGCATAACGGCACTGTCCCAGACCGTCGATGATGTTGAAATTGTCGAACGGAAGGGTAAAGGCCACCCGGATACCATGGCTGATGCCATGGCTGAAGCCTTCTCGCGCGAACTGTGCCGGTTCTACATTGAGAACGCGGGCTTCGTGCAGCATCACAACGTCGACAAGCTGCTCATTGCGGCCGGCTATTCACGCCCCCGCTTTGGCGGCGGCGATATCGTTGAGCCCTTTGACGTCTATCTGTCTGGCCGGGCCAGCTTGCGCGCAGGTCAGCTTGATGTCCCCGCGGAGCAGGTTGCACAACGGGTGGTCGATGACTTCATCCGGTCAAACCTCCACGCCGCGCCCGTCGGCATTGCGCGTGTTCATTGCCTTGTTCGTCCGGGGGCGTCCGACCTGGTGTCTTTGTTCCAGCGAGCAGCTGAAGGCGAGGTGCCACTGGCGAACGATACCTCCATCGGGGCTGCCTATGCGCCACTGAGCCCTGTAGAACAGCTGGTCCTTGCGACCGAACGGTTCCTCACATCGACTGGCTCTATCGAGCTTCATCCTGAACGCGGTGAGGACGTGAAGATAATGGCGCTGAGAAACGGTAACGCGGTGCAGCTGACCATCGCCTGCGCTATGATCGGCCGCCATCTGGAAAACCTCGACCATTATATCGCTGCCAAGCGAGCAATTGAGGACCAGGTCCGCAATTTGCCACAAGCCAGAGCTTTCGATCAGCTCAACATTGCGATCAATGCTGCCGACGACATAAAGGCAGGTTCCGTCTATCTCACGGTCAGCGGCACGTCTGCCGAGGCCGGAGATGATGGCCAGACCGGGCGAGGCAACCGGGTAAATGGGCTGATAGTCCCGATGAAGCCGACTAGCATGGAAGCGATCGCCGGCAAAAATCCGGTCAACCATGTCGGCAAGCTGTACAATATCGTGGCACAGCGTATCTGCGATCAGGTTCATGCAGAGCTGGAAGAGGTCGCGGCTGTACGGTGCATCCTGCTGAGCCGCATAGGACAACGCATCGACCGGCCTGCCATGGCTGAACTGCGATTGCAAATGAAGTCCGGCGAAATGACGCCAGGCATTCAAGCAGCTGCTAGGGCAACTGCTGAGCACATGATCGAAAGCGTCACCGCACTGACCAAAGAGTTCACAGCCGGTACGGTGGCCATTTTCTGATGACCAATTTTACAGAGAGCCGTCGCGCCATGGTGCGCTACCAGCTGGAAGACCGGGGTGTGACGGACCCGAAGGTGTTGGCGGCCATGGGCAAGGTCAGGCGCGAGGCGTTTGTCCCTGCTGCCGAACGCGACTTTGCCTACAGCGATGGCCCGCTGCCTATCGGCCACGGGCAGACCATCTCGCAGCCCTTCATCGTCGCGCTGATGACGGAAGCCCTGCAGCTAAACGGTGGAGAGCGCGTCCTGGAGATCGGGACAGGTTCGGGATACGCGGCGGCTGTGCTGGCTGAGATCGCCGCGGACGTCTTTACCATCGAGAGAATTGCCGAACTGGCAGAAAGTGCAAGGCTAGCCCTTGAGGAACAGGGGTGCGCAAATATCCATGTGAAATGCGATGACGGCACGCTCGGCTGGAAAGAACATGCTCCATATGACGCGATCGTCGCCACAGCTTCAGGTCCCTCGGTACCAAAGTCACTGAAAGACCAGTTGAAGATCGGTGGCCGTCTGGTCATGCCGGTCGGCTCCCAATTCGGTGGTCAGCAACTCATGCGGGTTACCCGTGTGAGCGAGACAGACTATCAGCATGAAGAGCTGGACTGGGTCAGGTTTGTGCCGCTCATCGGTGAACAGGGGTGGTAGAGCGACCTTGGTCCCCATCGGTCGCCGTGGCGGAACCAGGACATTCAGGGGTTGCTTCAGTGGTTCTGCCGAAGCGGCTGCCTCGCCGACTATTACAGCGCTCGAACCGGTGTTGAGCGCGTCGCGGCGGGCGAGATGATCAGCTGCTAACGATATCCCCTGCTCTCCCGCCAAAACGCACTTGCTGCCGCTTCGGGATCAATTCCCTGTGTCTGCCACCAGATCCTCTCATTGCCTGAGCCGTGCAGTTCCCGATTATGCGTGGAGCACACACCAGATTCCGACCAGATCAAGCGCGGTCTCACAGAGCAAACTTGATCAGATTTTAGCTGAAACACTTATAAAACTTGAAAACGCGTGTTAGTCCCTAACTTACGCGCTCCGGCTAGACTCGGCCCGATTTCGTGCAACTTGAAATGAGCCAATCCAAGCCGATGTGTGAACGTTGTCTGGAATATGCACTGCGCAGCTGGGACGA
>JAHEBA010000021.1 GCA_024642465.1 Alphaproteobacteria bacterium
CTGGCGCAAGGGACTCGGAAATGAATTTCGCGCGCTGGTGGAGTCCGTGGGGCTTTGGCGACAAGGGTGGAGGGCGGCGACGCTCTTCTTTCTCCAATAGGGCCGTTAAGCCGGCGTTGTGACTTTGGCGCTAGGGATAGAGCGTCAACTGATAGATCAGCTATTTCTCATCACAGGCAGTCGGATGGCTCCCGAACTGGGTACAGCAGTCGCCGCAGAGGCAGACTTGGCTAAGCTGGCCTCAATCGGCATTGCCATTGGTGCTGTGGTCTTCCTGCTCGGCAGGCATCTCGTCGGCACGCTTGTAAGAGCAGCGTGGCTCGTGGCTGCTCTGGTCGTGGGACAGGTTGTCGTCGCCAATCATCAGGCGCTGGTGCCCGTGCTTGAGGCCGGAAAGTCTGTTCTTGCTGACACCTATAACCAGCAGAACATATGTGAGCTTTATGCGGCAGACGACAGCGCAGCCAATTTAGCCTGTAGATCAGGTTTGAAAGGCTCACTGGACTGACAGGGCGGGCAATGTCTTACGCATTCTACAAGCACGGTAATCCTTGTTGGAACGGAACAGGCATTGCGCTTATGGCTTAAATGTCTAAGCGGCGACGTTGATTGGCCTGAAGGACATGTGATTTCCTCTTTGCCCAAACAGAATTGTCTGACGAAAAAATCCCCGGGTACTGGAACCGGGGAATGAGTGCGAAGTGAGATTAGCATTTCAAGACGCGGCTTGACGCAGTCTATAACAGCGCTTTGGTGCCCAACTGCTAACAACAATTTGTCAGCGGGTGCCGTCTCTATGGAATTGACTTTTTAAGGAATCTCACGCTTTTCGAGCCGCTCATCGAGTACACTGCGAAGCGAATCGGGCTGATCCTGCCTGGCCGCAGCGTCCCACGCCTCGTCGGCAGTCTGCTGAGCTCCTGGCAGTTGGCTTTCGGCGGATACCAGCTGTCCGTAAGCCTCTGCAATCGCTGCTGCGTCTTCTGTGACTTCCGCCCCCAAGACGGCCACAACATCATCGGCATCCAGGGGTTCATCTTGCGCCAGATCGGCCAGCCGCAAGGCATCGAGTTGTTCTTGGCTGATCAACCCAAACGTCTCATCGGTCAGGGTGTTGAGCGCTGCTGTCCGATTGGCTTCAAGGCCCTGAAGAGTATCTTTGGCGAGCGCGTAAGCATTAATGGCGCCAACCTGCGAGTTGATGTCGGCGTTGGCATAGGCCTGCGCTGCAGCCCGGTGTGCGTTGAGCCCCTTCATGTCGGAAGCGTATTCCTTAACCCACGACCTTCTTGCCTGGCCCACTAGCTTGTTGTGCTTGTTTGTTTCGGGCGAGTTGAAGTTGGTCTTGGCCGGCTGATTTTTGCCGACGCTACCGCCGTTGAAATTGGTACGCGCTGCCTGGGCGTTCGAACTGCGGCCGTTGGAGCCGGCGGTTGCCGATTTGCCAGTATTGCCGGAGTTGCCACCCGCATTGCCACCGCCATTGCCGTCACCGCCATTACCGCCGCCGCCATTACCGCCGCCGCCATTACCTTTCGCAAAGGCCGCGCCAACGCCAAGGTCCAGCCCGACATACGAGTTAGAAATCGTGGTAGGTGCAGCAAGTACGGTGACGGCCAGCACAGCGCATGCAATTGATTGGGTGAGCTTCATGAGGGGCCCCTCTCATCTTATTCTAGGTTAATCACTGACTAGCACGTGTAGCTAAGCAGACATTATGGCCAGGTTATGGGTGGTCATTCATTATGCATCAAATTCCTTTCAGTATGGGTCTGCTTATCCAAACAGGTTGGGTAAAAATGCACCGTCGCCGCTCAACAGCACGAGTGGAATCACGTGAAACATGAACGTCACTATCAGAAAGAAGATGACGATGTTCTGGGTCGACTTGCCCTTGGACCTGTTCTCCTTGATGCCGACTGCTGTCACGCCAAATGACAAAACAGCAGGTGGCAGGAACAGCAGGAACAGGACAAAAATGTCGGACGGGTTGACCGGATAGGACTGCAACAGCGATGTCAGGATGAACTGTGCAGTACAGTCAGGATTTCCTGAGATATTGCAACCAACCGCGTCATAGAACCAGAACAGGAACGGGAAGACGACGAAGTAGTAGAGCACTCCCGCCGATGAGGCGAGGATGAACGTGGTCAGGTACTTCTTGAATCTCGACAATGCGGTAATCCCATCGCCGTCTGTTCAATCGGTACGCGGACTCAGAACTCAATTCCTGACGTTTATACCATTCATAGCATATTCGGTCAGTCGGACTGTTCGAGTTTTACTCAGCCTCAGGGACTCTGAAATCAACTTTTTTCGCTGGTGGAATGCTGCGGGGCTTATAGGGGGCACATGGTTGCAAACCCCGACCGCCCCTCCGCGTTACTGCCGAACCTGCATCTATTAGAGAGACTCGCTGACGCCTGAAAAGTGGTTCAGGTGGTTCGCGGGACTTCCACGCGTTGGTGTAGTCCTGTGGGGCTTGTGGAAGGTAGGGCGCGTTATCAACTGGCCAACTCTGCTGCGCGCTTGAAATGAAAATACAGCAGGGTGCTGCCAGCGGCAGCGAAGAAACACCAAACTGATACAAACACGCCGAAATAGGCATAGGCGGAAACAGCAAACCCCAGGAGAATGACCAAGCCAAAAGCTTGAATTGCCCGGTGCGAAGATAACAACGCCGGTCCGCAGGTGCAGATGAGGTATGGGACCTGTCGCCAAGTTAGCGGACTAGCCTCATCTCTATAGGCAATGCTGTGACCACGAATGGTTGCGACTGGCGGGTCGCCTATAAGGCTCATCAACAAATAGGCAGACAATAAACCCCCTATGACAGCTATTCCCGTCACGAGCACTCGCCGCTGCGGGATGGGTTCCATCGCCATGACAGCGAGTGCTGGATAGATCGGCCAAAGCACTTCGGCGAAAATCAGGAACGCAAGCGCCAGCCCGACAGTGTCAGCGCCACTACCTTCGCCGGATAAATGCAGCCACAGAAATCCCTCCACCGTTTGTTGAGCCGCGAAGAGCAGCGGCACTGCGGCTATCATCAGTTGGTTTGGATGCTTTGTGTTCTTTAAGGCCGCAAGTCCGACCGTCGCGGTAATCGCAGCCACGGAGAAGCTTGCAGTTGCTGAAAAACACAAAGACTCAGTACCTCTTGGCCCGCAAGGCTTGGGGTCATTCTGCGCAGAATTAATGAACGAGCCTGAGCGCGAAGTGATGCGATAATCAATCTCATACCACAGGTCGCCAGATTTTTTGCTGTTAAGTCACATTGCCAAGCAACTTAAGCTTAGGTCGGCCACAGAGCTATACTGACGAACGTTTTGTATTTTTTGGCCCAAGGCCCGGGAAACCGTTTCACGCGCTAGTGGAGTCCTGTGGGGCTTGTGGGCTACGTTTCAGAGAGGCTAAGGGATGGTTGCGCTGGGAAACTATCGTCCTCACGCAAAATGGCTCCTAGTTGTCTGCGGTATTGTTTTGGTCGGCTGCAAGGACGCAGAAGAGCGATATGACGTTGGCTACAGCGACGGCTACGCAGTCGGTTACAACACGGCCTGTCAAATCCGGGCGACGTTGATTGAGGGTGATTTTGATAATGCCGACTTATGCTCGTGGTTACGCTCGTGGTAAGACGGCAGGTATAATGGCTTGTAACGACGACAAGGCTGCGGGACGAAGATAGGTTACGCGTGTCAATTGGCGCTATTAGTCCATCAGCCTTGTACGGGAGAATTAGATGCAGAACCTAAGTTTGAAGCTAGTCCTGGCGTCTGTAGGCATTTCTGCCTGCGTCTATTCGGCTGGAATTTCGTCGGCAGCCATGTTTGACGACGATAGGCAGATGCGTTGCTACTGGTTCCAGCAGCAAGTGTACAAAGCTGGAATCAAGGCAAACGAAGCGCCTCCGGGGTCGCAGACAGAGAAGCGGTATCGACAAAAAGCGCAATGCTGGCGTCAGACTTACAGCCGGTGCATGAGGGGTGCTATTTTCCCGGATGACAGGCCCTGTTAGCCAAACAATTGGTATGGCGGCCTTTCAAAAGAAGGTCGACGAGTTCCCCTCCTTGGTGGCCTTCGCTATCTTGTGTCCGACGTGAAGTTTTGACGTTGATGGACAGCCCAATGGACTGGAACCAGATAACCAAGCATCCGCTGCGGTTTTTTATCGTGCTAGCGGCAATTGTCACCGCGTACTACTACTGGGCTTCGCCCTATCAAATTTGCGTAAGGAATACCAAGGCGGGCAAATTCGAGTGCGGCCAATTGCATAGATGGTGAGTTGCGCACGCAACTGCCAGAGTGACCTACAGACGTCCGTAAAGTGGTTCAGGTGGTTCTAGGGACTCCATAATGCGTTTCGTGCGCCGGAGGAGTCCTGTGGGGCTTGGGTAGCATGCCAAAAAAGACCCCGGGCTTATGACCCGGGGCGAACTGACATCAGGTGTTCCGCTTATTGCGCCGGACTACTCGATACCCAGGATGGCCTTGGCTTCCCCGAGTGTTTTGACCGACTCTGCGTGATTGCCTGCTTTGTGCAATTCCTCTCCCTTGGCGCGCAGCTCTGTCACTTTCACTTTGTCCGCGTCAGAAAGTTGGGCGGTCTGCATGGCCGCATCAATCTTCGACATATCCATTGGACATTGATTAGCAAATGCAGGGCCGGCGAGGCAGGCGACAAAAACCAAAGACAAAAGCATCTTGTTCATGGTGTCTCCTCCGAACTTGTTGGTGCGAATTGCCAACACCTTCAGCCTAAAGACTGAAAGTGTCTATAGTTGGGTTCTGGCTTTGGTGGCCGAGGCATCAGGGGCGTGTCGTTCACGAGCTCCGTTAAACCCCTCTGCGCGCCCCGCAGAGACTCGCTGACGCGCGTTTTGTGTTTTCGGATGTTCAGGGACTCTGAAATCCGTTTCAGGCGCTGGTGGAGTGCTGTGTGGCTTAGAGGCCACTTATGCTTAATCAAGCGTCAACAAATTTATGCAAATTTGAAGTGCCCCGTGGGACGGGGGGTAAGTACGCGTAGCGTGCAGATTTCCGATCAGGCCCGGAGTTTTGGTTCTCTCCCGCCAGCTCCGGGCCTTTTTGTTACTCCGACGCACGACAGGCGCTCCTCGAAGAAAACGCCCGTCTCATAACTGCATGGCTGTGATTATGTGCTGTTAGGCAGCTACGGCCTGAGGCCGGGTCGTTTCATTGACTGGTGCAGGAAAACGGTGCGACCGAAAGCGTCGAGCCCGGATTGGGCGGCTGCTTGATCGCCGTGTAGATCTTGCTCACCCCGCCATGCCCGGTCTTCGGGTCGAACACCAGCCATCCGCCGCTGGCGTCGAAGCAGTAGAGTACCGCCGTGGTGTCTGCCGGGCAGCGCACGAAGCTGGCGCTGCTGGACAGCGGTACAGCCGCGCTTTCCGCCGACACGATGGCCCCCTGGACGGTGAGCGTGAACGATTGGCCCGTGGTGAAGCCTGCCTTGTCCCATCGGCGGCCATTCCACTTGAGACCGGCGGCTGCCTCGAAGTTGCAGGTCCAGGTCTGGCCGCCGGCAAGTGCGGCACGGTTCTGGCCCAGAGGAAGCGCCGCGGCTACGCAAGCCAGGAAGAAGACGGTAGTTTTGCGACAAGCGGCCATGATGCCCCGTTGCATGCCCGAAGAGCAAACAGCATCGCACGGAAGGCGGCCGGCGTCACGGATTCGCCGTCAGCCGTTACTCGAAAGGCAGTCTGTCATCGAACGGGTCATGCCCTCCAGCAGGTCGAAATACAGTTCCGGGCCATCGGGCAGGGCGGCGCCCAGCGGGTCGAGTTCGGCGCTGCGGGCACTGCTGCCTTCAGTGACGACGCGAACGAGCTTCGGCTCGAATTGCGGTTCGGTGAACACGCAGACAACCTTCAGGTCCCTGATGCGCCTTGAAACCCGGGATACGTGCTCGGCGCCGGGAGAGCTTTCCGGGCTCAGGGTGATGGCGGCCGAGGCCTCAAGGCCGAAGCGGCGCTCGAAATACTGGTAGGCGTCGTGGAAAACGGCAAAGTGCCGGTCCTTCACGGCGCTGATCTGGCCTGCGATGCGGGTTTCAAGCTCGTCCAGCCGCTGGCGCAACCTTTCGGCGTTGGCGCTGTAAGTTGCGGCATTGGATGGGTCGGCTTCTGTCAGCGACGCCTCGATGGCATCGACCATGGCGGCGGCATTGCGCGGGTCGAGCCAGATGTGCGGGTCATCACTGCCGGCGTGATCATGGTCGTGATCGCCGTGCTTGTGCCCTTCGTGTCCTGCATGTGCGTCGCCGTCGAGTTCGTCCAGGCCGCGGAATTCGTGGTGGATCACCCCGGAGGCCGAATTCAGGGCAATCGAGCGTGCATCGCCGGAAATATTTTCCATCGGCTTGGCGAGAAAGTTCTCAAGGCCAGGCCCGATCCAGAACACCAGCTTCGCATCGGACAGGGCGCGCACCTGTGACGGCTTGAGCGCGTAGGTGTGTGGCGAGGCGGCTCCTTCGACTAGCAGGCCGGGCTTGCCTACGCCATCCATCACGCCGGCGACCAGCGAGTGGACCGGCTTGATCGAGGCCATGACGGCAGGCGCAGGGTCGGCCTGCGCGAACGTGGAGGGAACTGCAAGCAGCGCGAGGCAGGCGAGAACCGGTAGGCGGAGCTTGTTCATGAGATGATTTGTCATGTTATAAGGTTACATATTGTGTAATGATATAACGTGCTATAGTGCAGGCTGGCAAGGACGAATTTGCCGCCCTTGAAAGCGGGACCAATCATGCTGAAACGACAAGAGGCCCTGGTCGAACTGGACGGTGCCGGCGTCGGCCGTGCCGGACGCTGGCTGGTGCGCGGGGTAAACCTGTCCATCCGCAAGGGCGAGATCCTGACGCTGATCGGGCCCAACGGGTCGGGCAAGTCGACCACGGCGCGCATGGCGCTGGGCGTTTTGAACCCCGACGAGGGCACCGCCAGCCGCCAGCCGGGTCTCAAGGTCGGTTACGTGCCGCAGAAGGTCAGCATCGACTGGACGCTGCCGCTTACGGTGGAACGGTTCATGCGGCTGACCGGCAACATCGGAAAGGCCGACGTGGACGCCGCGATGGAGCGGACGGGCGTGAGCAAGTTGCGCCATGAAGAGGTGCGCAGTCTGTCGGGCGGCGAATTCCAGCGGGTCATGCTGGCGCGCGCCATAGCCCGCAAGCCGGACCTGCTGGTGCTGGACGAGCCGCTGCAGGGCGTCGATTTCTCCGGCCAGATCGTGCTGTACGAACTGATTTCCAAGCTGCGCAGCGAGCTTGGTTGCGGCATCCTGCTGATCAGTCATGACCTGCACGTGGTGATGGCGGCGACCGACCAGGTGATCTGCCTGAATGGCCACGTTTGCTGCCACGGCACCCCGGTTGCGGTCGCTTCCAGTCCGGAATACCGGCAGCTGTTCGGCGACCGGGCGGTGCCGACGCTGGCGGTCTACGAACATCACCACGACCATGTTCACCTGCCCGACGGGCGGGTGCGCCATGCCGACGGCACCGTGACGGAGAGCTGCCACCCCGGTGACGGACACCATCACGAGCACGGCGAGGATGGCGGCAACAAGGAGCACGGCCATGCTTGACGATTTCTTCGTCCGGGCACTGCTGGCGGGCGTAGGCGTGGCCCTGGTGGCCGGCCCGCTTGGTTGCTTCATCGTGTGGCGGCGGCTGGCCTATTTCGGCGATACGCTATCGCATGCAGCACTGCTTGGCGTGGCCTTTGCCTTGCTGTTCGAGGTTAACATCACGCTTGCAGTGTTTGCCGTCGCTGCGGTCGTGTCGCTGTTGCTGCTGGCGCTGCAGCGGCGGGCGGGGCTGTCTTCAGATGCGCTGCTGGGGCTGCTGGCCCACTCGTCGATTGCCATCGGGCTGGTGGCACTGTCGTTCATGACCTGGGTGCGCGTCGATCTGATCAGCTTCCTGTTTGGCGATATTCTTGCCGTTTCGCGCACCGACATCGCAGTGATCTATGGCGGCGGCATCGCCGTGCTGGGGGTGCTGGCGTGGATCTGGCGGCCATTGTTCGCTGCGACCGTGAACCGGGAAATCGCGGAAGCCGAGGGACAGAACCCGCGCCAGGCCGACATCGTCTTCATGGTGTTGATGGCCACGGTGATCGCCATTGCGCTCAAGATTGTAGGGGTGCTGCTGATCACTGCCATGTTGATCATACCGGCGGCCACGGCTCGGCGCATGGTGTCCGGCCCGGAGCAGATGGCGGTCGTGGCGGGCGTAGCAGCCGTGGCCAGCGTCGTTGGAGGCTTGTTTGCCTCGCTGCAGTGGGATACCCCGTCGGGGCCGACCATCGTGGTCACTGCCGTATGCCTGTTCGTCGCCTCGCTGCTGGTGCCGGCAACGTTTGCAAGCCGACGCCGGCAAGGGAACCCGTAACATGGCCACCCATTCGCATGACACAAGCCTTGCTGGCCTGACCCGCAACCAGTCGCTGGTGATGGGCGCCTTGTCAGGCGCTTCGGCGCCCTTGAGCGCCTATGCCATCCTCGACCAGTTGCGTGAAGCGGGCGTGCGCGCACCGCTGCAGGTTTACCGGGCGCTGGACAAGCTGGTCGAACTGGGGCTCGTCCACCGGCTGGAAAGCCTGAACGCGTTCGTGGCTTGCCGCCATGCCGGGTGTGAGACGCACGACATCACGGCGTTCACGATCTGCGAGCAATGCGGCAAGGTTGCCGAGGTGACCGACAGCAAGCTTGCCGGACAGCTTGAGGAAATCGCCCGGCGCCAGGGCTTCCGGGCGACGAAATCCACTGTGGAACTGCGGGGCCTGTGCAAGCAATGCCAGGCCGCCGCATCCGTTGCATGAGGGTGTCCGCGGTCAGGCCGTGCGGTTGAGCAGGCTGAACGCCATCATGCCGGCCAGCATGGAGGCGATGAACACCAGCACCGGCCAGCCACCCAGAAACAGGTTGGCAATGGCTGGGCCGGGGCACAGGCCGACCAGTCCCCAACCGACACCAAACACGGCTGCACCACCGATAAGGCGTGCATCGATGGTGCCGGCGGGCTGGCCGGGGAGCGTGTAGCCCAGCAGCGATTTCGACCGGCGCGAAACGAAAAGCCACGCGGCAATCATCACCGCCATGGCGCCGCCCATGACGAAGGCGAGGGTCGGGTCCCATGCGCCGCCGAAGAGGTCGAGGAAGCCACGCACGCGGGCCGGGTTGACCATGTCGGACACCACGAGGCCGGCACCGAAAACAAGGCCCGATACAAGAGCAACAATCTTTCTCATGTCAGATCATCTCCCGGCTCAGGCCATGAACAGCCGCATCGCCGTGACGATGGCAATGGCGACAGCCATGAAGGTCAATGTGGCGGCGATGGAACGCGGCGACAGGCGTGACATGCCGCAAACGCCATGGCCGCTGGTGCAACCCGAGCCCAGGCGCGAGCCGATGCCGACCAATACGCCAGCGGCAATCAGAAGCGGTATGGACGTGGTAATGTCGATGTCAGGCTTAGCCACGACTGCGGCATAGGCCACAGGTGCTGCAGCAAGACCTGCCACGAACAGGGCGTTTTCTTTCCAGGTGGCCGGCAGGCTGGTGTTCACCAGTGCGCCGAGTATGCCGCTGATGCCGGCAATCCGGCCATTGCCGAGCAGCAGAATTGCCGCGGCCAGGCCGATCAGCGCGCCGCCAGCCAGTCCGGCAAGGGCGTCATTGAGGACGAAGTTCATTCAGTGTTACTCCAGGGGTATGCATTCATATACAATTTCTTGAATATGAAGTGAGACGCAAGTTTGTTCAAGAGGGCGGATGCCTGTAGATGGCACAAAATTTCGTTGAACCTAACGGCGGTGGCCGCGTTTACCGCCTATGTCTTTTGTCCTCGTTCTTGGCGACCAACTTAGCCTGAATCTGTCTTCACTCAAGGCCTCGGACCAGTCTGCGGACGTGGTGCTGATGGCGGAGGTGATGGACGAAGCCAGCTATGTGCGCCACCACAAGAAAAAGCTGGCGCTGGTGTTCGCTGCGATGCGCCACTTCGCGGACGAACTTCGCGAGGCGGGCTGGACCGTCGACTACATGCAGCTGGATGACGAGGGCAATTCAGGCTCGTTGAAGGGCGAGGTCGAGCGGGCTCTGAAGCGTCATGATGTGGATTGCATCCGGCTCACCGAGCCCGGCGAGTGGCGCCTCAAAGCGGACATCGATGGCTGGCCGGAGGCGCTCGGCGCCAAGGTCGAGGTGCTGGAGGATGACAGATTCATCTGCTCCCACGACCGTTTCCGGCGCTGGGCGGATGGGCGCAAGTCGTTACGGATGGAATATTTCTATCGCGAGATGCGGCGCGATACCGGCCTGCTGGTCGACGATGACGGGGAACCGGAAGGCGGGCAGTGGAACTATGACCACGACAACAGGAAGGCAGCGGCGCCCGACCTGTTCATGCCACGTTTGCCGGTGTTCGAACCTGACGCCATCACCCGCGAGGTGCTGGACATGGTCGCCGAACGCTTTCCTGACAATTTCGGGGACCTGGAGCCGTTCGGCTATGCGGAGACCCGCAAGGACGCGGAGGCCGCGCTCGACCACTTTATCGCGAATGCCCTGCCGCGCTTTGGCGACTACCAGGACGCGATGCTGGAAGGCGAGGATCACCTCTATCACTCCGTGCTGTCGCCCTACATCAATCTCGGGCTGCTCGACCCGCTGGAGGTTTGCCGCAGGGCGGTTGCGGCTTATGAGAAGGGCGATGCGCCGCTCAACGCGGTGGAAGGCTTCGTGCGCCAGATTATCGGCTGGCGCGAGTACGTGCGCGGGCTCTACTGGCTGAAGATGCCGGACTATCGCGACATGAATTTTCTCGGCGCGGAGCGGCCCCTGCCGGCGTTCTACTGGACAGGCGAAACCGACATGGCGTGCCTCAAGGCGGCTATCGGCCAGACGAAGCGGCTCGCCTACGCCCATCACATCCAACGGCTGATGGTGACCGGCAATTTTGCCATGCTGGCTGGGTGCTCGCCGCAGGCCGTGCATGAGTGGTATCTTGCGGTCTATGGCGATGCATACGAGTGGGTGGAGCTTCCCAACACGCTGGGCATGAGCCAGTTCGGCGATGGCGGGCTGATGGCGTCGAAGCCCTATGCAGCCAGCGGCAACTACATCTCGAAGATGTCGGATCATTGCAGCAACTGCCGCTATTCCGTCAGCAAGAAGACAGGCGAGGGAGCGTGCCCGTTCAACTCACTGTACTGGGATTTCCTGGCCCGCAACGACGACAAGCTCAAGGGCAACCCGCGCATGGGCCAGATGTATGCCACCTGGAACCGCATGGGCGCGGACAAGCAAGGCGAGTATCGTGACAGTGCGAAGGCGTTTCTCGACGGGCTGGAATGGGACGAAGGATCATGGACGGCGAACGCATAGAGCAGGCGATCATGGAACTGTGCCTGGAGCGCGGGCAGGGCAAGACCATTTGCCCATCGGAGGCTGCGCGCCGGCTGGCGGTAGAGGGCGGCGACTGGCATGACCTGATGGGGCCGGTGCGGCAGGCAGCAGTGAGGCTTGCGAACGATGGGCGGATCTCGATCTACCGGAAGGGGCGCCCGATCGCATCGGACGGGATGCGTGGGGTGATCCGGCTGGGACTGCCGGGCAAGACGCTTCCGGGCTCAGGCTGATGGCTTGCGGCGGCCCTCGCTGCGGCAGCGGTCTGAGCAGTATTTCACCTCGTCCCAGACCTTTTCCCACTTCTTGCGCCATGTGAACGGCCGCCCGCAGGCGATGCACGTTTTCTGTGGCAGGTCGGATTTTCGGCGCATTTTCATGGGGTCCGTGTCCGTAAACATGTCCAGGCTCCATTAACGGAAACTTGGTGTCCCGGTTCCATGCTGTGTCGAGGCAACAACTGTTGAGGGCACGCCACGGGCGACGTCGTACGGTTCAGGCCCAGGAGGCCGGTCAGGATGGCTTTCACCAGACAGCCGGGCGTCAAGCCCGAGTGCTGTTGGCCTGCCTTGCCTGCGATTTTTGCAGTCTGCTCCGCCGGCCTGTTGCTATCATCCCTTTGTTCGGCCTAGCTCGCCTACTGCACGATGATGGTCTTGTACTGCTTGTCGGCGCCGGTTAGGCGATCGAGGGCCAGCTGCAGGCGGCCATAGAACACTGCCTTGCCGGGATAACCCTCGAAACGGTCGACCTCGACGCCATTGTCCATCAACACGAAGGTGGGCGTGCCGATGATCGGCGTCAGCCGCTTGATGTCGGCGGGCATGGGCGTGCCGACGAGGTATACCCGCAACGGTGCGGTGCGTGCTTCAGGCGAGCGGGCATAGCCTTCAACGCCGATCTCGGCATGCCACTTGGCGCACCAGGGACAGCCCTTGCGGTCGAACATGACGAGCTCCGCTGCGCCTGCCGGCAGGCTGGCGAGAGCGAACAGCATCAGTGCGGCGGCGATGGCGAGAGCGCGGATCATGGTTGGTCTTATAGCGCCAATCGCGGCGATAGTGCGATCAAAGGTTTGTATCAGCGGTGCAGCCGCGCCTTGTAATCTTTCACGCGGGTCCAGGAACGGTAGAGCTGCTTAAACGACAGCCGGCCTGCCTTCACGGCCTTCTCGATGGCGTTCACCGCGAAGTCCGTGTTCGACGGGGTGGAGGCCAGCACATTGCCGATGAGAACGAGGTCATTGCCGGCCTTCAGCGCCAGCACGATGGCCTCCTCGAGCGGACGCTTCGAGGTGATGGCGCGCATCTGCAGGTCGTCGGTGATGACTACGCCGTCGAAGCCCAGTTCATCGCGCAACCGGGTCTGGATGGCGATGGGCGACAACGAGGCCGGCAGGTCCTGGCCCATGCCCCAATCCTTGTGGAACAGGTGCGAGGTCATCACCATTCCGTCATAGCCTGCACGGAACAGGCGGCGGTAGGGCTCGATCTCAACTGGTTGCCACTGCTTGGTCACGTCGACGAACTTAAGGTGGCTGTCGCTGGCCGACGAGCCGTGGCCGGGCCAGTGCTTCAGCGCCGTGCCGACCCGCTTGGCCCTGTGGGCGTCGATGAAGGCGCCGGCATAGCGGGCCACGTAAAGCGGATGGGCACCGAACGAGCGGTACTTGCGGGCGATGATTGGGTTTTGCGGATTGAGCAGCACATCGACCACAGGGCCGAAATTGGTGTTGAAGCCGGCACTGGCGAGCTCAGCGGCCATACCATCATAGCGCTTGCGGGCTTCTGCCACGGTGTAGCGCTGCTGCATGCGGAAGTGGCCGGGGGTATAGGTGAAGCCCTTCTTGCGGTTGAGCCGCTCGACGGAGCCGCCTTCCTCATCCACCGCGATGATCGGCGTGTAGCGGACCTCCGCGCCCAGCAGGAACCGGGTCAGGGCAGCCACCTGCTTGGGGTTGCGGATGTTCTTGTGGAAGAAGATGACGCCGCCGATTTCCGAGCGTTCCAGCGCGCGGCGCACCTGTCGTACGCTGGCATCGCGCGGGGTCTGGCCGGCAAAGCCCTTGATTACCAGCTGGCCGTACATCTTGCGCAGGCCCTCGTCGCGGGTGACGGGCCTTGCATCCGCCGCTGCCGTTGCAACGAGCAAGGCAATCAGCAGGCAGGCAATCCGTGACGTGTTCATGATGGATGGCAGCTGCATCCGGCGTCCCTGACGTTCTTCCTCTGCCAAGCGGTAACACTGGCTGGCGGCAGGTGTCCACGACTTAAGGTCTCCTGGCCTCTTGACCTTCCTGCAGGTGTTCAGCAACGTCTGATCCCATGCGTCTCTATCACCCTTCGGCTTTCGACTTCACCACCGCGGTTCCCAGCTACTGGGAGGCGACCGCGCCCGCCTTCGACCACGAGGCGCCGCCGCTGCAAGGCGCCCACACGGCAGACGTCGCCATCATCGGCGGCGGTTATGCGGGCCTTCACGCAGCCCTCGTGCTGGCGCGCGAGCACGGGCTCAAGGTCAAGGTGCTGGAGGCGGGTCATGTCGGCTGGGGCGCGTCCGGGCGCAATGGTGGGTTCTGCTGCCCTGGTGCGGTGAAGCTCAGCTACGGCGAGCTGATAAGCCGGTTTGGTCTCGACGAGACAAAGCACTTCTACAAGGTGCAGCGGGACGCCGTGTACTTCGTCGGCGACTTCCTGGCCGCTGAAGGTATCGATGCCCAGCGCACGGGCAATGGCCAGATGGAAGTGGCGCACAAGCCATCGCGCGTCGAGGAACTCAAGGCAGAACAACGCTTTATGCGCGAAACCTTTGGCGATGATTCAGCCTTTTACACGCGCGAGGAGCTGGCTGAGCGCGGCTTCGACAGTCTCGCCTTCCATGCGGGCCTGCTGTCGACGGAAACCTTCGGCCTGCATCCGCTGCGCTATGTGCGCGGGCTGGCGCGGGTGGCGGTGGATGCTGGCGTCGAGCTGCATGCGAGGTCAGAGGTGACCGGCTGGCGCACGGCGGGCGGGCTCCACACGCTGGTGACGCGCGAGGGCGAGGTGAGCGCAAGGCATGTGCTCATCGCCACCAACGGGTACACCGACGAGACGCTGCCCGCTGCTGTCGGCGGCAGGCTGCTGCCGGCGCTGACGCGGATCATAGTCACCCGGCCGATCAGCGACAACGAACTGAAAGCGCAAGGCTGGACCAGCACCGACCCGACGTACGACACCCGCCGGCTGCTGCATTACTTCCGGCTGCTGCCGGACAACCGCATGCTGTTTGGCGGACGCGGCGGCACCGATGCCTCGTCCGACGCCATGAACCGCATCATCGGCACCTTGCGGCAGACCTTCGAAGAGGTGTTTCCCGCCTGGAAGCACGTCGAGACCGAATACTCCTGGGGCGGGTTCGTCTGCCTCACCTCGTCGCGCGCGCCGTTTGCCGGGCCGGTGCCGGGCATGGAGAATGTGTGGGGCGCGTTCGGCTGGCACGGCAACGGGGTGGCCATGGCAAGCTATGCCGCCAACCGGCTGGCCGGGGTGATCGCTGGGGCGGTGGCCCACGACAAGGCGCTGCCTGCGGTGCTGCAGGGGATGCCGGGCCGGTTCATCATGCCGTCGCAACGGGTAAATTATCTCAAGGCGGCCTATGTGGGCTATGGCCTGCAGGACAAGTGGCGCTGACGCCAGCACGCACGGAAGGAGCCTGACTTGGCTGACAAGACTTCCATTCCCGGCGAACTCTGGAGCCTCGACTTCGACGAGTTGCCGAAGGAGATCGAGGCGCTGACCTTTCCCGATGGCGGCGGCTATATTCGCGACAAGAAGTTCAAGGGATTGAAATACGATGAGCGGCTGGAAGCTCTGCAGATCGAACTGGTGAAGCTGCAGCGCTGGGTGCGCGAGAAAGGCCAGCGCGTGGTGCTGTTGTTCGAGGGACGCGATGCGGCCGGCAAGGGCGGCACCATCCAGCGCTTCATGATGAACCTCAACCCGCGCTATGCCCACGTGGTGGCGCTGGCCAAGCCGTCCGACGTGGAACTCGGCCAGTGGTACTTCCAGCGCTACATTGATCACCTGCCGACCCGGGGCGACATGTGCTTCTTCGACCGGTCCTGGTACAACCGGGCAGGGGTGGAACGGGTGTTCGGTTTCTGCACCGAGGAGCAGGTGCAGGACTTCTTCATGGAGGCCCCGGTGTTCGAGGGCATGCTGCGGCGCGAGGGTATCCACCTGTTCAAGTTCTGGCTGACGGTGGAGCGCGCCGAGCAACTGAAGCGCTTCTACGAGCGCAAGAACAACCCGCTCAAGCAGTGGAAGCTGTCGCCGATGGACTACAAGTCGGTGTCGAAGTGGGATGAGTATACCGCCGCCATCGCCGACGTGTTCCGCAATACCGACACGCCGCATGCGCCATGGACGGTGCTGGACGCCAACGACCAGAAGCGGGCGCGGCTGAACGCCATCCGCGTGGTGCTCGAGGCGTTCGAGTATGACGGCAAGGATGTGGAGAACATCGGCGAGATCGACAAGGACCTGGTGTGGACCGGGCAGGAGTTCCTCGATCGCCGGGGGTGGTGAGGGGGTGCATTTCCCTTTCGCCTTTCTCGGGCAAGGGCTGCAAGCCCGCGACCCGAGGATCCATGTACCAGCATTTGTGGACCCTCGGGTTAAGCCCGAGGGAGGCAGGTAATGGAAGGAGAGCCGCTGCGGACGGCTCTAGATACTCGCGTTGAACATGCCGCCGTCGATCAGGATCGACTGGCCGGTGATATAGCCGGCCTGTGCCGAGCACAGAAAGGCGGCCAGTTCGCCGAACTCTTCCGGTGAGCCGAAGCGTTTGGCAGGTACCGACTGGGCGCGGGCCTCGGCCATTTCCTCGACGCTTACGCCCTTCAGCTTGGCCTGGGTCACGGTCGAGCCCTTGAGCCGGTCGGTGTCGAACATGCCGGGCAGGATGCAGTTGATGGTGATGTTGTCACCGGCCACGGCGCGGGCGGGGCCAGCGAGGAACGCCGTCAGACCGGCGCGTGCGCCCGACGACAGGTCAAGGCCCAGGATCGGGCTCTTCACCGAGGACGAAGTGATGTTGAGGATGCGGCCGAACTTGCGGGCCTGCATGCCGGGCAGCACACGCTGAATCAGTTCGATCGGGGTGACCATGTTCTGCTCGACCCCGGCAACGATTGCGTCGCGGTCAAGTTCGCGGAAATCCTTCAGCGGCGGGCCGCCATTGTTGTTGATGAGAATGTCGCACTCGGGACACGCGTTCAGCAGCTTGTCCTGGCCTTCGGGCGTGGATACGTCAGCGTTGACGATGTTGACGCCGTGTGCACCTGCGGCAAGGCACAGGTCTGCGGCTTCCTTCAGCTTTTCCTCGTTGCGGCCGTTGATGGTGACGTGGGCACCGGCGCGTGACAACGCGATGGCGCAGGCGCGTCCCAGGCCGCGGCTCGATGCGCAGACGATGGCGTTCTTTCCGGCGATGCCGAGATCCATGAGGCGAGTCTCCCTGAAGATTCTTCTGTTCTGCCAATGGGTAGCAACAAAAAGGCCCGGACGCCAGCGCCGGGCCTTTCGATTGATGTCTTGAGCCTGCCGGGAGGATCAGCCCCTGCCGAGTTCCTTCTTGCGTTCGGCCATGAAGGCTTCGAACTCGGAGCGGTCGCGGGCTTCGCGCAGCTTCACGACGAAAGCGTCGAACTCGGCGCGCTCTTCCTCGAGGCGGCGAAGGGTTTCCTCGCGATAGGCGTCGAAGGCTGCGTTGCCGGTGGTGCCGCGCGTGGCGGTGCCGGACTTGAAAGCGCCCTTGAGTTCTTCGAGGCTCTTCTGGGCAAGCTCGTCGATGCTGCCGCCCCACATGATGTAGGCAACGACGGCAAGACCAAGCGGCCACCAGGCCATGAAGCCGAGTACGACAGCGGCCACGCCAAGCGGGGTCCAGCGGCCTTTGCGGCGAGCAATCGTGGTCATGTGTATAATCCCTCCGGTTTTGGGTAACTGATGTTCCGGATATGGTATTCTGCAAAAACCGGTTCAAGGCCATTTGGATGAAATTCGATGCAGACAGACGTCAGGCTTCCCGAGTTCAGCGACATTATCGAGGCGTCACAACGGCTTGAGAACAGGGCCGTACGCACGCCGCTGATGCGCTCCGACGTGCTGGACGAGCTGACCGGCGGGCGCATCTTCCTCAAGCCCGAATGCCTGCAGCGCACCGGATCGTTCAAGTTCCGCGGCGCGTGGAATTTCATCTCGCGGCTCAGCAAGGAGGCCAACGCCGGTGGCGTCGTTGCCTATTCGTCCGGCAACCATGCGCAAGGCGTGGCGGCGGCGGCCCGCATCATGGGCCTTCCCGCCCTTATCGTGATGCCGGAGGATGCGCCGGCCATCAAGAAGCGCAACACCATCGCGCTGGGAGCCGAGGTCGTCACCTATGACCGGTTCACCGGCAACCGTGAGGAAATCGGCGGGGCCATCGCTGCAGAGCGCGGGGCCGAGATCGTGCCACCTTACGAGCATCCGTGGATCATTGCGGGGCAGGGCACGGCGGGGCTGGAACTGGTGCAGGACCTTGAATCACGCGGTGAGACGCCCGATGCGGTGCTGGTGTGTACCGGCGGCGGCGGGCTGACGGCAGGCATTTCCATCGCGGTGAAGGAACTGGTGCCGGATGCAGCTGTCTATGCCTGCGAACCGGAAGGATTTGACGACTATGCCCGTTCGCTGGCGGCGGGAGAGCGGCTCAGCAACGGGCCTGCGCCGATGTCGATCTGCGATGCCATCGTCACTCCGATCCCGGGCGAGTTGACCTTTGCGGTCAACCAGCCGCGGCTGGCCGGCGGGTTTTCGGTCACGGACGATGAGGTGAAGCGCGCCGTGCGGTTCGCCTTCGAAACGCTCAAGCTGGTGGTTGAACCCGGTGGCGCGGTGGCGCTTGCGGCCCTGCTTGCGGGCAAGCTTGATTGCCGGGGCAAGACAGTTGCGGCCACACTGTCGGGCGGCAATGCGGATGCAGAGGTGATTGCCGGAATACTCGGCAGCGCCTGAGGTAGGGACTATTCGCCGGCCAGCGGAATGCCGTCGGTACCTTCGGCGGGGCGGCGGATCACGATGATGCGCTTCTTCTGGGCATTGGCGTCCGTGGCTGGCCGGCCGGTGGAAGCATGGCTGGCTGGCGTCGTCGTTTCTGCCGATGGCTGATTGGCGGCGGCCGGGGCGCTGACATTGATGCGCCCGTTCATGCTCAACTCTGGCGGTGGGCCGAAGTCTGACAGGCGGCGGTTGTTCGGCGAGCCGGATCGGGTCACCTGGATGACGCGGTCGCGGGCCTTGAGTTCGTCTTCCCGACTGGCAGGGGGCGGCGCACCGGATGCGGTTGCTGCCGGTCCGGCGGCGGCTTCTTCCACGCCGTCGTCGCTTTCGTCGCTGTCAGTAACGCGGACCGGCAGCGGCGGAACTTCGATGGACGAGAAATCCAGCGTGTCCGCACTGATGGCACGGGCCGGGCGAACGGGGGTTGCAGGTGCTGATGCGGCTACCGGCGCGGGCGCTGCCTCGAACAGGTCGTCATCGGACGGCACGAATTTTGGTGCGGCGGGCTGGACCGGTTTCTGTTCAGCGGCTACTGGCCTGGGGGCGGACTCAGCTGCAGGCTCAGCGGCTGGCACGGCAGCGAGCTGTTTTTGCGGGGCGGATTGTTCAGGTGCAGCCTTCGGCGCCGGGTTGCTGCTGGCTGCCGGCATGGCGAGAAGCTGGTCCTCGAGCCGCCGGATGGCGTCGAGCAGGATCTTGGTGTCGCTGGCGCGCTGGCGGCGGGCGAATTCGTTGAGAAACCACCGGCCACGGGCGGTTTCCATAACGGCCTGCTCAATTTCCTCGTAGTCGAGACCGGAAACAGTGTCGACGGCTCTGGATTCTGACATTTTGCCCCTTGTCACGCCCGGTACGCGCACGTAACCCCCAATCCCTGATTCAATATTGACTCAAATGGTTACTGAAACCTTTCCGAACGGCACCCTGCAGCGCTCAAACCGGTAAAAAGCAGGCTCGACATGTTCCTGAATGCAGGCAAACGCACGGCGGCTGTTTATGGCGCGCTCTTGCTGATGATCGGCGTCATGTTGCCTTTCATGCCGGTGTGGCTGCTGGCGCGCGGTTTCAGCATCGCGGACGTCGCAACGGCGCTGGCGCTGCAGTCTGTGGTGCGGGTGGCGGCGATGCCGGTGATCACCTACTGGGCCGACAGGATGGCGGCGCGTCGGCGCTTCATCATCGTGCTGTCGGCGATGGCTGCGGTGATGATGCTGCTGGCCAACATGGCCGATGGGACGGCGGCGGTCACGGCCTGCATCGTACTGGCGGCTGTGGCATGGTCGCCGGTGATGCCGATGCTGGATACGGTGGCGGTGGAACAGGCAGAGGCCGGGCACTTCGACTATGGCAGGGTGCGCATAGCGGGTTCGGCGACGTTCATCGCCGGGTCGCTAGGGGCGGGGGCACTGCTGGAGGCGATACCTGCAGCGCAACTCGGCTGGGTGCTGCTGGCAACCCACATCGGTCTGGCGGCCACCGCGTTCCTGCTGCCAAGGCTCGGCGCTGCCGTGGCCGGCGGCGGGCGCGACATGTCGCTCAAGGCAGCGCGAAATGTATTGCTGACCGGCAGCTTCTTGCTTCTCATCCTGGCGGCGGGTCTGACGCAGGCCAGCCATGCGGTCTATTACGGCTTCGGATCGGTGCATTGGGAGGCGCTGGGCTATGGTGGCGTCACCATCGGCACGCTGTGGTCGATCGGCGTGATTGCGGAGATCGTGCTGTTCAACTGGGCCAAGCGGCCGCTTGACCGGTTCGGCCCGGCGGGCTTGCTGATGGGCGGGGCGGCACTGGGGGCGGTGCGCTGGTCGGCGATGGCGCTGGATCCGCCACTGGCCATGGTGGCGGGATTGCAGGTGCTGCATGCCGGCAGCTATGCGCTCACTCACCTTGGCACGATCTACTTCATCCGGCGCAAACTCGATGCGGGCTTTGCAGGCACGGCGCAAGGCCTGTTCGGCGCGATCAGCGGCGGGGTCATCATGACCGGGGCGATTGGGCTTGCCGGCTGGGCATATGGAGATCAAGGCGGGGGTGCTTATGGCTGGATGGCCATCCTGTGTGCCGTCGCCTTCGTGGCGGCGGCGGCGCTGAAGCGCTCAGCCCCATAACTCCGGCGGCGCGGGGAACATCAGTGAGCCATCGAAGCGGATGCCAGGGTCACGGTCCTTCGCCAGCAGCAGTGGGCCGTCAAGGTCGATCACCTTCGCCATCTGAGCGATGATGTGGCCCGGCGCCATGGCGAGGGACGTTGCCAGCATGCAGCCGATCATGATCTCGAAGCCTGCCTCGCGCGCGGCATGGGCCAGCGCCAGGGCTTCGGTGAGGCCGCCGGTCTTGTCGAGCTTGATGTTGATGGCGGTGTACCTGGCCTGAAGCTTGTGCAGGTCTTCCTTGCCGTGGGCGCTCTCGTCGGCGCAGATCAACACATCCGTCTTGCCAAGGCCGCGCAAGGCCTCGTCGTCTCCGGCGGGCAGGGGCTGTTCGACCAGTTCCACCCCGGTTTCGGCACAGACGGCGAGACGGTTGTCGAGTTCGGCCGGTTTCCAGCCTTCGTTGGCGTCGATGATGAGCCGGGCCTTGGGCGCGGCAGCCCGGATGGCGCGCAGGCGCTCGTCGTCACCGTCACCGCCGAGCTTGATCTTGAGCAGGGGGCGGGCGGCGGACCGGGCGGCGGCCTCGGCCATCTTCTCCGGCGTATCGAGACTGAGCGTGTAGGCGGTGATGACCGGCTTTGGCTCTTCCGCCAGACCGGCAAGCTGCCACACCGGGGTGCCGGTACGCTTGGCTTCAAGGTCCCACAGCGCGCAGTCGAGTGCGTTGCGGGCGGCGTGAAGCTTCAACAGACCCGGCACATCGGCGCGGGTGCAACCAGCCTCGATGGCTGCGCGGGCAGCCTCCAGATCAGCCATCGCGCCGTCGATGGTTTCTTCATAACGGGCGTAGGGCACGCACTCGCCGTGGCCCACCACGCCGTCCTGTTCCAGCGTGACGTGCACCACCTCGGCAGAGGTCTTGGAGCCGCGCGAGATGGTGAAGCTGCCGGCGATGGGCCAGCTTTCATGGGCGACCATGAGCTTGAGCGCAGTTGCCATCAGGACGGGTAACGCTTCTGGATCTCGTCGACGATGGGGCCCATGCTGGTGCGGATCGGGTCGACGCAGGGAAGGTCGTGCTCCTTCGCCATGGTTTCCATGTAGACCTTCGCATCCTCTTCGGACAGCTTCTGGGTGTTGATGCAAAGCCCTACGCACTGGATGTCCGGGTTGGTCAGCTGGCCCTCGATGATGGTGCGGTCGATGACCTGCTGGATGGTGGGCAGAGGGTGTTCGACGCCGCGCATCTTCGTCCGTGTCGGTTCATGGCAGACCACGAAGCAATCCGGCTGGGAACCGTGCAGCAGGCCCAGGGTCACGCCGGCGAAGGAGGGGTGGAACAGCGAGCCCTGGCCTTCTATGCAGTCCCAGTGGTCCTCGTCATTGGCCGGTGAAATCCATTCGGCGGCGCCGGAGATGAAGTCGGCGATGACGGCGTCGAGCGCCACGCCGCGGCCGGAGATCAGCACGCCGGTCTGGCCGGTGGCGCGGAAGTCCGACTTCATGCCGCGCTTCTGCATTTCAACGTCAAGCGCGAGGGCTGTGTACTTCTTGCCGACCGAGCAGTCGGTGCCGACGGCGAGCACGCGCTTGCCAGGCCGCTTCGTGCCCTTGCCGGTGGCGAAGGAAATGTCGGAGAAGCGCACATCGTGCAACTTGGCGCCGTGCTTTGCGGCGGCCTCGGCGATGGCCGGAATCGACGACAGGCGCTTGTGCAGGCCGGTGGCCACGTTCATGCCGGCCTCGATGGCCTTGACGATCTCGGCGACCCAGTGATCCGGCAGAACGCCGCCTGCATTGACCACGCCGACCACCATGGTGCGTGCGCCCTTCGAAACGGCTTCCTCGATGGTCATGTCGGCGAGGCCGGTGTCGGCCTGGCAGTTGGGCAGGCGCATCTGGCCAAGGCACCAGTCGGGCCGCCAGTCGACCACGCCTTGCGCGGTCTTGGCTGCAAGCTGGTCGTGTACGTCACCGAGGAACAGGAGATAGGGGCGTTCGATTTCCATGGCTGAACTCATAAAATCTGTGTGGGATCGCGGCATTTAGCATGGTCCATGCTGCACTGCGCAAGAGGACAGACGTTCATGCCGGGTAGAGCCAGATTGCATTGTTTGTCCGCAGGCACCTCCGTGCCTGCGTCTGCTCACGCACTGACGATTTTGCAAGCTGCAAAATCTTGTGCTGCCGCAGGGGGGCTGCAGGCAGGAGCTCCCGTTCACGCGCTGCGCTTGCCGCCGTGGCATGGGGGTGGAGGGCGGAGCACCATGCGCTCTGCTCAACTCATATGAAAATCTGCAGCGCGCATGGCGCTCCGCACACGAGGCGCTACCGGCTTTCCGCTCTCTCCGTCCCTTTTGGCCGAACAGCTTTACTCGGACCTGCCGGTCCTCGTGCCGTTCTCCATCACCTGGATTGCGGCGTTTCGTATTGCTGTCCGGCACGAAGCAGACAGGTTGTGCATTACGCGATCCTTCCGGACCGGGTCGGTGTCAGCCGGCCCTGAAGCCAGGAAGCGCGGTCAAGCGTGGACCCCGGCTTTCGCCGGGGTGACGGCATTAAGTTCGATCAAGCCGTTTGCTTCTCCCTCGTGCCAGCGAATGCTGGCATCCAATGAACCGGTTCGGGGTCATTCAGACGTGGTTATTTGCCCTCAGCCTTAGCTGGGGTGACGGCACTGGAGGGGAGGATATGGGCATGGGTCCTTAGGCCGCGGGCTTGCAGCCGTTGCCCGAGGAAGGCGGAAGAGTGATGTAGCGCCGGGCCCGCCCGGGATCGCCCTAGTGCTTCACCCGGCCGGCGGCTTCGGCCAGCATCAGGTAGACCTTGCCGGTTTCCGATGCTAGGCACTGGTCGACCAGTTCCTCGCCAGCTTCGCTGCCAGCGACCGTGTCGAGCAGGCGCTCGAACAGGCGGATGAAGCCGTCGACGCGCTGACGCACCAGCTTCTCGTCCCGGTAGGAAGTGCGGACCTGGTCCATCAGCTTGCGGCCACGGCCCTGGAACAGGCGGTGGGTGTACACCTGCGCCTGACCTTCGCGATAAGGCTTTTCCAGTTCCTTCGGCAGACCACCCTGCAGCGCCTCGTACACGTCGCGCGAGGCAGCGTTCAGCTTGGCGACGAGGGCCTCGGTTTCGCGGCTGGCCGACTTGCGCACGGAAGTGGCGCGGCTGGCGGCGATGCCGGCTTCGTCGTCACCGGACAGCAGGCTGCCGAGGAAGCGGCTCATCGTCCTTGCCGGGCTGCCGGAACGGGCAGAGCGGGTGTCGTCTTCGGCGGGTTCGCTGCGCTCTTCTTTCCGGGCACCTGACGTCCGCGTTGCAGCGATGGACGCAGGTGCCTCAGTTTTTCCCGGCGAACGCCCCCGGCCCTCCGGCGGTATGTAGATGCCGGGACCCGACATCGACAGGGCAGTGGACTGGCGCTTGACCACGTCGGCAAGTGCATTGAGCGCGGTGATCTGGTCGGACACCACCTTGCGCATGGCGTCTGCTGAACTGCGGGTTTCGGCCGGCAGTTCGAGAACGGCGCGGCGCAGCTCGGTGCGGGCGAACTCGATCTCGCGGACCACGTTGGCGGCTGCCTCGCGCATCTCGTCAGCGGTGGAGGAGAACTCCTCCGTCGAGCCCGACATGGTGGAGTTGAGCTGGCGCACCACTTCCTCGTGCTGGGCCATGATATTGCGCGCAGCCCGGCTGACCTGCTCGTCGGAGATCGCCTCGATCTTCTTGATCTCTTCCTGCAGCTGGTCGGACGCGGCGGAGAACTGCGACGCCATCAGGCGGCCCAGTTCGTCGGTGCGGCTGTTGGCATCCGACAGCGAGTGCTCCACGCGCTCCAGGTAGCGGGCCATGATGCCATCGACTTCCTCGGACTTCTTGCCGAGCTTGGTCAGCAGGTCGGCCATCTGGGTGTCGCGGGTGTCCATCAGGCGGTCGATGCGCTCGTTGAACACCTGGACGGCGCGCTCCACCTTGGCGGCGGTGCCGTCGAGGCGCTCGGTGATCTTGCCCGAGGTGGCGTCGAGACGGCCCACCAGCGAGGTGGAGACGGTGTCGATGCGCTGGTCCAGCTCGCCGGCGGTTTCCTTGAGCGCGTCGGTGAGCAGCGAGTAGGCCTGGTCGAGGTGGGTCGAGAACTTCGCGCCCGTCTCCTCCAGGCGACGGGAGGCTTCGCCGGCGCGGGTCTCCAGTTCGCCTGCAGAAGCGGTGAGCCGGCCGATGATGTCGGAAGCGTGGCCCTCGAAGCGGCCGGAAATGGCCTGGGTGCTTTCCTCCAGGCTGTCGGCAAACGAGGTGGACGCGCGGCCCAGTTCGCCTATCAGTTCGCGCGAGGCGCCATCGAGGCCCTCGGCAAAGGCGGTGCGGGCGGTGCCCAGTTCGTTGAAGACGCGCTCGGCGCGCTCGTCTAGCATCTTCGAGAACGCTTCGCCGGCATTGTCCATGCGGTTGATGACGTCGGAGGTCATCTCTTCGAGCAGGCTGTTGGCGAGGTCGAAACGCTTGCCCATGTCGCGCGAGTTGGCCTCGAGGCGCATGAACATGGCCTCGCCGGACTTCTCCATGGTTTCGGCAACGTCCTGCGTGGTCTTCTCGAACCGCGAGGCCATGTCGGAGTTGGCCTTTTCGACGTGGGCGTACCACTGGGCAGTGGTGGAATCGAGCTGGCCGGACATGCCCTCGATCTGGCTGAGCACGGTGCCAGAGCGGTCCTCCAGCTGGTTCATCAGCGTGGCCATGGTGTCGGCAACGCTGTCCAGACGGGTGGTGAGGCTCGACGAGGTGGTGTCGAGGCGGTCGGTCAGCAGCAGCGACACCTCGTCCAGGCGGCTGGTCATGGCGCCGGACGTTGAGTCGAGGCGGTTGGTCAGCAGCACGGACACCTCATCCAGGCGGCCGGTCATGGCGCCGGACGTGGAGTCGAGGCGGTCGGCCAGCGTGTTGGCGGTCGTGTCGAGCTTGCTGCTCATCTCCACCGAGGCTTCGTCCAGCACGGTGGCGATGCGCATGGTGGCATCCTCCAGCCGGCCGGTCAGTTCGGTGGCGTTGGTATTGAGCTGTTCGGTGACGGCCCGGGTCGTGGTTTCGAGCTTGCCGGCGAGCCTGGCCGACGAGCTGTCGAGCAGCCCGGCGAGCGAATTGCCGGTGGACTCCAGCCTGCTGGTGAACTCGGCGGACGAGGTGTCAAGCCGTTCGGCCAGCTCGGAGGCGGCGTTGTCCAGCTTGCCGGTCATGCCGACGGATGCCTTGTCGAGCAGTTCGGCCATGCGCGAGGTGGCGCCTTCGAGGCGGACAACCATGGCGTCGGAGGTCTGCTCGATCTGGCCGGACAGCCGCGCGGTGGACTCGTCCAGGTGGCCGGACATAAGCGAAGTAGCGGTCTCGACGCGGTTGAACAGGGTGCCTGCCGAGGTTTCCAGCTTGCCGGTGATCTCGTCGGTGATGCCCTCGAAGCGCTTGAACAGGTCGTCCGACGCCTTTTCCAGGTTGCCGGTCATCTTGCCGGACACGTCTTCCATGTAGGCATAGACCTCGTCGCGGGCGGTGGCGACGTTCTGCACGAATTCGCCGGAGATCGACAGCAGCTTCTCGGTCAGCGAGTTGCCCGACAGGTCGAGCTGCTCGCCGACGGCGGCAGAGGCGACGGTGAGGCGGTCGGTGACCTTCTCGACAGAGCTGTTGAGCAGCCTCGCCATCTCGCCGGTGGAGCCTTCCAGCCGGTTGGCGACACCGGTGCCGGCCTCTTCAATGGCTTTCGAAACCTTTTGGCCGCTCTCGTTGATGTAGTCGAGCAGGGCTTCGGAGGAAATCTCGGTGTTGCGGGCGATCTCCTCGCCGGAGGTGCGCAGGCGTTCCACCACCTTGGTGCTGGTGGTCTCGAGGCTGGAGGCCACGGTCGAGCCGGTGGTCTGCAGTTTGTCGACGACGGAGTTGCCGGCTGCTTGCACCCGATCGGTGACTTCGATACCGACCTCGTTGAGGTTGCGCAGTACCACTTCGGAGGTGACCTGGACAGACTGGGCCACGTCTTCGCCGACGGTTTTGAGCTGGCCAACGATGGCATCGGAGGTGGACTGCATGGTGGTAACAACATTGCCCGAGGTCGAACGCACGGCCTCGGTAACGGATTCGCCCGCGGCAGTGATCAGACCGACGTTCTCGTCTGCGATCGCCTTGAGCTGGCTTGCTACGCCGGCGGAGGAGGCTTCTACGGACTTAACGATCTCGGCGCTGGATGTACGCACCGTGTCAGTAACGAGCTGTCCGGCGCTCGAGATCAGGCTGACATTTTCGTCGGTAACTGCCTTGAGCTGGCTGGCCACGCCGGTGGCGGAGGCCTCGACCGACTTGACGATCTCGGCACTCGACGAGCGCACCGTGTCGGTGACGAGCTGGCCGGCACTGCTGATCAGGCCGGCATTCTCGTCGGCCATTGCACGAAGCTGCTCGGCGACGCTTGCCGAGGATGCCTCGACGGTCTGCACGACATCGCCGGATGCCGAGCGGATGTTGCCGGTAACGCTGTCGCCGATGGTGCGTAGCAGTTCCACGCTTTCCTCGCTGGCGCTGCGCAGCTGGCCAGACATGGAGACGGTGATTTCTTCGAGGCCGCTGGAGACTTCGCCACGCACGCCGCGCAGTTCCTCGAGGCTTTCGCGGATGGCACCGGACACGCTGCCTTCCAGCATGCGCAGGTTGTCGCCGAACTGCATGCCTTCGGAATTCAGCCGCTGGGCAGCGTTCTGCATCATCGAGACCTGACTGGAGACGTTGTCGGAGAACAGGCGCATCTCCGATACCAGGGTGCCGGACATTTGCTCCATGCGGGCGGTCTGGCCGGAAATCTCGGTGCCGACAAAGCTGGCCCGGCTGGAAATCTCGTCCACGGTGTGGGTCAGTTCCGCGGTGGTATTCTTGAGGTTGTGCTCAAGGGCAGCCAGCGTGGACGAGGCGTCGGCGATCAGGCCGGAGAGGCCATGGGTGTTTTCCTCGAGGCGGCCGAGCAGGGGCTGGGCCTCGTTGCCGATCACCAGACCGGTTTCGTGCAGCGCATTGCGCTGGCGCTCGAGGCCTTCGAGCATCAGGCGGATGCGCTCTTCGTTGGCACCGAAGGCCCGCTCGATATTGGCCATTTCCTTGTGAATGACACCTTCAAGTTCAGAGGCGCGCTGCACGGCGTGTTCGACGCCGCCGACAAGCTGGTCGACCTCGCGGCGCACGAGCTGCGAAACCGACGACAGGCTTTCGGTGGCGATGTCCTGCGGACGCACGAGACGCATGGCAGTTTGCATTAGCGCCTGTGATACGTTGTTCATCTGGTTGGCGCGGTAGATCAGGTAACCCACGGCGAAGAAGGCCGCGACCGGCACAAATGCCAGCAGCAGCGTGCGCATGGTGACAGGCAGGTTGTCCAGGCCGAGCGGATTGCCCAGCTGGGCGAGGGCAGGGACGTACAGGATGATCCAGACCATCAGCCAGATCATCGACGCGGCAACGGCGGTCCAGATCGGGGTGGTCGAGGTGCGGCGGCGGATCGCGCTGATCGAGTTGGCGACGACAGCGTCGTTCTCGTTGGCGGGCATGCCGCGCAACATTGCCTCGCGGCGGCGCTGCTCGCGCACTTCCTGGCGGCGGCGTTCCAGCGCCTCCTGCTGTATGTTCTGCTCATCGGTTTGTTCAGCAGGCCGGCGGTTGCGGCGTGATGCGCGGCGCGGCTGGTTGACTTCACTCGACATAACTTTGCTTCCCCGCAACTTAATCACTGACTCGGTCAGGCCGCCCAAACCGGAGAACCTCCGGCCGCCTCCGGGCAACGCTGGCCGTCTGACTACCCCACACGGACCGAAAACGTGACACCAAAACACCTCCGCCGTTACACATTGATTATGTGTTTTCAGCGGCGGATTGCCGGAGTCCCACCCGTGCGTCCAACCTCAAACTCTAAAGCAAAAGCCATGGCGACACGACGCAAAATCATCAAATGACAGGTGATTTCTGCACAATTGGTTAACGTGGTGCACAGAAATGAATCGAATTTGAGTGAAATTCGCAACCTGTCGTAGGCAGGCCTCGGTTAATGTTGCACGCGAGGATGGAGCAGGGCCGGCCAAGGGAGACTTCCGGTGCACAAGCACAATGAAATGCCGCATGAAACCGTCATGCGCAGCGGCAAGACGGTCGACTTCGCGCATCTGGACCAGTACACGCTGGGCGACGAGGGTTTGCAGGGCGAATTGCTGCGATTGTTCAGCATCCAGCTCGAGGCCCAGACGGGCAAGCTGCAGCATTGCACCGATGCCGGCACCTGGAAGCAGGCGGCCCACACGCTCAAGGGGGCAGCGCGCGCCGTTGGCGCATGGCAGGTTGCCGATGTCGCCGAGCGGCTGGAAAGCCGGGGATTTGATGGCGGACCGGGTGATGTAAGCGACCTTGCGGAATTGCGCCAGGCCGCCGATGCGTTTCAGGCAGAATTTGCACTGCTGGCGGATTAGGCCGCGATCGGCCCTGTCACGAGTTGTCCCGCCTGACAATGGCGCCTAACCTTGACCCCCGGACGGAAAGCTTTCCGGCTGAAGAGCAGGGGTGTGCCAGCCATGATGCAGAAAGATCTATTCTTCAAAATTGATCGCTCGAGCGGCGGCATCGAACGCACGCTTGCGCCTGGCATCACCACGACGGTCTATCCGGGCGAGCAGGCGATGATTTCGGTCGTCCGGTTCGAGCCGGGCGCGCGCGGGACGTTGCATCATCATCCGGAAGAGCAGTGGGGCTATTGTGTCTCCGGCTCAGGCACGCGCTACCAGGCTGACGAGGCGATCGGGGTTTCGGCGGGCGATTTCTGGCGCACTCCCGGCAACGTGCCACACACCATGCAGGCCGGCAGCGAGGGGCTTGTGGTGATCGACGTGTTCGCCCCGCCACGCGAGGAATACACCAAGCCCGGTTCGGGGTTCGGCACAGCCAACGGATGAGGCGTCAACGCCAGCGTTGATGCTGGTGCCGCGGTTTGGCCGCAAAGCATAAGCGCGCGCTTATGGCGGGGTGCATAAGCGCCGGGTCAATACCGGCGCAGGCAAACAGTCTCCATGTTCGCTGCATGTGACGGACCAGTGTGGCCCTGTCACCAGCCGCATTCATCAATAGGAGATTCCCAATGCGCAAATTTGCAATCGCCGCCGCCTTCCTCGCCTTCGTGACGCCGGCTCTTGCCAGCGACCTGGCCGTCGACATGGAAGTCGGCAAGACCATGGACGACGTGAAGGCCAAGATGAGCGAGCTGGGCTACGAGGTCCGCAAGGCCGACATGGAAGACGGCAACATCGAGGTCTACGTGGTCAAGGACAGCAAGATGGCCGAAGTCTACGTCAGCCAGGCGACCGGCAAGATCACCAAGATCAAGGGCGAGTAACCCGGCGATGGCCATCTCTCATGCAAACGAAGGCGGGCGCTCAGGCGCCCGCACCATCGTGGTCTGGGATCCGCTGGTGCGCTCGATCCACTGGGGCGTTGCCGCATGTATCCTGCTCAATGCCACGATCATCGACCAGGAGAGCAAGCTGCATACCTGGATCGGATATACAGCAATCAGCCTGGTTGGCGTGCGGCTTCTCTGGGGCGTGGTTGCCCGTGGGTACGGCAATCTGTCCGAGTTTCCGTTAAACCCGATTGCCGCCCTACAACACCTGAAGGCCATGGCGCGCGGCGAGAGGCGCTTGCATTTGTCGCATAACCCGCTGGGTGCCTTGATGGTGTACAACCTGTGGGCATGTATAGCGGCGCTCGCGGTAACCGGTTACATGATGGGCACGGTCAGCTTCTTCGGCGTCGAATGGGTCGAGGAGGTTCATGAGGCAGTGTTCTACTGGCTGATGGTTTCGGTCGGCCTGCATGTTGCCGGCGTGGTGATCGACACGATCAGAACCGGGGTGCCGTTGATCCCCGCCATGCTGCATGGCCGCAAGAAGGTGCCTGAAGGCTGGACGACCGAATGAGGGTTTTGCCGAAGCCGAACAACAAAGCAATGCGGCGCAAAGCTGTCCTGCTGGTGGCGATCATCCTGCTGCAGGCGCTGTGTGCCGTGTTCTTTTTCGGCGACGTGCTGTCTGACCTGCATGATGGCGATCATCTTGAGGACATCCACATGGTGCTTGAAGCGCTGGCAGCCTTCGTGCTGGTGGTTGGCGTGACCTACCTGATGCTCGAACTGCGCGACATGCTGTGGCGGGTCGATGCCATGGAAACGGGGCTGCAGGCGGCGCGCGGCGAAATGGCGGCGGTGATGGACCGGTTCTTCACTGAGTGGCGGCTGACCGCGAGCGAGCGGGAAGTGGCCATGTTGATGCTCAAGGGCTGCGACAATGATGAGATCGGCCGGCTGCGCGGCACCGCGGCAAGTACGGTTCGAGCGCAGACGGCCAGCATCTATGGCAAGGCCGGCGTATCGGGGCGCGGCGAACTGTTCAGCCTGTTCATGGACGAACTGCTGGCCGGCGAACCGCTTATCGTCAAGGCCGGCGCCTGATACCGCATCATTGCAGCATGGTGCCTGAAGTTGCGGCGCGGAGCGTTTCGAATTGTCGCACGAACCCGTGAGCAACAGCCTGCGGCACTGGTTTCTGTTGCATTTTTGCCCGGTTCGGCCTAGCTACAAGGCTGATCATTATTGAGTGTATGCAAACAAGTTTGCATCACGTTCAGGAAACCGGAAAGCGACATGGCGAAGATCACCTTCATTGAGCACAATGGCAACGAGCACACTGTTGAGGGCGACAACGGCATGTCCGTCATGGAAGTGGCGGTGAAGAACATGGTTCCGGGTATCGACGCCGATTGCGGCGGGGCCTGCGCCTGCGCCACCTGCCACGTCTACCTGCAGGGCGATTGGGCGGAGAAGCTTGGCGAGCGGTCCGAAATGGAAGAGGACATGCTCGACTTCGCGTTCGACGTGAAGGACTCATCGCGGCTTTCCTGCCAGATCCGCGTGTCCGACGACATCGACGGCCTCGTCGTCAAGGTTCCCGAAAAGCAGTTCTGAGCGGGCCGGGCGCGCCAGCCCGCCTGTCCCTAATATTCCACAGGAGAGTTCGCCGATGACCGAACAGGCGATTGAAACCGATGTCGTGATCGTGGGCGCGGGCCCGTGCGGCCTGTTTGCCGTCTTCGAGCTGGGACTGCTCGATCTAAAGTGCCATGTGATCGACATTCTGGACAAGCCGGGCGGGCAATGCGCCGAGCTGTATCCGGAGAAGCCGATCTATGACATTCCCGCCCTGCCGATCGTGACCGGCCAGGAACTGACCGACCGGCTGCTGGAGCAGGCGGCCCCGTTCAACCCGGCCTACCACTACAACCAGATGGTCACCGGCCTTAACCGCAAGGACGACGGCACGTTCGAGATGGAAACCGATGGCGGGCTGAAATTCCACTGCAAGGTGGTGGTGATTGCCGCCGGTGGCGGCAGCTTCCAGCCGAAGAAACCGCCAATTCCGGGCATCGAGGACTTTGAAGGCACCAGTGTGTTCTACTCGGTCAAGCGGATGGAAGATTTCCGCAACAAGGACATCCTGATCGTTGGCGGCGGCGACTCGGCGCTGGACTGGGTGATCAACCTGCAGCCGCTGGCCAAGTCGATGACGCTGCTGCACCGGCGCGACGAGTTCCGCGCGGCGCCAGATAGCGTCAACAAGATGCGGGAGCTGGTGGCGTCGGGCAAGATGAACCTGCACATCGGCCAGGTGACCGGTCTGAAGGGCGACAATGGCGTGCTCAGTGCCGCCACGGTGAAGGGCAAGGAAGGCGAGTTCAACGTGGCCTGCAATTCCCTGCTGCCGTTCTTCGGGCTTACCATGAAGCTCGGCCCGGTGGCCGACTGGGGCCTGAACCTGGAAGAAAACCTGATCCCGGTCGACACCGAGAAGTTCTCGACCTCCGAGCGCGGCATCTTCGCCATTGGTGACATCAACCACTATCCGGGCAAGCTGAAGCTGATCCTGTCGGGCTTCCATGAAGCGGCCCTGATGGCGCAGGAAGCGTTCCGGATCATCAATCCGGGCGAGCGGCTGCTGTTCCAGTACACGACGTCGTCGTCGAACCTGCAGAAGAAGCTGGGCGTGGCCTAGTTCAGGCCTCCCCGCGGCAGGTTTGCCGTTTGCGATATTGGTCCGGCCGCGCGGGTGGCCGGGCTTTTTGTTTGTGATGATTGATCCAGATCAGTTGCCCGGCGTCAGGTCACATATAAAGTTGTGAATGTGAATATCGTGCGCCATTGATGGCGCGCTCCAGCGCTGAAGGACACATCATGACCAAAAACATCGGAACCGTTGACCGCGCCATTCGGGCCATCGTCGGCATCGCACTTATCTACTGGGCGCTGACCGGCACCGGCGAATATGCCTGGCTTGGCTGGGTCGGCGTCGTGCCGCTGCTGACGGCAGCGATCGGCTGGTGCCCGCCGTACAGCCTGCTCGGCATCAACACGTGTGGTGTGAAGAAAGCCTGATTCTGGTCGAACAGCTTTGCTCGCCAAGGCTCGCGCCGTTCTCCATACCCGGCGCGAGACGTTAGAGTCTGCCGGCCTGTTTGAGCAGGGCGACGAGGCCGTCGCGCGGCAGGGCGCGGATGGTGAAGCCATCCTTGCCGGTCATGTCCTCGTTGCAGATCATGGCATCGAGCACGGCTTCCTCGACCGTGTCGACCACAGCCTCGAACAAGGGGTCCAGTTCGCTGTCTGCCAGTGCGTCGAGATGGCGAACGCCGGCGGACGACAGTACCTGTGCGTTGGCGGTTGAAAAGGCGAGGAAGATGTCGCCCGAGGAGTGATGGCCGATGGTGCCGGTGCGGCCAAGCCCGACCGGCACGCGCCGGGCCAGCCGCTTCAACTGGTGCGGCAGGAGCGGTGCGTCGGTTGCGATGACGGCGATGATGGAGCCGGTGCCGCGGTCGAGAAATTCTCCACCCTTCAGCTCGCGGCCCACAGGCACGCCGAGCACGGTGAGTTCGGGCCGGCGGCCGAAATTCGACTGCACGAAGGTGCCCAGCGTGAAGCCTGTGCCGCCTGCCGTCACCTGCCGCGATGCGGTGCCGCAACCGCCCTTGAACTCGTAGGTCATCATGCCGGTGCCGCCGCCGACGGAGCCCAGCTCCAGAGGACCGGACGCTGCCGTGTCGAGGGCCTCGAAGACGTGCTGATCCTTCACGTGGAAGCCGTTGATGTCGTTGAGATAACCGTCGTAGGTCTCGGCTGAGACGGGCAGCCCCCAGTCCTGGCCGGTGCCGATGCCGTTCTTCAGCAGCCATTGCAGCGTGGCGTCGCGCGTTGCCCCGCACGAGGCGGTGTTGGTGATGGTAATGGGGGTCTGCAGTTCACCGGCTTCCTCGATCCAGATTGTGCCGGTCATCTCACCATTGCCGTTGAACGAATGGTAGCCTGCCATGCAGGGCGCTGCGGCGCCGCTTCTGCCGCGCGGCAGGATGGCGGTGACGCCCGTTCGGACGCTGTCACCTGCAATGATCGTCGAATAGCCGACCTCGACGCCATCCACGTCGGTGATGGCATTCGAGGGGCCGGGCGTACCCGTTAGCGGCAGGCCGAGGCCTCTGGCGCGGAGCTTGCCGCCGGGAGTTTTCATCAAGTGTGCAGAGGTCATAAGCAGGCTGGTGAAGACGCTGGATTCGCGCCATCATGCGGGCAAAAGGACAACATCGGCAAGGGGGGTTGCAATGGCGCTGCCGGACGGTTTCATCATCGCACTGGAGCAGGTGTGCAAGGTGCGCAGCGGGGAAGCGGTGGCCGCAATGGACCCCGGCGTGGATGCGGGCAACCTGGGTGCAGGCGTGGTCGCGCTGCCAACATCGACCGGACAGGTGCAGTCTATCATCAAGCTGTGCAGTGCGCACAGGGTGCCGGTGGTGACGCACGGCGGGCGGACCGGCCTGGCCCAGGCCGGAGTGAGCGCGCCGGGGCAACTGGTGGTGGACATGGCGGGCATGAACCGGGTGGGCGCGCCCGACCCGGCAGCGGGATGCATCGAGGTTGAGGCAGGCGCGACGCTGCACGCAGTGCAGGAGGCCTGCAAGGCGGTGGGCCGCACGCCGGGCATCGACCTAGCAGCACGCGGGTCTGCCACCATAGGCGGAATGATCTCGACCAATGCAGGCGGCATGGAAGCCTTCCGCTGCGGGGTGATGCGCCATCGCGTTCTGGGGCTGGAGGCGGTGCTGCCGGACGGCACGGTGATGTCGGATCTGACCCGGGTGACCAAGGTCAACGAGGGGCTCGACATCAAGCACCTGCTGATTGGGGCGGAGGGCAGGCTCGGCATCGTGACGCGTGCAATGCTGAAGCTTGAACCGCTGGAGCAGGCGGCTGCAACGGCGCTGACGGGCTTTGCCAGTGCGGCGGATGCGGTGACGGCGTTTCACGCGATGCGCTTGGCGGGCGGGTTGCTGCGGGCGGAGGTAATGTGGCGGGCGTACGTGGACATCGTCTCGCAGGCGTGCGGCCTGCCGGAGGTGGCAACGACCTGCAGCGGCGACGTGCTGGTGCTGTTCGAGGTGGCCGGCGGCAGCTTCGAGGACGCCCAGGGCCGGCTGGAGGCAAGCCTTGAACGGCTCGCGGAAGACGGCATCCTGGTAGATGCGATCATCGCCCAGAACGTGCGACAGCAGCAGGATTTCTGGCGGGTGCGCGAAGACAGCTTCGCGGTTGAAAGCACGTGGCCCAACGGTCTCTGGTATGACGTGACGGTGCCGCTCGATCAGCTCGACGCCTATGCCAGGGAACTGCAGGACAGGGTGTCGGGCCTGCCGGGCGAGTGCTTCCTGAGCGTGATCGGGCACCTTGGAGACGGCAACCTGCACATCACGATCTGTGTGCCCGCCGATGCGACAGTTTCCAAGAAACAGGCCGACGAGGCGGTATTCGAAGGCCTGAAGCAGATGGGTGGTTCGATCTCGGCGGAGCATGGCATCGGGCTGGAAAAAATGGCGGCACTCGCCTGTCACGGCGATCCGGGCAGGCTGTTTGCGGCACGGCTGGTGGCCCGGGCGCTCGACCCACTCGGCCTGATGAACCCCGGCAAGGTTCAGGCTTTAACGTCCTCAAGTCCTGCCCTCACGTGCCCAGCTCCACGCAGCGCAACCTAATCAAGGCGTCTGCATCGAGCCCTGAAAAGTACTTCGACCCGCCGTCCAATGCGGCGCTGGTGAAGAACTTCCAGATGATCGCGGACGAGCTGCGCCGCTTGGACCTGAGCAAGTAGGGCTCCGTGCGCCGGCCGAACCGTCGAGCGAACAGAAAAAGAAAACGCGCAAGGCGGTCTCCCGTCTTGCGCGTTTCCTCTTTGCCGTCTCGTTGATCCGGACCTTCTGCGAACGGCCACTTTCCCGAAGGTGGACGGCCATCAAACAAGCCCGAAAGCCTGCGATCAGGGCTGTCCTCGTGCGCTCAGCGTCAGGACCGGCGATGCCGGCAAGGGGTATCTGGTTCGCCGCAGTTTCCTAAGAAAATCAAGACTTTCCAGTTCCCACCAACGTTCGAAAAGTCGCCTCTCCGGTTGTTGATGGAGAAATCGTGCAGCCAATTTGCCGCAGCTGCAATGGGCCTGCGGCGTTTTCAACAGCTTATCCACCGAAAAGCCTCCGCAAACGGAAGGCCGGGCGATTCAGAGGTCCTTGCACAGGCGAAGTGCGTCGTAGATTCCGGCGTGAATGTTGCGGGACGCAACCGCGTCGCCGATGCGGAAAAGCTGGTAGGCGCCATCCGGGTTGCGCACGACCTGCTGGGGCTGGCCCGCAACTAGGGCTTCGTAGTCGACCTCGCCGTGATTGCGCGAACCCGGCTTGAGCTCGAAGTAGAGATCATCCAGCGGCGTGGTGGCGTACTCGACGACGACCTGGTCGACCAGACGCTCGCCTATGACGGCGTCGTTGTAGGGGCTGGTGAGGGTGGCGGCAATCTTGTTGCCCTCGCGGCGCAGGCTGTGAACGCGGGTCATGGTGGTGATCGCCGCGCCGTGGCCCTGCAGCTTCTCGACATATGGCACAAGGTTCAGGCCACCGATCTCGGGCGCGAACATGCGTTCGGGCGAGACGATCTCGAACTTGCTGCCCGTGGCCATGATGACTTCCGAGGCTGCCATGCCGGGATGGGCGCCGTTGTCGTCGTACAACAGCACGTCTTCACCGATGCTGGCGTCGCCGGAAATGACGTCCCAGCTCGACGTGGCAAGCTCGCCACCGTGGGCAATGCCGTCTTCACGCGGCAGTCCGCCGGTGGCGACGATGACGACGTCCGGGGATAGCGCGGCAACATTGCCGGCTTCTGCGTAGGTGTTGTAGCGCACGTCGACGCCAAGCTTGTCGAGCTGGGCCACGCGCCAGTCGATGATGCCGATCAGTTCGGCGCGGCGCTTGACCTTGGCTGCCAGGCGGACCTGACCGCCGGCGTGGGGAGCGGCTTCGAGCAGAGTGACCTTGTGGCCGCGCTCTGCCGACACCCGCGCGGCTTCGAGCCCGGCCGGACCGGCGCCCACGATGACGATGTGCCGGGCTGCGCCGGAGGTCGTCGGTATGTCGTGCGGCATGGTGGCCTCGCGGCCCGTCGCGGCGTTGTGGGCGCAGGCAGTCCCACGGCCTTCGTAGATGCGGTCGAGGCAGTAGGTGGCGCCGACGCAGGGGCGCACGTCGTCCTCGCGGCCTTCGGCCACCTTCCGGCCGATCTGCGGATCGGCGATGTGGGCACGGGTCATGCCGACCATGTCGAGCTTGCCCTCGGCGACGGCGTGGCGGGCGGTGGCGACATCGTTGATACGGGCGGCGTGGAACACGGGGAACTTCGTTTCAGCGCGCACCTGGCCGGCGAAGTCAAGGTGCGGCGCAGACGCCATGCCGGTGACGGGTATGACGCGCGACAGCGGACCATCGTGCTCGATGTGGCCGCGAATGATGTTGAGGAAGTCGACGTGACCGGAGGCGATCATGCGGCGGCAAATCTCGAGGCCCTCGTCGCGCGAGATGCCTTTTTCCATGTCTTCGTCTGCCACCAGCCGCAGACCGACGATATAGTCAGGCCCGACGCGCTTCCGGATGGCTTCGAGCACCTGGAAGGTGAAGCGCAGCCGGTTGTCGAGAGAGCCGCCATGCTCGTCGGTGCGATCGTTGATGGCGGGCGACCAGAACGAGTCCAGCAGGTGGCCGTAGCATTCCAGCTCGAAGCCGTCCAGGCCGGCCTCCTTCACGCGTTCGGCGGCATCTGCGTAGTCCGCGATGATGCGCTCCATGTCCCAGTCTTCCATAATCTTGGGGAAGGCGCGGTGGGCGGGTTCGCGGACGTTGGAGGGCGAGACCACGGGCAGCCAGTCGGCGCCGTTCCAGACGGTGCGGCGGCCGAGGTGGGTGAGCTGGATCATGCAGGCCGCGCCGTGCTCATGGCAGGCATCGGCCATGCGCTTCAGCCACGGCACGATCTCGTCGCGGTAGGCATGCAGGTTGCCGAACACGGGGCTTGAGTCGCGCGAGACGACGGCCGACCCGGCGGTCATGGTGAGCGCGATGCCGCCTTTCGCCTTTTCCTCGTGGTAGCGGATATACTGGTCCTTGGGCAGACCATCCTCGTGGTAGTTGGGCTCGTGGGAGGTGGACATCAGCCGGTTGCGCAGCGTCAGGTGCTTGAGCTGGAACGGCTGCAGAAGCGGGTCATTTGCGCGGTGCACGGTGGTCATGTCTAAAGCCCTCCGGTGAAATTTGAGCCGAAAGCCTAGCGGCAAGGGTTCTGGGTTGGCCAGTATCTGGAGCGACGGTTTGCTGCCTCAATGCGCCAGCGCACCGCGCTATTCCGCCGGTGTGGCAACGGCCGCGGAGGCGCGGTTGAGCAGGGTTTCGTTACCCTCGCGCGGGTCGCGCGGAATCAGCAACGACAGCAGTAGCGACACGCAGGCCATGGCGGCGCCGGCGAGGAAAACCCACGACGGATGCTGCAGCCACATCAGTCCGAACAGAACCGGTATCACCACGGCGGCGATGTGGTTGATGGTGAAGGCGACGCCGGCGGTGGGTGCGATATCGGATGGGTCTGCGATCTTCTGGAAGTAGGTCTTCATGGCGATGGCCATGGCGAAGAAGGCGTGGTCGACGAGGTACAGGCCCGCGGCAATCCACGGGTTCTGCACAAAGGCGTAGGCCAGGAACACACCGATCAGACCGATATATTCCAGCATCAGCATGCGGCGTTCGCCCAGTCGGATGATGAGGTTGCCGATCTTCGGCGCAACCCACATGTTGAAAACGGCATTGGCCAGGAACAGGCCGGTAATGGCGGCGACGGAGAAGCCGAACTTCTCGACCATCATGAAACCGGCGAACACGATGAATATCTGCCGCCGCGCGCCGGACATGAAGGTGAGCGCGTAGTAGAGCCAGTAGCGCTTGCGCATCAGCAGGTGCTTGCGCTGCGGCACGTCCTCGCGGAACTTGGAAAAGCCGAACCAGGCCAGCAACGCGATCAGCATGGTGACGCCGCCACCGGCGAGATAGACCGACGAGAAGTCGAGTTCGAGCAGCTTCCAGGTGAGGAAGATCAGCGCGTAAGCCGCGATGGTCGCGAACGATCCGGCAGCGATGATGCGGCCGAGCTGGCGCGGCGCTTCGGCCTTGGGCAGCCACTGCAGGGCGAGCGACTGGTTGACAGTCTCGAAATAGTGGAAGCCCGCCGACATGATGAAGGTGGTGATGTAGAAGCCCATCGCGGTGGGAAAGAAGCCCGTTATGGCCGTACCCAGCCCGCACAGCGCCAGCGACAGGACGGCGAAGGTCTGCTCGCGCCAGACGAAATAGAGGAAGATGGCGGTGAAGGCGAGGAAGCCGGGGATTTCCCGCACCGACTGGAGGATGCCGATTTCCTTGCCGGTGAAGCTGGCGGCCTCGATGGCGAAATTGTTGAGCAGTGCCGACCAAGTGGAAAACGCGATGGCGTTGCCTGCCACCATGAGGATGAGCAGATTGGCGGGGGTGCGCCAACCGCTGGCCTCGGACAGGGATATCTCGGTGTGCCGGCTCATGGTGGCGAGAAGCTAGCACCACGAATCGGGCAAGTCGTTATGCTATTTTGCCGACAGTGCCTGTACCAGAGGCATGACTACCTGGCGCAAACGTGCCGGCGTGTGGCGGTAGGCAAGCCGGGCCAGCGGCCTGAGCAGCCTGATGTAGACGGTGCAATGCAGCCAGCCGCGCGGGGTGAGCGGGGCGGCATGATAGGCTACCTGAACCTCGCCCGACGACCATGAGGCCTTGTAGGCGTCGCCCGGCACCATCAGGTCGAACGTATCCATGCCGTCGGCCAGCGCAAGGCGCTGGGACTGGTCCATGTGAAGCCGGGCCGGTGACAGGCCGGTCAGTTCCGGATCGTGGCCGGTGATGAATGCGCAGTGGCGGCCTCGATAGCGCAGGCCGAGTTCATGGGAGATGCGGCGTTGGCCGGCCTTCAGGGTGGTGACGACGGGCTGCAGCGCTGCAGTGGCTGGCGAAGTGCCGAGCGCCAGCAGGAAGTCCATGAGTTTCGGATGGGCGAGAGGCAACGAGATCAGACCGCGCTCCGCAATCCAGGCCTGCTTGTTGCCGACGACGGAATGGCGCAGCTCTTCATAGCCGGGGCCGGACTTGTCTGCATCGAAAGAAATGTCACCCAGCTTGCCGATGGCGGCAGCGATCTTATTGCGGCGGCGCTGCACCTTGGTGTAGCGGGCCTGATAGGCCTCGTCGCCATCGAAGGAGGACAGGTCCATGAAGGGCGCGGTTTCACAATACCCGACGGGGCAAGATGGCGGGCAGCGAAGCGGGCCGCGACGCTGCCTTCGCGCACATGCCGCAGGTAGACGAGATCTATGCCGCCGTGGGGACCTGACGGCATCGAACATTGCATCGAGAACGGCGTCGGTGCGAGAGGCTGGATGGCACAGGATGCCGCCGTACTGGGCGAAGGGTTCGCTGAGGGCGCGCAGGATGCGCGGACCGGACTCGACACAAATCATTACCGGCAGCACGGCGACAAGCTTGCCCGACTGACGGATCGTTACGATGCACAGCTGCGGCGAACCGGCATCGCCAAGGAAGGCCGTGGCCTAGGCGCGGCACCAGTCGTGGCTCTGGAACACCAGAGAGCTGTCGTTGCAGGCGTCTTCCAGCGCAAGCCATTCGGTGCGCAAGGCTTCGAGTTCTTGCCGGGTGGTGAGGCAGCTCGCGGTCAGCTGCGGTGTCTTGCGGCTGGCTGAACCGGGTGAAAGCTGGAAGGCAGCCAGTTTGTCTCGCCCGGATGGCGCATCAACCGTGGCGGCATCGTCGAACTGTCTCGAAATGATACTTGCCAAGAGTTTTGTCTTCATACGGACGTGATCAAGGACCTGTGCGAGGCACAAGAGCAAGAAACGTACCGCTAGGAGATTGCCCCAAAGTTAAGGCTTTCCCGAAAAGACAGGGAACTCCCGGTCCGCAGAGGGGCTGAACGCCGGCCGGGAGCGTCAATGCTCCGGAAGGACAGGGAACCGCAAGAGGGGGGCAAAAATGGTCCTGGCCTGCCGGATGCAAAGTTGGAGTGCAGCGGATGCGTCAGTTGGCGCTGTTGCTGCCTTCGCTGGCGTCATCGTCGCCGTCATCGTCCTGACCGTCCTGGCCGCCCTGCATCATGCGCTGGCGCCACTTGCCACGTCCGCGGCGGTCCTCCTTGCTGAGCACGCCGTCACCGTTGCGGTCCATGCGCTCGACGATATCGGCCAACGGGTCCTTGTATTCATCCAGGGTGATGGCGGCGTCACCGTCGCGGTCGAACTGCTGGAACTCGCGCACGATGCGCTCGGCACGGGCCTTGAGGTAGAGCTGCTTGAATTCGTCCAGGCTCAGCTTGCCGTCATTGTTGGCGTCGAACTCCTTGAGCCAGGCCTCACGGTTGGAGTCGATTTCCTCCTGGGTGAGCTTGCTGTCCTTGTTGGCGTCATAGCGTTCCATCATGTAGCGGCTTGCGCGCATGCCGTGACCGCGGCCATGACCGCGGTGCTCCAAGCCGCGGCCTTCGCCATCGCCGTGCATCATCCCGTGCATGCCGCCGCCCTGCATTCCGTAGCCGCCGTGCATGCGGCCTTCGCGATGTGCCCAGGCCGAACCGGCAACGGCCGTGCCTGCAATGGCAATGGCTGCTGCGATGGCGATTTTTGCTGAAGTCTTCATGTGACCTTCCTTTCGGGTTGGTTCATTGGTGGGTTGTCCGATGCCCCTAAGACAGACAACGGCGGCATATCCCGTCGCGTGCGGAACATTACAATCCGGTCATGGTGACGATGTGACGGCAGCCGGCCGACGCCGGTCAGGCGCTAAGCCGGTCCTCGACGCGCTTGCGGATCATGACCCATTCGCGGTTGTCGAAGCCGAGGAGGCCGGCTATCCGCCAGCCCATGTTCATTTCCTCGCCGGTTATGGTGCCGTCGGCGAGAATGATCTCGCAGAGCATCTCGACGACGGTTTCACGCTGGTCGCGGTCGTAGGCATCCTTGATCGCGCTGGTGAAGCGGTAGAAGTCGACCGCATCTTCATATTCGGCCTCAGCGTCGACGACCATGCGGTCGAGTTCGCTGTCACTGAGGCCGAACTTTTCCTTGAGCAGGCGGTCGCGTGCCTTTGCCTCTGCCTCGTCCATTTCGCCGTCGATCATGGAGGCGTGCACCAGCAGCTCCGCCACGGCGGCCCGGGCGTCAGGCCGGGTGGCGGCGACGGGGGCGGAAAACAGGGCATTGAGCTTTTGCAGGAACATGCCTCAGACTTAGGGGCTGGATCGTGAAGCGGCAAGTTACAAGAGGTACAGGCGAATGGTGAGAGTGCTTGCAGTGGTGGTGCTGGCGGCGGTGGTTCTGGCTTCTGCCGCGAGCCAGTCACTCGCCCAGGTGGCGCCGACGGGGGCGGAACTTGCCGCCTATACGGGGTTGCACGCGGCAGCCGCGCAAGGTGATGTTGCACTGATCAAGCAGCTGTTGGCGGCGGGCGCCAACGTAAATGCGACTGACGCCTACCGCCGGACGCCGATGCACGTGGCGGCCTACCAGTCTCACGATGCGGCGGTGCTGGCGTTGGCGGAAGAGGGTGGCGACCCAAACCTTCTGGAGGCCGACCGGTACGACATCATCACCATTGCCGCCGTGGCCGATGATGCGGAGATGGTGCGCACGGCAGTGAAGGCAGGCGGCAAGGCGACCAACATCACCAGTATCTATGACGGTACGGCGCTGATTGCGGCGGCGCACGAGGGCAACTGGGAGAGCATCGACGTGCTGATCAAGGCGCGCGCGCCGCTGGATCACGTCAACAACCTGGGCTGGACGGCGATGATCGAGGCGGTGGTGCTGGGCGATGGCGGCGAGCGTCACCAG
>JAHEBA010000092.1 GCA_024642465.1 Alphaproteobacteria bacterium
AACTGGCGATGGCGAACAGGACGATACAGCTGTCGCAGGCCTAAACGCCGCAGCCCGCCGCGCAAGGCTTGCAAAGTTCTCGGTTTCGCATATAACCCGGCTCGTTCTTGAGCGGTTTTTCCGGTCGGGGGCTGAACGGAAGGTCTTTCACCAAGGTGGATGACAGGGCGAGTTGCCCGGCTTCCCGTGTCCCTGCTCTTTCGAGGAACCGGTCTCGAGCCTTTCTAACCGAAGAGGCTCGGGAGAGGCTTTGCGCCGGATCTTCCGCGAACAGGAACGCCAAAAGCAGAAAGAAAGGCTGAATCCATGCCATTGTATGAGCATGTGTTCATGGCGCGTCAGGATATTTCCAACGCGCAGATGGACACGTTAACCGAACAGTTCAAGTCGATCATCACCGACAATGGCGGCAAGATCGGGCGTACCGAATACTGGGGCCTGAAGCCGCTGACCTACCGCATCCGTAAGAACCGCAAGGCTCACTATGCGCTGATGAACATCGAAGCCCCGGCAGCAGCCGTGGCCGAAATGGAGCGCCAGATGGGCCTCAACGAAGACGTCATCCGGTTCATGACCATCCGGGTGGAAGAGCACGAGGAAGAGCCGTCGGTGCAGATGCGCGCCGGCCGTGACCGTGGCGACCGCCCGGATCGTGGAGACCGCGGCGACCGTCCCGACCGCGGTGACCGTGGCGACCGTGGCCCGCGCGGCGGCCGTGGTGGCCGTGACGACCGTTCCGACGACGATGAAGGAGACGCATGATGTCCGGCGCACGCAGACCTTTTTTCCGCCGCCGCAAGAGCTGCCCGTTCTCCGGCGAGAACGCACCGAAGATCGACTACAAGGACGCACGCCTGCTGTCGCGCTACATTTCCGAGCGCGGCAAGATCGTGCCGAGCCGCATCACGGCCGTGTCGGCCAAGAAGCAGCGTGAACTGGCCAAGGCCATCAAGCGCTCCCGCTTCCTGGGCCTGCTGCCGTACGTGGTGAAGTAAGCCTGACGTGACACCAACATGGGTGCGGTGGCCCGCCTTTGATCCCGGGCCGCCGCATTCCAAATCGAATTGATCCGTTTTAACCGGTTGGGGCAGGCCCGCTGACGTGACCTTCCTCTAACCCATCGCAAGATGCGGGACAGCCCACGCTGATGAACAACTGGCTCATCATAGGCCTTCTGGCCGGCATCGCCTCGGGCGTGCTGTATTTCAGCGCCTCGGCCGGAAATTTCGCCGGCATGATGCTGGCAAGCCTCGCTTCATTCCCCCTGTTTGTTGCCGGCCTTGGCTGGGGACTGCCTGCTGCCTCCGTCGGCACGGGTGTGCTACTTGTCGGCTATGCCGGCTTGCTGGGTCCGGCAAGCGGCGCGGGCTCGGCGCTTGCAATCGGCGCCGGGCCGGTGCTGGTAAGCTGGCTTGCGCTGCAGAACCGGCCTGCCGCCGCCACGCCGTCAGCCGAGGGCGAAGTGTCTGATGCCGGCGTCGAATGGTATCCGGAAGGCCGGCTGGTTGTCTGGATGGCACTGCTGGCCGCGTTCGGGGTGGCATTGTTCGTATTGATGTACAGCACCGGCGAAGGCGGCTTCGAGGCGGCCATGACCCAGCAACTGGAACCGCTGTTCAAGGCGTTTGCGGCACAGCCAAATCCTCCCGCGCCCGAGCAGGTCGAACAGTTCAAGTCGCTGTTGATTGCCGCCCTGCCCGGCGGTATGAGCGCGGTGTCGCTGCTGTCGATGGTGGCAAGCCTGGCACTGGCCATCGCGGTGGTGAAGCGCTCCGGCATCAGCTTGCGGCCGTGGGCTGCGTTCAGCGAACTGCGCTTCCCGCGCTGGTCGGTGTGGGTGCTGTCGGCTGCCGCCATTGCCACCTTCCTGCCGGGGCTGGCCGGGACGCTTGCCTGGGTGGTGGCGTCGGCCATGTTCTCGGCGTTCGTGGTGCTGGGGCTGGCCGTTATTCATGGCCTAACCGCCGGCAACCCGCTGCAGCCGATGCTGCTGGGCCTGCTGTACATGCTGCTCATCTTCTTCAACGTGGTGGTGTGCTTTCCGCTGATCCTGCTGGCGATGACGGACCAGGCATTCAACCTTCGCTCGCGGGCCAAGCAGCAGCCGCCGCGAACTTGAGATTCAAGCCTGTTCAACCAGATCACACTGACGATCATCAAGAGGAGTAACCGAAATGCACGTCATTCTGCTGGAACGCGTCGAGAAACTTGGCGCCATGGGAGAGACCGTCCGCGTCAAGGACGGCTATGCCCGCAACTACCTGCTGCCGCGCGGCAAGGCGCTGCGCGCAACGCAGGCCAACCAGGCGAAGTTTGAAGCCCAACGCGCCGAGCTGGAAGCCAAGAACGCCGCCGCCGTGGAAGCCGCAAAGACCGACGCCGAGAAGCTGGACGGCTCGTCCTACGTGCTGATCCGCCAGGCCGGCGAATCCGGTCAGCTGTATGGCTCCGTCTCGACCCGCGACATTGCTGCCGTTGCTTCTGAAAGCGGCGTCGCCGTCAACCGCAACCAGGTTGTGCTGTCTGACCCGATCAAGACCATCGGCCTTTACGACGTGAAGATTGCACTGCATGGCGAAGTGGCCTGCACGGTGCAGATCAACGTCGCCCGCACGCAGGACGAGGCCGAAGCACAGGCCCGCGGCGAAGACCTGACCGGCAACGTGGACGAGCGTGAGGAAACCCGCCGTGCCGCCGAAGAGCTGTTCGAGCAGGCCCAGGCCGATGCCGCAGCCGAAGAAGAAGCCGGCGAAGAATAAGCCTGACGCAGCAAGCGTCACAATCGAGGGCCAACAGGCGGGCCGCCGGATTTATCCGGTGGCCCGTATTGCATTTGACGCAGGTTACTGCGCGAGGGCAATATTGCGTATAAGTGCGTATACGAATTAAATGCGGCTGGGACCGGAAAGGAGCGGCACCATGCAGGCATTGTTGAAGCAGCTATTGGAACATGTCGTCCGGCACGGCGACCTCGAAGTGACGATGCCGGGCGGAGAGGTGTGCACCTTCGGTGACGGGACGGGCAAGCGAGCGGGCTTCTCTATCGCAGACAGGGCCACGGCACTGCAGCTCGTCATCGACCCTGACCTGCATTTCGGCGAAGCCTACATGAACGGCGCCCTCAACGTGACGCACGGCACCATCCACGACGTATTGCGGGTGCTGTTCGAGAACGTCGAAACCGTCGAGTCTCCGCTGTCGCTGGACCTGCCCTACGCCATCCGGCGCCGGATCAAGCATCTGCAGCAGGCCAATCCGGTCGGCAAGGCGCGCGAGAACGTGGCGCATCACTATGACCTGTGCAGCGCGCTGTACGACATCTTCCTCGATGAAGACAGGCAGTATTCGTGTGGCTATTTCGAATCCCAGGGCCAGACGCTTGAAGCTGCGCAGCTTGCCAAGAAGCGGCACCTGGCGGCCAAGCTGATGATCGAACCCGGCATGAAGGTGCTGGACATAGGCTCCGGCTGGGGCGGACTTGGCCTGTACCTTGCCGAGGTGTGCGGTGCGCAGGTCACCGGCGTTACCCTGTCGGAAGAACAATACCAGCTGTCGAACGAACGTGCCGCGCGCAGCGGAGTTGGAGACCGGGTTGAGTTCCTGCTCAGGGATTACCGTGAAGTGGACGGCGAGTTTGACCGCATCGTCTCGGTGGGCATGTTCGAGCACGTCGGCGTGCGCCACTACAGCGAAATGTTCAACAAGGTGCGCGAGTTGCTGAACAGGAACGGCATATTCGTGTTGCACTCCATCGGCCGCTCCAACGGACCGGGTGCGACCAGCGCCTGGATCCGGAAATACATCTTCCCCGGCGGCTACGCCCCTGCCCTGTCGGAGGTGATGCCGGAGGTGGAAAAGGCGGGCCTCTACGCAACCGACATCGAGATCCTGCGGCTGCACTATGCCCGAACGCTGGCGGAGTGGCGCAAGCGGTTTGCCGCGCGGCGCGACGAGGCAGTGGCGCTCTACGACGAACGGTTTGCCAGGATGTGGGAGTTCTACCTGTCATCCTCGGAGCTGAGCTTCCGACACCTCGGGCTCAACAATTTCCAGCTTCAGGCGGCCCGCCATCAGGAGGCGCTGCCCTTCACACGGGACTACATTGCACGTGAAGAAACGCGGCTGAAGAAGCTCGAGCAACAGCGCATGCCGGCAAGGAAGCGAGTGCCCCGCCGCGCACCGGGCGAATCAGTGCATTATCCACAGCTTTCGAAGCAATAGTGGAAAGCTCAGAAGTCGGGTCACTTCTGGCTTCGCTGCATTGACGACGGCAGGTATCACCTTTGCCCATGGAAAGCACACTCAAACTGCATCTCAACGCCGATGATGACGACGCTGGCGAAGACTACCGGCTGGCTCCACACAACCTGGACGCGGAACAGGCGCTGCTGGGCGCCATCCTGGTCAACAACGAGGCCTGCGACCGGGTCTCGAACTTCCTGCTGCCGGAGCATTTCTACGAAGGCGTTCACGCGCGCATCTATGAGGCGGCCGCAACGCGCATCCGCGCCGGCCAGCTTGCCTCGCCGGTCACGCTCAAGACCTATTTCGAGCAGGACGACACGCTGCAGGAGATCGGCGGCGCGGCCTATCTGGCGCGGTTGGCGGCATCGGCCACCACCATCATCAACGCCGAGGACTATGGCCGCACCATCCATGAACTGGCGCAGCGGCGCGCGCTGATCAACATCGGCACGGACATCGTAAATTCCAGCTTCGACACCCCGGTCGACAAGTCGTCGCGCAACCTGGTCGAAGAGGCCGAACAGAAGCTCTACGAGATTGCCGAGAGCGAGAAGTACGGCCAGGGTTTCCAGCCGTTCGGCACCGCACTTACCGAAGCCATCGACATGGCTGCAGCCGCCTACCAGCGAGACGGCGGGCTGTCAGGCATCTCGACGGGCCTGAAGGACCTGGACGAAAAGCTGGGCGGGCTTCAGTCGTCGGACCTTATCATCCTCGCCGGCCGTCCGGCCATGGGCAAGACCTCGCTTGCCACCAACCTGGCCTACAACGTGGCTGCCGCCTATCAGGCCGAGCACAATCCGGACGGCACCATGAAGGTCAAGAATGGCGGCATCGTCGCGTTCTTCTCGCTGGAAATGTCAGGCGAGCAGCTGGCCACCCGCATCATCTCGGAGCAGGCCGAAATCTCGTCGGAGCGCATCCGGCGCGGCAAGATCACGCCGGACGAGTTCGACCGGCTGGTGGAGGTGAGCCAGCGGCTTGCCGCGATGCCGCTCTACATCGACGCAACCGGCGGCCTGACCATCGCGCAGGTTGCCGCCCGCGCGCGCAGGCTCAAGCGCCAGCGCGGCACGCTGGGGCTGATCGTGGTCGACTACCTGCAGCTGCTGGCGGGTTCAGCGCGGCGCGCATCGGAAAGCCGCGTGCAGGAGGTGACCGAAATTACCACCGGCCTGAAGGCGCTGGCCAAGGAGCTGAACGTGCCGATCATTGCGCTGTCGCAGCTGTCGCGCCAGGTTGAAAACCGCGAGGACAAGCGGCCACAGCTGGCGGACCTGCGTGAATCCGGCTCGATCGAGCAGGACGCCGACGTGGTGATGTTCATCTACCGCGAGGAATATTACCTGGGCCGCGAGGAGCCCAAGCCCAACTCCGAGGAACACCTGCAATGGCAGGAGAAGATGGACCGGGTGGTGGGCGTTGCCGACGTTATCATCGGCAAGCAGCGCCACGGCCCAACTGGCACCGTATCGCTGCACTTCGACGCCAACCTGACCAAGTTCACCAACCTGGTGCGGCCCGGCTACGAGCCCGACTTCCGCGACTGACGGACCGGTGGTCATGAGCATTCCGGCAGAGCTTGCGGGCGCAACCCTGACCATCGACCTTGCCGCGCTTGCCGCCAACTGGCGCACGGTGCGCGACGAAGTGGCCCCTGCCGAATGCGGCGCGACGATCAAGGCCGATGGCTATGGCTGCGGCACGGCAGAGGTGGCGCGCGCGCTTTGGGAGGCCGGTTGCCGGACCTTCTTCGTGGCCCTGCCGATGGAAGGCAAGCTGCTGCGCGAGACGCTGCCGGAGGCGGTGATCTACGTGCTGGACGGGCTGTTTGCCGGTCAGGCTGCGTTCTACATCGAGCAAGGCTTGCGCCCTGCCCTTGCCAGCCTGGAAGAGATTTCCGAGTGGGCGGAAACTACTGCCGGTCAACACAAGGCGGCGGTGCACGTGGACACCGGCATCAACCGGCTGGGGCTGACACGGGCACAGGCGGAGGCGCTTGCCGCGGATGATGGGCTGGTGCAGCGTGCCGGGCTGTGCTTGCTGATGAGCCATCTGCAGTCGGGCGATGATGCGGGCGATAAGATAAACGCGACGCAGCTTGAACGCTTTGCCGCGCTACGGGAGTTGTTTGCCGCCCTGCCCGCTTCACTTGCCAATTCGCCCGGATCGTTTCTCGGCAAGGCGTTCGCGCACGATCTAGCCCGGCCCGGCGTGGCGCTTTATGGCGGCAACCCGTTTGCGGACAAGCCCAATCCGTTCAGGCCGGTTGTGCGGCTTGTGTCGCCGGTGCTGCAGGTGCGGGACGTCGCTGCCGGCGAAAGCGTGGGCTACAGCGCAACCTGGACTGCCGAAAAGCCGTCGCGCATCGCCATCATCGGGGCGGGATATGCCGACGGCATCAACCGTCACCTGTCATGGCCGGTGCATGACGGACCGGCGGAAGTGGTGATCGCAGGAGTGCGGTGCCCGATCGTTGGCCGGGTTTCGATGGACATGATCACGGTCGACGTGACCGGGCTCGGCGCCGGGGCTGTTAGGCGCGGTACCGAGGCCGTGTTGCTGGGCGACGGCATAAGCGTGGACGACTGGGCGCGCCGGGCCGGGACCATCCCTTATGAAATCCTCACATCCCTTGGCAGACGCTACGCAAAAGTGTACTCGTCTTGAGTGTGCCGCGAGGGGGCGTAAAGCGGCGCGCAGGCAACGTCGACCGGCATTTGCTGAATTGAGGGGCAGCTTACTCCTGTGACTTTCCTGGCGACTCTCGGCGCTTTCGCGCTTTCCATGCTGGCCGAAGTGGGGCGGCTGGCGCTGTTCACCCGTGATGCCGTGCTGCGCGGGCTGATGCCGCCGTGGTACTTCCGCCAGGTCTGGGACCAGATTTTGCGCATCGGCTACTTCTCACTGCCGGTGGTGGGCCTGACGGCGTTCTTTACCGGCGGCGCACTGGCGCTGCAGATCTATATCGGCGGCACCCGGTACAATGCGGAGAACCTCGTCTCGCAGATCGTGGCGCTTGGCATCACCCGCGAGCTCGGCCCCGTAATGGCCGGCCTGATGGTGACGGGGCGCGTGGCCGCGGCGATTGCGGCTGAGCTTGGCACCATGCGCGTAACCGAACAGATCGACGCGCTGACAACGCTGTCCACCAACCCGTTCAAGTATCTGGTCGGCCCGCGCATCGTGGCGGCGGTGCTGACCATGCCCATCCTCGTCGGCATTGCCGACATCATCGGCATCCTCGGCGGCTACATCGTCGGCACCACATCGCTCGGCTTCAATTCTGCCGCCTACATCAAGAACACCACCGACTTCGTCGAGTTCACCGACGTCACCTCGGGCCTGATCAAGGCGGCGGTGTTCGGCTTCATCATCGCACTGATGGGCTGCTATCACGGGTTCAACTCCAAGGGCGGCGCGCAAGGGGTTGGCCGGGCCACCACCAATGCCGTGGTGTCGGGTTCGATCCTGATCCTGGCGGCCAACTACGTGCTGACGTCGCTGCTGTTTGAAAAGTGAGGCCAGACGAGATGGCCGAACCGCATATCGTTCTGGACAATGTCCACAAGTCGTTCGGCTCCAAGCACGTCTTGCGCGGCGTGAACGTCGGCGTGGGCAAGGGCCGTTCGCTGGCGATCATCGGCGGCTCGGGCACCGGCAAGTCGGTGACGCTCAAGTGCATTCTGGGCCTGCTACAGCCGGATTCCGGTTCGATCCGCATTGGCGGCGAGGAGATCATCGGCCTGAAGGGCGAGGCGCGCGACCGGATGCTGGCGCGTTTCGGCATGCTGTTCCAGGGTGCGGCGCTGTTCGACAGCCTAAATGTATGGCGCAACGTGGCGTTCGGGCTGATGCAGGGCGAGCGCAAGATGAAGGCGCGCGAGGCGAATGCCATCGCCATAGACAAGATGGCGCAGGTGGGGCTGGGGCCGGAACTGGCCAATGCCAACCCGGCCGACCTGTCAGGCGGCATGCGGAAGCGCGTCGGCCTTGCCCGCGCCATTGCGCCCGAACCGGAAATCATCTTCTTCGACGAACCCACCACCGGCCTCGACCCGATCATGGGCGACGTGATCAACAACCTGATCGTGGACTGCACGAGGCGGCTGGGCGCCACCACCATCACCATCACCCACGACATGGCGTCGGCGCGCAAGATCGCCGACGACATCGCCATGATCTACAAGGGCAAGATCGTGTGGCACGGACCGGCCAACGAGATCGACTGTTCGAACAATGCCTACGTCGAACAGTTCATTCACGGGCGTGAAGAAGGCCCGATCCAGGTCGATCTGTAAAATCTGCATGGCTCGTTCATGGCCGGCGAAACTGGCCATAATCCGCCACAATCAACGCGCTTGAATTCGCTTCGCGCCCGCTTGTGGGCCGGAGTATCCCGCAAATGTTTCACGCCTTTCAGGCTTCTGACGTGGTGGTCTTGGTCATGATCGCAATCGTCGTCGTGCTCATTGCCGCGCTGCAGTTTTCCCGCCGATCATCCGCCCCGCCGCCGGATGCGCCGTAATCGATAAAAGAGAAACCCGGCGCTGCCGGAGGGAGGCAACGCCGGGCGGTATCAGCCGAACGGTAGTCTTACTTCGGCATGATGACGGTATCGATGACGTGGATGACGCCGTTGTCGGCGGCCACGTCAGCCGTCACCACCTTGGCGCCGTCGATCATAACGGCATCGCCTGTGGCGTTGATGGTGGCTTCAGAGCCCTGCACGGTCTTGGCCATAGTTTCCTTGCCGGCGATGTCGGCAGCCATCACCTTGCCCGGCACCACGTGGTAAGTGAGCACGGCGACGAGCTTGTCCTTGTTCTTCGGCTGCAGCAGGTCAGCCACGGTGCCTTCCGGCAGCTTGGCAAAGGCTTCGTCAGTCGGTGCGAAGACGGTGAACGGACCCTCGCCCTTGAGCGTGTCGACGAGACCGGCGGCCTTCACAGCCTCGACAAGGGTGTTGAACGAACCGGCCGATACAGCGGTGTCAACGATGTCGGCAGCCTTGGCGGCGACGGAACCCATTGCTATCGATGCGGCAACGGCGGAAGCGGCGATCAGGGTACGAATGCGTGTCATGTTGATATCCCTCGTTTGATGAGTGTTGAATTCAGGCCCCAGCCTTGCCTCGACAACCTCCATAAATGCCGATCGTTGCATCACATGCAGTGCACAAAAATGTGCGCAAACCTTTCATATCTTTAACGAAAACAAGGGAACCATCTTGCCGGAGCCATAATCCGGCCAGATCCGTTCCATCGGGTGGACACTGGACAATGTTCCATTTTTGTTCTAAATGCGATCCATGGGAAAGATCACATTGAGATTCGCCTGCCAGAGCTGTGGCGCGGTTTACACCAAGTGGGCCGGCCGGTGCGAGGCGTGCGGCGAGTGGAATTCGCTGGCCGAGGAGTCCGCCGTCGAGGTGCCTGTTTCAGGCGCCAAGGGGGCAGCGATGCCGAAGGGCCGTGTCACGCGGCTGGTCGGGCTTGAAGTCGAGGCGCCTGCGCCCGAGCGCATTCTGACCGGCATCGGCGAGCTTGACCGGGTGGCCGGCGGCGGCTTCGTGCCGGGCTCGGGCATACTGATCGGCGGTGATCCCGGCATCGGCAAGTCGACGCTGCTGACCCAGTCGCTGGCCAGCGTGGCCAACCGGGGTCACAAGGCAGTGTACATCTCCGGTGAAGAAGCCATCGACCAGGTGCGGTTGCGCGCGCGCCGGCTTGGCCTGGGCAAGTCTCCGGTGCTGCTGGCGGCGGAAACCAACGTCTCCGACATCCTGGCCACGCTGAGCGAGGGCGAACCGCCGGCAGTGGTGGTGATTGATTCGATCCAGACGCTATGGTCACCGGTGATCGAGAGTGCCCCGGGCACAGTGACGCAGCTTCGCGCCGGTGCCGAGGCGCTGATCCGGTTTGCCAAGCAGCGCGGCTGCGCGGTGCTGCTGGTCGGGCACGTGACCAAGGACGGCCAGATTGCCGGTCCGAAGGTGGTCGAGCACATGGTCGACACGGTGCTCTATTTCGAAGGCGACCGGGGCCACCAGTTCCGCATCCTGCGGGCGGTCAAGAACCGGTTCGGGCCGACCGACGAAATCGGCGTGTTCGAGATGTCGGACGGGGGCCTTCGCGAGGTGGAGAATCCTTCGCGGCTGTTCATGGGCTCGGGCGAGGCGCCAACGCCGGGCTCGGCGATCTTTGCCGGCATCGAGGGCACGCGCCCCCTGCTGATGGAAGTGCAGGCGCTGGTTTCGCCCTCAGCACTCGGCACGCCCAGGCGCGCGGTGGTGGGCTGGGACCAGAACCGGCTAGCCATGGTGCTGGCGGTGCTGCAGGCTCATGCGGGCGTGAACGTGGGCCAGCAGGACGTCTATCTGAACGTCGCTGGCGGGCTCAAGGTCAAGGAACCGGCAGCCGACATGGCGGTTGCGGCGGCGCTGGTCTCCTCGCTCACCGGCGCGGTGATTCCACCCAGCGTTGCGCTTTATGGCGAGATCGCGCTGTCCGGTGCGCTGCGGCCCGTGGGCCAGTCGGAGCAGCGGGCACGGGAGGCAGCCAAGCTCGGCCTCGAGACGGTAATCACCGCAGCGGGCGGCCAGGGCAAGAAGCCCGCGCCGGCGCCGGGCCTTCCGCAGATGGCGAATGTCGCCGATCTCGTCGCCTACATTGCCGGGCTTCCCAAGGGTTGAAAGGCCCGGTTTTCGCCATCGCGGGCTTGCACGACACGATACGCCTCGTGGACGGTCGCAGTGTTGCGTTGATTTTACCCCTGCCCCGTGCGACATAGGTTGCGGCTCGCCTGGCAACCGGGGATGTAAGCGGATCGGGGCAACCGGGCGAATGCCCGATCCGGGAGATATGGACTCATGTCATTTACCTGGCCTGATATTGCGCTTGCCGCAGTCATGCTGATTTCCGGCCTGAT
>JAHEBA010000093.1 GCA_024642465.1 Alphaproteobacteria bacterium
TCGCCATCCCTGCGGAGACCAAGCAGACCTGCCGCCATCGCCGCCACCGAGGCACCATGGCCTGCCGCCAACGCACGCACCACCAGCAGGTCGGTCCCGCCAGCGGTTGCCTCCATGCCATAGGCGATGGTCGCGGCGCAGTCGGCTTCTTCCATGCTGGCGCCGGCGGTGAAGTCTTCTACGGGCATTTCCGGAGCCAGTTTAAATACCCGCAAGCCGAGCCCGAAACGCTCGCAAAGGCGGCACACCAGCGCCTGCTGTCTTTGCGCCGCATCTACCAGCGACTGGATGGAAGCAAGTTTCTCGCCCGACGCGGCGATGGCGGCACCGGCATGGGATGCGGCAAACACTGCAAGCACAGGCCGGCGCACCATTGCCTTCTCACGGCCCTGCCAGCCGGCCATCCAGCTGGCCAGACCGGCCAGCATGCCCGAAGGCGCGGGAAGGCCTGGGTCGGCGACAGTCGAGACCCCGGCGGAAGTCTGGCCGCCTGAACCGGCGGGACCTGCGGGCAGTTCGTCAACAAGGTCGAGTATGTCGTTGAACGGTAACGGTCCGGGGTTTCTGGTCATCGGCTTAGGGGCCTTGGCAGCGGGCGGGAAGGAAGAATTGTCGGAACCCGCGGTATACAGCAGCACGCCGTGCGGACAACAGCCCCCTTGAAGGCACGCCTCACGGGCTCGGCGCTCGAACTGAACGACCTGGTAACGCAAATTTTACCATGCTTGTTGACCTCTGATTTGAGATTGGCGCCCTATGGTAATTCTGCATTCTCGAACAAAGGGTAGGATCATGCACGCCTGGATTGGCTTCTTCTTCAGCTGCACGACGATCGTCGTGGCAGCAATGGCCAAAGCTGGTTACCTGGTGCTGCCAAACGGCATTGGCGGCACGCCGGACACCGAGTTCATCTTCTTCCTCGGCTGTGCAGGCTTCAGTGCAGCACTGGCGATGCTGGCTCCAAGCCACTCCAGCGCACGGCTTGCCTCGATCTGGTCTGCGAGCGCACTGGTTGCGGTCGTGGTAGCCCTCAACCTGGGCAACTTCTCGGGCGCGGGCGAAGCGATACAGGAGATCGAACCTGAGCCTGCCGTGCAGGTGCCGCTACCCGATTCCGGCCAGGGCGAGGCCAAGGATCACGAGTTGCCCGTCAAGTTCGAACTGAAGCGCACCGTGACCGATACGGACTGGGCGCCATTCCAGGATATCGACTACCGCATTAGGCAGATGGAGCGAGAAATGCCGCCTCAGCCGGAAAACAGCGAAGCGAACCCTGCCAACATTCCAGCGCGTCAATAGGACGGGCAAACCACGGGCGCGAAAAACTGCGCCATTGAACCGGGGGCAACCCACGTGCTAGGCGGGTCTGCGAAGGACAATCGCTCCACCAACACAAGCCCGGCACACCAGATGACCCAGCCAGCTCCGCTCGCGATAAGAAGCCCCTGCATCAAGCTGTGCGTCATTGAACCGGAGTCTGGCTACTGCATCGGCTGCGGGCGCTCGCGCGGGGAAATCGCCAGCTGGATTTCACTGTCGCCGCAGCAGCGCGACACGATCATGCTCGAATTGCCTGACAGGCTGCTCAACCTGACCCGCAACAAGACCCGCCGCGGTGGCCGCAGGGTCAGGTTGAACCAGGATACCTGAGACCCGGGAGAAGATATCGACATGCTTGCCAAACCTCGCGCCGACCTCGTTCCCAATACGCCGGACTACGAGCGCCTGCCGCTGGTCAAGGCGACCGGCTTTCGCGAGTACGATGCGCGCTGGCTGTTCGAGAAGGAAATCAACCTTTACGGCATCCAGGCACTGGGACTTGGGCTGGGCACCTATTTGCACCAGCGCGGCGTGAAGCCACATATCGTTACGGGTCATGACTTCCGGGGCTATTCCAACTCCATAAAGCAGGCCCTCACGACCGGGCTGATGGCATCAGGCTGCACGGTTTACGACATCGGCCTTGCACTCTCGCCGATGGCCTATTTCGGCCAGTTCGCACTCGACGTGCCGGCAGTTGCGATGGTTACCGCCAGCCACAACGACAATGGCTGGACCGGGGTGAAGATGGGTTGCGACCGGCCGCTGACGTTCGGACCGGACGAGATGAGCGCACTGAAGGACATCGTGCTGGGCGGCACGTGGCAGACACGAGATGGCGGCGCGCTGGTGCACGTGGATGATCTCGAAGAGAAGTACATTGCCGACCTGATCAAGGGTGGGCCGGTCAACCGCAAGCTCAAGGTGGTGTGCGCCTGCGGCAACGGCACGGCGGGCGCATTTGCGCCGAAGGTGCTGGAGCGAATGGGTGTCGAGGTGATCCCGCTGGACTGCGAACTCGATCATTCATTCCCGCGCTACAACCCGAACCCGGAAGACATGGAAATGCTGCATGCCATGCGCGACGCGGTGCTGGAGACCGGCGCCGACGTGGCGTTGGGCTTCGACGGGGACGGCGACCGCTGCGGCGTGGTCGACAACGAGGGCAACGAGATCTTCGCCGACAAGGTCGGGGTCATGCTGGCGCGGTTCATGTCGGCCGAACACCCCGGCGCGCAGTTCGTGGTCGATGTGAAGTCGACCGGCCTGTACATGACCGATCCGGTACTCAAGGCGCAGGGCGCGCGCACCGACTACTGGAAAACCGGCCACTCCTACATGAAGCGGCGCACCAACGAGCTCGGCGCCATCGCGGGCTTCGAGAAGTCCGGCCACTACTTCCTGCGCGAGCCCTATGGCCTTGGCTATGACGACGGGCTGGCGTCTGCCATTGCGGTGTTGCGGATGCTTGACCGGGAGCCGGGCAAGTCCATGGCCGACCTCTACCGCGACCTGCCAAAGACCTGGGGCTCGCCGACCATGAGCCCGCATTGCGCCGACGAGGCAAAATACGGCATCGTCGAACAGGCCGTGAAGCACTTCCAGAAGATTGCGGCGGACGGCGGCAAGCTGGCGGGCCAGCCGATCCGCGAACTGGTGACCGTGAACGGTATCCGCATCGTGTTGCAGGATGGTACCTGGGGGCTGGTGCGTGCGTCGTCGAACAAGCCGGAGCTTGTGGTGGTGTGCGAAAGCCCGACGTCGGAAGAGATGATGAAGGCCATGTTCAAGGCCATCGACATGCACCTGTCCGACTATCCGGAAGTGGGCGAGTACAACCAGAAGATCGCGTGAGATCATGGCCATGCCGTTCAAGCCACCCGCAATCCCGTTCATGGGAGCAAGCAGTGACGCGGTGATGGAAGGCGCTAATGCCGTTTTGTTCGGCGCCCCGCACGGCACGCCCTACCCCGGCATTGCCAATAAGCCGTTCGCATCGGCTCCCGATGCGCTGCGCGAGGCAATGGAGGAGGACGGCCGCTGGCTCGATCACTGGGACTTCGATCTCGGTGGCCCGTTGCTGGCCGATAGTGCGTTCAGGCTGCTGGATGCGGGCAACTTGCCGACGACTGCAGATGATGGAACGGGCAACCGGCAACTGATACGCGAAGCGACTGCGGCGATCGTTGCGGCCGGCGCGGTGCCGATCATGCTGGGCGGAGACGACTCCACCCCGATACCGTTTCTGGAGGCGCTGTCGCCATTGGGTCCGCTGACCATCGTCCAGGTCGACGCCCACATCGACTGGCGCGACGAGCGGCGCGGCGAGCGGCTGGGCTATTCCAGCACCATGCGGCGCGCTTCGGAAATGGCACACGTCGGGCGCATCGTGCAGGTGGGTATCCGCGGGCTCGGATCTGCCCGGCGCGAGGAAGTCGAGATCGCCCGCAACTGGGGTGCGCGCATCGTCACGGCGCGCGAATTTCAAGAGCACGGCGTTGCCAGCGTCCTGGAGCATGTGAATGACGGGGCCAACTGCGTCATTACCTTCGATTGCGATGCACTGGATGCCGGCATCATGCCGGCGGTCATGGCACCGACGCCCGGCGGGCTCAGTTACATGCAGGCCATCGAGCTCGTTGCGGCGGTTGCGGCAAGGGGCAGGCTGGCGGCCTTCGACATGATCGAGTTCGTGCCGGAGCGCGACAGCACGGGCACGGCAACCTTCACCGCTGCCCGTATCGTGGCCAACGTCGTGGGCCGGCTGGCGCGGGCTAGTGCAGGATCTGGCTGAGGAACAGCTTGGTACGGTCGGACTTCGGGTTCCTGAAAAACTCTTCCGGCTCGTTCTGCTCGACGATCTGGCCCTGGTCCATGAAGATGACGCGGTTGGCGACCTGACGGGCAAAGCCCATCTCGTGGGTCACGCAAAGCATGGTCATGCCGGACTCGGCGAGGTCCACCATCACCTCGAGCACTTCCTTGATCATTTCCGGGTCAAGCGCCGACGTGGGCTCGTCGAACAGCATGATGCGCGGGTTCATGCACAGTGACCGCGCAATGGCCACGCGCTGCTGCTGACCGCCCGAGAGTTGGCCCGGATACTTGTGCGCCTGTTCCGGGATCTTCACCTTCTCGAGGAAGCCCATTGCAATTTCTTCGGCTTCCTTCTTCGGCATCTTGCGCACCCAGATCGGCGCCAGCGTGCAATTTTCCATGATGGTGAGGTGCGGGAACAGGTTGAAGTGCTGGAACACCATGCCCACTTCGCGGCGGATCTCGTCGATCTTCTTCAGGTCGTCGGTCAGCTCGATGCCATCCACCACGATCTGACCCTTCTGGTGCTCTTCCAGCCGGTTGATGCAGCGGATAAGCGTCGACTTGCCAGAGCCCGACGGACCGCAAATGACGATGCGTTCACCGCGGTACACCGTCAGGTCGATATCGCGCAGCACGTGGAAGTCGCCGTACCACTTGTTCATCTTGGAAATCTGGATGGCGACGTCATTGGTCACGCGCATGGCTGACGAAGCGGCGGCCTGCTTCTCACTGAGCGCCCTGGAGGCGGCAGAGGCCTGGGTGGCCTTGGCCGCTGCTGCCTTCTTCGCCGGTGTCTTCTTGGTGGTTGCCTTGGCCATTGGTCAGGTCCTGTCGTTGAGAAGGGTTAGCGTTTGTGGCCGGTGTCGAGCTTGCGTTCCATGAACATGGAGTAGCGCGACATCCCGAAGCAGAAAATCCAGAACAGGGCAGCTGATGCGAACAGGCCGGTGGAGTGGGTCTGCGGCGCGGCCCAGTTACTGTCCGTATTGGCAGTCTGAATGATCAGCAGAAGATCATACAGGCCGATGATCCCCACCAGGGTGGTGTCCTTGAACAGCCCGATGAAGGTGTTGACGATGCCGGGGATAACCAGCTTCAACGCCTGCGGCAGGGTAATCAGTCCCATATTCTGCCAGAAGGTCAGGCCGAGCGCCTGAGCGGCTTCGGTCTGTCCCTTGGGGATCGCCTGAAGGCCGCCGCGCACCACCTCGGCCATGTAGGCGGAGGAGAACAGCGCCACGCCGACGAGCGCACGCAGCAGCTTGTCGAAGTTGGTGCCGGGCGGCAGGAACAGCGGCAGCACCACCGAGGCCATGAACAGTACGGTGATCAGCGGCACGCCGCGCCAAAGCTCGATGAACGCTACCGAGAACAACTTGACCACCGGCATCTGTGAACGCCGGCCGAGAGCCAGCAGGATGCCGATCGGCAGCGACGCCACGATGCCCGTCACCGCCACCACCAGCGTTACGAGCAGGCCGCCCCATTGCGACGTCTCGACATAGGTCAAACCGAAGTCGATGGAGAACAGCACCAGCAGCAGCGCCGCGGCTCCGGCGATTGCCGCAGACGATATGGCGGCGAGCGCCGGCGAAATGATCTTCGCCACAAATCCGAGGAACAGGATCGGCAGCACGACAGCCGCGACGAACACGAACGTGGTGAGCCAGGTCGACGCGGTGATGTCGAAGTGACCGCCCGTCAGCAGCAACAGCGTGAGGATCGGGTAGACGCCGAGCAGGAAGATGGCATTGAACTTCTTGTACGGCAGCGTGGGCGTCAGCATCGGCACCAGCGACAGAACGCCGAGCAGGAACACAATGTTCACCCGCCAGCGCTCGGCGACCGGATAGAAGCCGTAGATCCATTGCGGGAAGCGGGTGAATACCATCGGCCAGCAGGCGCCATCCTGGCGGCCCTCGCCGCGGCAGGCTTCGCCGCTTTCGCCGGTGAACACCGCATGGAATACGGCCCAGTCGAGCGCCAGCCACAATATATAGCCTGCGATGGCGCCCATGATGATGGTGAGCACCGATTGCAGCGGCGTCGGGAAAAGGTTCTCCCGCAGCCAGCCCTGCAGGCCGGACGTGCTGGCAGGCGGCGGCGAAGCCGGCACCTGCTCGGTGCGTACGAAGGCGACGCTGGTTTCAGAGTGCAGATCGGACATCGTGTTACCTCTCCACCAGCCGCATCCTGGAATTGAACCAGTTCATGAACAACGAGGTCACCAGCGAGAAGGTCAGATAGACCGCCATCCAGATGGAGATGATCTCGACTGCCTGGCCCGACTGGTTGAGCACGGTACCGCCGGCCGCCACCAGATCGGGATATCCGATGGCCACCGCCAGCGACGAGTTCTTGGTCAGGTTCAGGTACTGGCTGGCCAGCGGCGGAATGATGACGCGCATGGCTTGCGGAATGACGACGAGGCGCAGTGCCGGTCCAGGGCGCAGGCCCAGTGCATAGCTGGCTTCGGTCTGGCCCTTGTTCACCGCTAGGATGCCGGCGCGAACGATCTCGCCGATGAATGCCGCCGTATAGATGGTCAGCGCGGCAAACAGCGCAGCAAACTCCGGCACCAGCCCGACACCGCCGCGCAGGTTGAAGTTGCCCTGTTCGGGAAACTCGAAGGACAGCGGCCCGCCAGCCAGCAAATAGCCCAGCAACGGCAGTCCGATCAGCATGCCCAGCGAGGTCAGAAATACCGGGAACTGCTCACCGGTTGCGGCCTGGCGTGCGCGCGCCCAGCGATACAGCCACCAGATTCCCGCTATCGCCAGCACCAGTCCGACGACGATCATCCAGGAGCCTTCGCCCCAGATGAACTTCGGGATTGTGACGCCACGATTGGAGAGGAACACCGTGCCGCCAACAGACAGCGCGTTGCGCGGGCTTGGCAGCGCGGCCAGAACCACCTTGTACCAGATCAGGATCTGGATCAGCAGCGGCACGTTGCGCATGATCTCGATGTAGACTTCGGCAACCTTGGCGACGAGCCAGTTCTTGGACAAGCGCATCACGCCAATGATGAAGCCGATGATGGTAGTGGCAATGATGCCGCAAACGGCCACCAGCAGGGTGTTCAGGATGCCGACCATGACGGCGCGGCCGTAGGTCGAGGATTCGGTATAGGGGATGAGCGTGAACGACAGGTCGAAGCCGGCAGTCGTGTCCAGAAATCCATAGCCTGAGGCGATGTTGGCCTCGCGCAGGTTCTCGACCGTGTTGTTGAATATCTGCCACGCAAAGTAGGCGACGACAACGACCAGAGCGATCTGGACAGCCCACGATCTGACCTTGGGATCGTTGAAGTATGCGACCTTGGGGGGGGCGTCGCCACCCGTTACCACGCTCATGCACCTGCCTTCACCCTGTGCAGTGCGAGTTGAACGCAACCTTGATCACGCCCCTCTGCACACCGCAGTTTAACCCCAGTCCGGCTGGCAGTCTGCACGCTCCCACTGACGCGCGGCTTACCCCGAACCCGCAATTCAATTGACCGGTCTTACTGCCGGCTTTGGAAAGAAACTGATCAAAAATGGACAAAGCCACCCGGCAGGCGATGGGCCTGCCGGATGGTGCAATACAGATGCTTACCGGACAGGCGGGGCGTACTGGATGCCGCCCTTGTTCCACAGGGCATTGATGCCGCGTGCAATCTTCAGCGGGGTGTTCGGACCCACGTTTGCTTCGAAGATTTCGCCGTAGTTGCCGGTTGCCTTGATGGCCTTGGCAGCCCAGTCGTTTTCGAGGCCGATGCCCTTGCCGAAGTCACCTTCGACGCCGAGCAGGCGGCGCACTTCTGGGTTGGTGGAGTTGGCGATCATGTCGTCAACATTGCCTTTGTTCACGCCAAGCTCTTCAGCGTTGAGCAGCGCGAAGTAGGTCCACTTCACCACGTTGAACCAGGCATCGTCGCCCTGACGGACAACCGGGCCCAGCGGCTCCTTCGAGATGATTTCCGGCAGAACGACGTTCTCGTCCGGGTTCTTGAGCTTGAGACGCTCGGCATACAGGCCCGACTGGTCGGTGGTGAACACGTCGCAGCGGCCGGCATCGTAGGCGCCGATCACTTCGTCAGACTTTTCGAAGGCGACCACTTCGTACTTCATATTGTTGGCACGGAAGTAGTCAGCGAGGTTGAGCTCGGTGGTGGTGCCGGTCTGGGTGCAGACCGATGCGCCGTCCAGCTTGAGTGCCGAATCGACGCCCAGAGCCTTCTTCACCATGAAGCCCTGACCGTCATAATAGGTCACGCCGGCGAACACGAGGCCAAGCGAGGTGTCGCGGCCCATGGTCCAGGTGGTGTTGCGCGACAGGATGTCGATTTCGCCGGACTGCAGCGCGGTGAAACGCTCCTTGGCCGACAGCGGGGTGAACTTGACCTTTTCGCCGTCACCGAAAACAGCGGCAGCCACGGCGCGGCAGAAGTCGACGTCGAGGCCGGTCCAGTTGTTCTTGTCATCCGGGTTGGAGAAGCCGATCAGGCCCTGGCTGACACCGCACTGAATGAAGCCCTTGCTCTTGACGTCATCGAGGGTGCCGGCAGACGCGGCAGAGATGCCGGCTACGGATACCGCAGCACCGAGAGCGAGCGAAAGCAACGTACGTTTCATGTCTATATCCTTATGGTCGTGAGTTCTGACGGCGAGGCAGGCGGGAGGATCGGATACTGCAGTAGTCAAAATGCCAATCGCAGAGTCTGCCACCATTCACGTAAGTCAACCGGTCCCACCGTCAATTGACTGATCTCAGTTATTACTCCCTGAGCGCGCGCGACTGCGCGAGCGACCTGTATCCTGCCCAAATTGCGATCTTGGTCAAGCGTTGCGCAAAAAAATTCGACTTAAACCGGGTGCAAAGGTTAAACATGGGCATTGCGCGTTTCACCTTGCGAGACAGGACTCCATGCATAGAGATGATGAACATTTGGCCGGCCTCAAGCCCGCCACGCGGTTAGTTACGTCTGGCCGGCAATATTCGGATCACGGAATCGTAAGTCCGGGCGTTTTCCACGCGTCCACCATTTTGTATCCAAGTGCCGCTGCGCTGCGGGCGGGCAACCAGCCGTATACCTATGGTCGCAAGGGCACGCCCACCTCGCGGGCGCTGGAAGACACCATCGCCTTGCTCGAGGGCGGCCATGCATGCAAGGTCACGCCGTCCGGCCTTGCGGCCATCGCGTCGGTGTTCATGGCCTTCCTTGACACCGGCGACCACGTGCTGATCACCGACTCCGCCTACCGGCCCACCCGCACGCTGGCACACGGCCTGCTGAAGCGGATGGGCATAGAGGCGACGTTCTACGACCCCACCGACCCCGGCGCCGTGCAGGCCGGGCTGAAGCAGAATACGAAGCTCGTCTTCACCGAATGCCCGGGCTCGCAGACCTTCGAGGTGCAGGACATTCCTGCCATCGCGAAGCTTGCCCACGAGGCCGGCGCACTGGTTGCGCTCGACAACACCTGGAGCGCAGGCCATTTCTTTAAGGCATTCGAGCACGGCTGCGACATCTCCATCCAGGCGGCCACAAAGTATCTGGTCGGCCACGCGGACTGCATGATGGGGTGCGTGACGGTGAACGAGGAGCACTGGCCGCGCTACAAGCAGGCGTATGAGGAGATGGGCCTGTTTGCCGGCCCCGACGACATGTATCTGACCTTGCGCGGCATCCGAACGCTGGACGTGCGGCTTGAACGGCACATGAAGTCGGGCCTTGCCGTTGCCGAGTGGCTGCGCGGCCGCGACGAGGTTTCGGAGGTGCTGCATCCGGCCCTGCCCGGCGCACCGGGTAACGACCTCTGGAAGCGTGACTTCACCGGCGCCACAGGCCTGTTCGGCTTCGTAATGAAGGAAACGGAACAGACAAGGATCGATGCCTTCCTCGATGCGCTTTCGCTGTTCGGGATGGGCTACTCATGGGGCGGCTTTGAAAGCCTTGCAATTCCCTGCGATGTCACCACCTACAGGTCAGCGACCACATGGGACCGTGACGGCCAGTTGATCCGGCTGCACATCGGGCTGGAGGACGTTGAGGACCTCAAGCGCGATCTCGAAGCCGGCTTCACCGCCATGCAGCAGGCATGAACGGCACCCGCAACCGGAGGATTGAACTTCCATGTTCAGCAAGCACTGCGTCAATGCACTCGTAGGCCTGGCCCTGGCACTTGGCGCCGTGACGCCTGCCGCGGCCCAGGAGGACGATCCCGAACTGATCTTCAAGAAGTCGACCGTGTTCCGGCTGTTGTCGCCGAATGCGCAGCTCGCCGTGTACGCGCTGGACGACCCGTTGGTGGACGGCGTTGCCTGCCACTTCACGGTACCGGAAATCGGAGGATGGAAGGGCTGGGCGGGCTTTGCCGAGGAGCGCTCCGAAGTCTCGCTGGCTTGCCGCCAGGTGGGGCCGGTTTCGTTCAAGGGCAAGTTCGAACAGGGCGACGAGATGTACCGCCAGCGACGGTCGCTGTTCTTCAAGAAGTTGCAGATCGTGCGTGGCTGCGACCCCGAGCGCAACGTTCTCGTCTACCTGGTTTATTCCGACCGCATCATCGAAGGCAGCCCACAAAACTCCACCTCCACAGTGCCGATCATGCCGTGGGGCAACAATCCGGCGCCGCGGTGCGAGCAGTTTCTGGAAAAGTGACCCTGCCCCGGCATATGCGCGCATGGACCTATGACGCCGCGGGGCCTGCGTCGGAGGTGATGCGCGAGATAACGATGGACCTGCCCGCCCCGGGGCCGGGCGAGGTGCTGGTTGAAACCAGGGTATCCGCTATCAACCCTACCGACGTGAAGCGGCGCATCACAGGCCGCGAGCTCGTTTTGTTCAAGAGCATCATTCCCAACAATGACGGCGCCGGCGTGATCGTGGCCGAGAGCCAAGGCGTTTCTCCGGCGCGCGTTGGCGAGCGGGTATGGCTGTTCGGCGCTCAAGCCGGCCGCCCACAAGGAACAGCGGCGCAATACATCGCCCTGCCCTCGACCCAGGCCATCACCCTGCCGGACAAGGCGAGTTTCACCGATGGTGC
>JAHEBA010000237.1 GCA_024642465.1 Alphaproteobacteria bacterium
CGCTGGGCGCGGCCATGCTGGACAAGGCTTCACGTCTCGGCATCGGCCAGCAGCTGCGCTACCGGTAAACGTCCGCCAACCCGCCCGTCAGCACCAGCTCGCAGGCAACCGCCTCGACCTCGCGCCCTATTGGCCGGTCTTCGTCCATCAAAGCCGAATGTTGCCTGACCAGCCGGTGAGCCTTCGCCAGCCGTGGCGCAACACTAGCAGGCTTTGCCAGATCAACCGCCTGTGCGGCGGCCACCAGTTCATAGGCCACCAGGTAGCTCATCGTCTCGCACAACCGGTCCAGCTTGCCCGCCGCAAGCGGGCTCAAGGTGGCGGCATCCTCGACGCCGTTGGCGTTGAAGCTCGCCACCACCGGCACCGGGTTTGACAGGTGAATCACCTCCGCCCGCAAGGCCTCCAGCGGCTTCAGCAGCGGGCCGAACCCGGCCCTGTTGCTGGACGCCGAAGACAGCAGCGGCGGCAGGCCCGACATGTCGGGCGAACACAGCCGCTGGATGCGCGACACCAGGTCGTTGGCAGCCTGCGCCAGCGCCCGCGACGCCGTATCGAGTGCCTGCGTGAGCCACGGCGTATGGTAGTTGCCGGCCGAGATCACCCGGTCCTCGCCAACCACCACCAGCGGATTGTCAGGACAACAGTTGAGCTCCACCGTCACCGCCTGGTCCAGCACCTGCAGCGCCGCCATCGTCGAACCATGGATCTGCGCCACCGAGCGGATCGAGATCGGATCCTGCAGCCGCCGCGCCACACCCGGCTCATGCAGGCCGCTGCCTTCGAGCAACCGCATCAGCAGGGCTGCCGTTTCCATCTGACCCGGTTGCGGCCGTGCCCTGTTTGCAGCAGGCGCCAATGGCGACACGTTGGCCCTGAAGCCCTCCATGCTCAGCGCCGCCGCCACGTTGGCCGCATCGAGCACACGGCGCGCCTTGGCCAGCGCCAGCGCTGCAGACGCCACCGAATGGGATGGGTTGTTGCACAGCGCCAAGCCGTCCTTCGGCCCCAGCTCAAGCGGCTTCAGACCCGCCTTCCTTAGCGCTTCGGCAGCCGGCAGCCGTTCGCCCTCAACAAACGCCTCTCCCTCGCCGATCAGCGCATGGGCCATCCCCGCCATGACCACCAGATCGCCCGCCCCGATCGAGCCCGTGCACGGCATCTTCGGCGTGAAACCGGCATTGAGCGCCGCGACCAACGCTTGCGCCACATGAGGGCTGACGCCAGCTTCACCGGTGAGCAGGGTGTTGAGCCGAACCAGCATCGCCGAACGAACCTCGGCCACGCTGAGCGGTTCTCCCACAGCCTGCGCCCGGCCTCTCACTGTCTGGTACGAGAATGCCGCTGCCTCGTCGCGCGACAGAAGCTCCGTGGCCCGCATGCCAAGACCGGTGGTAAGCCCGTAAGCCGGCAGACCCTCGTCGAAATAACGCTCCACGACGGCCCGGCCCCGCTGCATTGCGGCAGCAACGTCCGGTGCCACCTGCACCTTGCGCCCCTGCGCTACCGTTTCGACGTCCGCCGGTGTCAGCGCACGGCCCGTCAGCACCAGCGGTCCACCCTGCGGCTGGCCGGTCTTCGCGCCTGACAGCAGCCGCTTCAGATTGATCACGGCGCGCTGGTGCCGGCCCGCCATGATCACCTTGCCGCCCTGCCGCGCCTCAACCTCGAACGTCAGCCGGATGCCGTCTACCTCCACCAGTTCGGAGCTGACGTCGACCGGCCTGTCCGGCGAGGCTGCGCCGAGATGCTTCAGGACAAAGCCGGTGCCGACGCTGGCTTCACCCTCCTCGAACAGGTGTTCGACCGCATAGAGCGCGGCGAATTCCAGGTAGCCGATGGTGGCCGGCGACGACACTACGTCCACGCCCGTATTGCCGATGGCGGAGGCCAGATCGGATGGCTTCGGCCAGACCTGGCCCCGGTACGTCAGTCCTAGTTGAGCAGCTTTCATGACCGCAGCAGATATCACGCGTTGCAGCGGGCGCTAAGTGCGAATTCGCGGGCCGGGAGGAGATGGCCGCCGGACCCCGCCGGAATCGAGGATGAAGCGGTTTGACCGCACCAGCTTGTCGCGCATGTTGCGCGCAAAACTGCTCTCCAGCGCGGTGCCGATTTCGGGGTCCTTGGTGACGAGATCGCGCAGCCGCTGGGCTTCGATGGCCCAGTATCGCGAGTCGTGGATCAGCTTCACCGTCCCGTTGGCCGGATCGCCGTGCATGGCGGTCATTTCACCGATGAAGGTGCCGGGCTCGCAAACCGCAACCGCGTGGCCGCCCGAGGACACCAGCGCCTGTCCGTCCGCCAGATAATAGAGATGGCTGACCGGCACCCCCTCGCAAGTCAGTTGCGTGTCCCTTTCACCGGATATCCAGAGACCCTGGTTCAACAGCTTCCGGCGCTGCGCCATGGAGAGGTTGGGCAGGTGACCGTCCATGAACACCCGCTCTTCCTCCGTGAACCGGGCTGACCGGTTCTGGTGTCAGGTGATCGACAACTGGACGATGTTGACCAGCACCAGCAGCGTTTCCCAGAATACGCCCACCGGATCCTTGAGCCAGAACCAGTCATAGGTGATTGCCACGAAGGCCGATGCGATGACCAGCATGCGCAGCAGCGACATGCGCCGCATGACCATCGACAGCACAAGCAGGACATACGACAGATGGCCAACCATTCCCCCGGTCAAAAAGGCAGATTTAAGCGTCAAGTCCATGCACTGCTACCCGTCGTGATCGAACGGGTACAATCAAACGATGAATACGGACTAGAAAAAAACCGTAACGTCAATCCAGCCGCGACGTTCTGCGGACAGGTAGCAGGCTCTCTCGACGGCCTGCACAACGAGGTAATCTGACGCCTCGTTTTCCAGCGGTGTGCCATCCATCATGTGACGCGCCACGTGCTCACACAGGTTGAACACGCAGTCGCCGCCGAAGGCATTGTCGTGCCAGCGAAACTTCACCTCTGCTTCGCCAGTTTCGCCGTGTT
>JAHEBA010000238.1 GCA_024642465.1 Alphaproteobacteria bacterium
AGCCGGTCAGAAATTCTCCCGTTATTCCGGGCGATTGGCTTCGGCCAATTCTCGTTTGGTGGACGGGAGACGCCTTGTTGCGGCCCGAACTGGCGCAATTCCCGCATTCGTCTCTGCGAGGCCAGTTTGGTGTCCACGGTTTTGGGAGGAAGGCTGGCGGTTGGGCTCACCGTGAAGGCGGGAATCCCAGCAGGCGTCGTTGGTGCTGCCAGTTGAGCGGGATCGGCCTGTGTCGCCTGAGCCGCGTCGAAGTCAATTCGACCGGCTGGCGTCCGTCAAGGATGGCCTCGACGATATCCGGCGCCAGGAACGCCAGGGGCAGGATGCGGGTAACCTCGCGGGGATCTGCACCGCGCTGTTTCGCAAGTTCGGAGATGGAGAGGTTTGATCCGCTGGTGACCAGATCGAGCCAGTGCCGGACCTCGGCAATCTTGCTGACGAGCTTTTGATCCACCAGCGCCCGATTCAGCTCGGGGGCCGTCATGACGAGGCGGGCCTCGATGCCGCGTCGCCTGAGGGTGAATGGATGGTGGATCTCGAAACTGGCCTGGCTATCCATCGATGGTGGCTGGATGCCCAGCACGTTGCAAAACTTCTCCCGATTGATGAGCAGCTTGAGTTGGCCCGGCGAGACAGTGACTCTTTCGATGATTGAACGGATAGGCGATCTCGCCTCGCTGGGGTCTGTCCGGAGCTTGCTTGCGAGTTCGCAGGCCTTGGCCATGGTCCCGATCACCTCCCCGGCTCTGCTTTCCGAAGGTGCCAGTTGATCCAGCAGCCGAACCTGGTCGGACAGCAGTGCTGCCAGTGCATCGACGACCGCCAGCTCGAGTTGTCGTGAAGGCAGCCGCCAGGCAGCCGGGTCACGCCTTCTGCCTGTTGTGACCAGGCGATTGGAGACATAGTAGCGGTACCGCCGCCCGGCCTTGACCGTGAAGGTGGGTGTCAGACGATCCCCGGTCTCATCATGAACGAGACCACAAAGCAGGCTCGAGTCCTGTCGGGACTTGTCGCCCGGCGTTGGCTGTGAGCCTTCCTGCAGCCGCTGCTGAATACTATCCCACAGCGAGCGCTCGATGATCGCACTGTGCTGCCCCTGCCAGACGTTGCCGCGGTGACGCACGTCACCGGCATAGACCGGGTTCGACAGGATCCAGTATAGCCGCCCCCGCGAGAACGGGTTCCCTCCGGATATCCGGCCTGACCTGCCCTGCCGTTGCGGTGTCCGGATGCCAAGGTCATCAAGCCTGTCCTTGAGCGCCGGCACCGAACCGAATTCAAGATATTCGCTGAAGATCCGGCGAACCAGCTCTGCCTCCCTGGGTTCGATCACCAGCTTGCGGTTCTGTGCCCTGTAGCCGATTGGTACCGGTCCGCCCATCCACATGCCCCGCTTCCTCGAGGCGGCGAACTTGTCCCGGATGCGCTCGGCAGTCACCTCCCGCTCGAACTGGGCGAAGGACAGCAAGACATTGAGCGTCAGCCGTCCCATCGACGTGGTGGTGTTGAACTGCTGGGTTACCGACACGAATGAGACCTCGTGACGGTCGAACACCTCGACAATGCGGGCGAAGTCCATCAAGGAGCGGGGCAACCGGTCGATCTTGTAGACCACGACGACATCAACCTGTCCTGATTGAATGTCGCTGAGCAGGTTCTGCAGGGCGGGCCTGTCCATTGTGCCACCCGAGATGCCGCCGTCATCATAGACCTTCGTCAGCAGCTTCCAGCCCAGGCTTACCTGCGAGGCAATGTAGGCGGCACAAGCCTCGCGCTGCGCATCCAGCGAGTTGAAGTCCTGCTCAAGTCCTTCCTCGGTGGACTTGCGGGTATAGACGGCACAATGCAAGGACTTGCTCTTCATGGCCCTACCCCGAAGAAACGGGGCCCCGACCACCGGGCACCGGTGATCTCGCGGGCCACGGCACTGAGCGAATTGTATGCCTGTCCATTCCACACAAAGCCCTGCTCAGTGACCTCGACGTGGTGAGATCTTCCATTCCACACCCGGACCAGCCGGCTGCCGGGCTTCAGCGCGGGAGAAGTGGCTTGTCTCTTAGCGCCCTCTGGGGAGCTGAGCATCGACAGCAGCTGCTTTTGCCGTTTCCGGCCGAGACCACCATGTACAGACGCCTGCAAGGCATAGGCGGCCGAAAGTTCCAGCAACTGGCCACTGATGCCCCTGGGAGGGGCTGTGCCGTGGCACGTGGTCCAGCGTTCGACAAGGACCGGCCGTGGCAGTTCGCCCAGCGTCGCAATGTCATCTTCGACTTCAGCTGCCCACACCATGGCTTACTTGCTCCCAGCCTCGATCCGGTACCTCCGCGTTCCATTGACATGGACGTCGCTCGTAATGTTGAGACCGTGGCGATTGCGCAGGGCACCGGAGAGCAGTCCGCGGATACTATGCGCCTGCCACCCGGTGACCTCCTGCAGTTCCTTGATCGAAACACCCGTCTTGCGCCTCAGAAGCCCGATAACCTGTTGGGTCTTCGTCAAGGCTGCCTCTGGAAGTGCGGCTGGTTTGCTGTTGCCCGGGATCCTTGAAGGCCTTCGGATGTTGGACGCCATAGCGGCCGTGATTGTCGAAGCGCTTTCTGCCTGGCTTGAAGATTGTCGAGCTGGCGGTGTCTTGCGGCTCATGGTGATCTCCTCGGTCTGTGCAACCGGACAATCCGGTGCTTGCACTGACCGAAGCCCGCGAATGCGGGCGGGCCGGGAGATACGTACCGACTGTGCCACTCGCCCAATCACCAGGCACCTCCAGCAATGCTCGGTTTGCCACTGAAGTCGAGCGGAATCTGCCGGTTCAGGAGCAAGGTAAGTCCGCCCGGGCATTACCTTAGGGGCCGAAGCATCAAGCAGGGAAATTATCCGTCCCGGCAATCGCCCCGGTGACAGTCCTCCAGGATCAGAAAATCAGCCATTGCAGGTCGGCACATCTCCAAAATGGCCGCTCTGCACCCGAAAGCAGACTCTTTCCGCGGTAC
>JAHEBA010000094.1 GCA_024642465.1 Alphaproteobacteria bacterium
GCAACTGGGTTGCACGGCTGAGCACGCAATTGCTGTCGATCACGGCCTTGGTCATGGAAAGAAATTGTCCCTAACGTGACGGATAATCAAGTCCAGGCTCTCGCTGTGGCGGGCATGATCCTTGGGGCGCATGAGGCTGAACACCGGAACCGACCGGCACAGGCCGGCTGCCCAGGGTAGGAACTGTTTCTCCTGACCCAGCAGTTCGACCAGGTGTGCCAGCGATATGTCTCGGCGCAGCCGAATCATGGCATCGATGCTGCCCATCGGCGCGATCTGCGGTGCATTGCCGGCATCGTCATGCCAGTCGGTGAAGTACAATCCGGCGACAGGACGCGGCGCGGCGGCATAACGGTGCGGCACCAGGTGCACGTGCTTGCCGAAGCGGTAGCTGTTCACCGCCAATTCGCTGCCGTCGAGACCGGCAAGACCGGCGCCATCTTCGAACAGGTGCAGCACCGGCACGGAGGGTACGGCGGTATAGGGGGACTGGCCGGTTATATGAAGCGTGAGCCTGTCATCGGTGAACAGCATGAACCCGGTGCCCGACAGGCTTGCCGCGAGTGTCGACTTGCCGTCGCCGGCATTGCCGGCAAAGACCACGCAACCTGCCGGCGTTTCGATGGCGGCGCAGTGAATGGGTATGTAGCCACGCTGGTGCAGCAAGGTACCCAGACCTGCGGACATGGCGAACAGGCGGGCCGCTGGCATGGCCTCATCGCTGCCTGGATCGATGATGACGCTTTCGCCCTGTTCGACAAGACAGCGGATGCCATTGGTCAACGAAATGAAGACCTGCCCGTCGCCAATCAGGTAGCCGTCCTTGGAGACGGCGTGGTTGGGGATGGTGTCCGGAAGGCTTGCCATGGACAGGCGTGCCGGGCGGGTGTCCAGCAATGCGTCTGGCCCGGCCTGCGAAACGGCAAGAAGTTCCGGAAGCTCAAAGCCGGACTCGACCAGTAGGCCGTGTACGCAATAGCTGAAGTCGGTTGTGGCTTGCATGGTTGGCGGTCTGGTCCGGTGAGATGTTGCCGGGCAGTTGAGGAGATGGCCCAGTTGCCCGGCATTTGCAATGTCTGGTTCGATGCTCATGCGGCCTTGAACCGCTGGCGCAACTCGCCCAGTGCAGCAGAAAGTTCATCCGTTACAGGCCGGCAAACCTCGGTCGCGTCGAGACTCTCGCCATCGCGGGCCCGGCGTTCGAAGTTCGAGCAGGTGGCGGCCAGGCGGGCTGCGCCGATGTTCGATGCCATCGATTTCAAGGCGTGCGCCGCATCGGCCAGTTCCAGCTTGGCAGATGCTTCAGCGGCCGTGGTGATGCGCTCGATCGCGGGGCCGGAGTTGGTCTCGAACAGGTCGACCATCCGGTTCACGAAGCCGGCATCCTCTCCACCGATGGTGAACAGGCCTGCCAGCACGGTTTCGTCCAGCCACGGCATGGCTTCCGAACTCGAAGAAGCCGGTTCCGGTTCATGCTTCGCTGGGCTGGCGGCATTGCCGGCTTCGACAGCGCTGGATGCGGAGCCATCCACGCCGTGGCCGGCAATGTCCTGCAGGGCGGCGGCAATCTGCTGCATGGTGAAAGGCTTGGTGATCTTCATGTCCATGCCCGCACCGCGCCATCCAAGGCCCTGGCCGCCGCCTTCGAGGTGTGCGGTCAATGCAATCACAGGGGTATGGCTGCGCCGCGCCGAACGTTCCTCGTTGCGGATCAGCCGGGTTGCCTCGAGGCCGTCCATGACCGGCATCGAGCAGTCCATCAACACCACGTCGTAGGGATGCTTGCGCCACAGGGTCACCGCCTCGGCGCCGTTTTCGGCAGTGTCGAATTCCACCTTCAACTGGCGCAGAACCTCTGACACCACTTCGCGGTTGACGGCATTGTCGTCGGCGACCAGTACCTTGATGTAACCGAGATCGGGCAGCGCGTCTGCCTGACGGCCGGGTGCATTCAGCGCAGCGCGTCCGCGCAGGGTTCCTGTGGCCAGCGCCTCTGCCACGGCCTCGATGTCTGCCTGGCACAGCGGCAGGGGTAGCATGTCGTGGGCAAGTCCACTGGCCAGCATCGACTGGGCGCCGGAATTGCCGATCGGTTGCACGATGACAAGCTTTGGCAGCCTGGCGGCGTTCAGGTCGTGCAGGTCGTGGGCGAGGGCAACAGACGTGAACATCACTTCGTAGCCCCCCAGAAGACCCGGCGTGATGTCGCTGCCCTGGCGAATGTCCACGCGCAGGCCGAATGCTTTGAACTGGCTGGCGATGGCGCGGGCAAGCCTGTCATCGGAGAGGCACACCAGTGCCGGAGACAGCGGGCTGCCTGCGAGGTCCGGGACGGTGTGTGGCCTGGCGTCGGGGCAGGGCAGCGTGACGGCGAACCGGCTGCCCTGGCCTGGCTTGCTTTGCACCGAGATGGTGCCCTTCATCGCATCCACCAGGCGCTTGACAATCGACAGGCCCAATCCCGTGCCGCCGAACTTGCGGGTGGTGCTGGCATCGGCCTGTGCAAAGGCCTCGAATATGGTGTCGATCTTGCTCTCGCTGATCCCGATGCCGGTGTCGATCACGGTGAACTCGATGCAATCCGGGCCATCGCCGCCGGGGTCTGGCACCATGCGGGCGGCAATGCCGACATAGTCCCTTTTGGTGAACTTGATGGCATTGTTGGCGAGATTGGTGAGAATCTGCGTCAACCGGACAGGGTCGCAGGTGAAGCTTTGAGGCACCTTCGGGTCAACATACGAGACCAGTTGAAGGCCGGCAGAGTTTGCCCGTTCCCAGAACAGCGCCAGCACATGGTCGATGGTGGTGCGAGGCAGAACCGGCAGCTGTTCGAGTTCCAGCTTGCCAGCTTCCATCTTTGACAGGTCGAGCAGGTCGTTGATGATGGTCAGCAGCGACTGGCCGGAACTTACGATGACGTCTGCATAACGCTGCATGCCATTGGGCAGGCGGCCGGCGGCAAGCAGTTCTGCCATCACCATGATGCCGTTCATGGGGGTGCGGATTTCATGGCTCATGGTGGCAAGGAAGCTGGACTTTGCCTCGGATGCGGCCTCGGCGGCTTCCTTGGCGACGCGCAGCTGCTGGGTGCGTTGGTCGACGGTGCGCTCAAGACCTTCACGATGCCGCGCCAGGTCCAGGTCGCGCGCGTTGATCTGGTCCAGCATGGCGTTGAATGCGTCGACTAGCTTGCCGATCTCGTCATTGGTCAGGCGTTCGGCCCGCACGGTATAGTCATGCCGCTCGTGCACCCTGGCGATGACCTTCATCAGGTCGGCCAGCGGCGAGGTGACGCTGCGCTTCAGGCCTGACGAAACGCCAAGGCCAAGCACGCAGGCAAACAGGGCCGCGACCATCGAGGCCAGCACGCCTTCGAGCAGCTGGCTGCGCAGGTCCGAGATGTCTGCCAGCAGCGAGACGTAGCCGACGTGCTGGCCGCCCTGGATGACCTCGACGGAGACCGACATGGTCGGGTTGACCATCATGGCCATCACGCCCTTCGCAGACTTGTCCGGTGTGATTGTGCCGAGGCCTTGGCCTTGCTCGACAATGACTGCGCTGCCAATGGCGGTGAATATCTGGCCATCGGACAGGCTGGCTGCGATGTAGGGAATGTTCTTCAGTTTGCCGATGGCGAGAAGTGAATTGAGCGCCGCCGGCTTGTCCCTGGACTTCAGGTGTGGCGCAACGCTTGCCGCAAAAACCTGTGCCGTGACGGTAAGCGTGGCTTCACGGGCCTCAAGATTCTGGGTGGTCTGCCGGTAGACGTAGAAACCGGACGCAGACAGGACCGCAACAAGCACCGCAGCTAGCACGACGACGGTAATCTTGCGGGCAATTGTGAACGTAAGGACCTTGAGCAGCGCGTCTCGCAAGGCAACACCAGGACAATATTTTCTCCAAACCGTGCGAGTGCTTGCCCGGCTCCTGTCCTTGATAGACCCAGCATGGTTAACAAAGGCTGGCTGCGGGCGGGATTTTCAGCCGCAAACCGGCGGGCGGAGGCCATGGCGATTAAGGAACCGGTAACCGCAAGGGTTCACTCCGGCAGTCTGCGAGCACGTGTTAATATCCGCAACATTCATGAGAGGTAACTTTGACGGACAAGGACCATGATCAGGCAGGGGCGTCTGCCTTCAACCTCAGGGCCATTGATGATTGTTCGTCTAAAGGCACTCGCAAGACAGACCGCAGGCTCCGTAGCGATGATTTTCGGCATCGCTGCGCCGGTACTGGTTGGCGTTGCCGGCATTGCGGTCGACTATGCGCGCTACAACACCACCGTTGCCAACCTGCAGGGTCTGGCAGACGGTGCTGCGGTGGCGGCCGTCCGCAGCATGGCGGTTGCCAACATGGACTCCGTTTCCGCGAAGTCGGCAGTTGAAAGCTACGTCAAGCAGAAGGCCGAGGAGATGGCCTGGCAGAAGGGCGTCGAGAATATCGTCGTCACCACGAATATCAGTTCGTCAGGCGACGCCGTCGAAGTGCAGCTCAGCCAGGAATGGTCGCCGATGCTGGCCCATGTCCTGCTTGGAGACGTGAAGACACCGGTCGTGACCCACTCAACCGCCAAGGTGGTGGGGACGGTCAAGGCGTGCGTCATCGGACTGAACGAAACCGCCGATAAAACCGTCCATGCGGACGATGCTTCGAAGTTGATCGGCAGCAGGTGCGGCATCTTCTCAAACTCGGTCGCCGGCGCGTCGATCATGGTCGACAAGGATGCGCAAGTTAACGCGCAAATGATTTGTTCTGCCGGCGGCGCAAACATCAAGCGGAAGGGTAACGTCAATCCTGACGTTACCGAGGATTGCCCGGCATTGAAGGATCCCCTGTCCGACCGGGTTGCCCCTACTGTTGGCGCGTGCGACTACACGAATTTCCAGATTGGCCTGCCAAGCAACTATAACCTTCAGTCCGGCAAGGTATTCTGCGGCGGGTTGAGAATTCATGGCGAGGCCATCGCCAATCTCCAGCCTGGCATCTACATCATCAAGGATGGCCCGCTGCTGCTGCAAGACACCCCGCAGCTGATTGGTAGCGGCGTGGGTTTCTATCTTACCGGCACCAATGCCTATGTGAACTTCGGATCAGGCACGACAGTTTCGCTTGAGTCGCCCGTGTCTGGCGACATGGCGGGCCTGCTGTTCTTTGAAGATCGCGGCAATACCGCGGGCACGCACTACATCAGTTCTGCCAACGCGCGGAACCTTCTGGGAACCATCTACCTGCCCAAATCGCGGCTCGAGATCAACTCGCTCGCCTATGTTGCCGGTGACAGCGCCTATACTGCGCTGGTGGTCAACCGGCTGACGGTGCGGGAAGGCCCCACCATCATCCTCAACTCCGACTATAACGCCACTAACGTGCCGGTGCCGCCGGGCCTCATCGAGGGTAAGGTCATCCTGACCAACTGAAATTGATCAGGCTGATCCTCGCCTCCCTGGCCGGATCAGTTTTCCTTGCCTGACAGCCACAACAATACTCGCTTGCGCGATTGCCTGCGATACGACAGCCTTCGGCCCTGTTCGGGCTGAGGGAGGTGAACGCGATGGCTTCAAGCAATTCCATTCATGTGGCGGTGCTGCCGGGAGACGGCATCGGCCGCGAAGTGATGGAGCCTTGCCTTGCGTGCCTCGATGCATTGTCGTTGCGTCATGGCGGCTTCAGCTTCTCCTTCGAGACGCTCGAGTCCGGCGCGGTCGTGTTTCGTGAAACCGGGGTCGCGCTGCCCGACGAAGTGGTCAAGCGGGCCGTCAAGGCCGACGTGATGCTGCTCGGCGCGATGGGTTTGCCGGATGTGCGCTATCCGGACGGACGCGAGATCACGCCGCAGATCGAGCTGCGCGAGATTTTCGACCTTTATGCCGGGGTGCGCCCGGTCGAAACGTTTCCTGGCTCGCTGGTGCCGCTGAAGGATCCGCGTGCCGCCAAGCTCGATTTTGTGCTGATCCGAGAGAACACCGAGGGCTTGTTCCATTCGCGCATGACCCCGCAGGTGACGGGCGACGAGGAAGCGCGCGAGACGATGCTGATTACCCGCAAGGCGACGGAACGGCTGGCGGATTTCGGCTTCCGACTGGCCGAACGGCGCAAGGCCCGTGGCCGGGGCGAGGGCCGGGTGACCTGCGTCGACAAGGCCAACGTGTTCGCCGCCTTCGCCTTCATGCGCAAGATATTCTACGAGCGCGCGGCACGGTTTCCCGGCATCAAGGCGGATCACTGGTATGTGGATGCCATGGCGCTGTCGCTGATCCGCAATCCGTGGAACTGGGACGTGATGATTACCGAGAACATGTTCGGCGACATCCTGTCGGACGCGGCGGCGGCGCTGATGGGCGGCATGGGTATGGCGCCATCGGCCGACATCGGCGACAGGCATGCCCTGTTCCAGCCTTGTCACGGCACAGCACCCGACATCATGGGAACAGGCAAGGCCAACCCGACAGCAATGTTGCTGTCCGGCGCTATGATGCTTGACTGGCTGGGCGAAACCACTGGCGATGAGGGGCTGGCGCAGGCCGGCGATGATCTTCGCGATGCCGTGCGCTGTGCTTTCGCCAACGGCACCCTGGTGCCGTTCGAGGTGGGCGGCAGCGCTGGCCTGAAACAGGTGTCGGACAGGGTGCTGGAAGCCCTGAAGGCCTGACGTCAGCGCATTGCTATCCGGCAACGCGTGGTCTTTGATGAAACATGTTGGCGTGCTAGGGCGTTGTACCGGCGGCTGGCCAGATGGGGCCGCCGCAGCGAGGCATGATGCTAGACCGCCTGTTCAAATGGTTCGAGACCCGGCACGAGGCGTTTCCGGATGCGGAAGCGGCGATGCCGCCTGCCACATTGGGCGGGTTCATCTGGCATTACACGAAGCCGTTCTGGCCATGGATTGCGGCGACGTCGGTTCTTGCGGCCGTGGTTGCCGTGATCGAGGTTTCGCTGTTTGCATTTCTGGGCTCGGTGGTCGACTGGCTGGCAAAGACCACGCCGGATGCGGTGTTCGCCGACTACAGGATCGAGTTGGTGCTGCTGGCAGGGCTGGTGCTGGTGCTGCATCCACTGCTGAACTTTCTCTATGAGCTGATCCTGCACCAGACGCTGATGGGCAACTTTCCCATGCGCATCCGCTGGCAGGCGCATCGCTACGTGCTGCGCCAGTCGCTCGAGTTCTTCCAGAACGACTTTGCAGGGCGCATTGCGACCAAGGTGATGCAGGCAGCACTCGCGGTGCGCGAGACGGTGCTGAAGACGGCGGACGTGTTCGTCTTCGTTATCGTGTACTTCACCGCCGCGGTGGTGCTGTTTGCGCAGAGCGACTGGCGGCTGTCGCTGCCGATGTTTGCCTGGCTGGCTGGCTATGTCGGCGCGCTCTACTATTTCGTGCCGCGGCTGAAGCGCGTGTCCAAGGCACAGGCAGATGCCCGCTCGCTGGTCACCGGCCGCATCGTCGACAGCTACACCAACATTCCGACCGTGAAGATGTTCGCCCATACCGAGTTCGAGGACGAATATGCGCGCAACGGCATGCAGCCGTTCCTCGACAACGTGCACGAACAGATGCGGCTTTCGACCAAGCTGATCACTTCGCTCAACGTGCTCAACGCGCTCAACCTGTTCGGCGTCGGTGCCACGTCGCTGTGGCTGTGGTCGATCGGTGCGGTCAGTGCGGGGGCCATCGCCTTTGCCATCGGCCTGGTGCTCAGGCTCAAGGGCATGTCGCACTGGATCATGTGGGAAGTGTCTGGCCTGTTCGAGAATATCGGCGTGGTGCAGGACGGCGTTGAAACCATCTCGCGCACGCGCACCGTCGTCGATGCACCGGGTGCGGCAACGCTGACGGTGCCGCAAGGCGCCATTTCGTTCGAGCGGATCGGGTTTCACTACGGCAAGGACCGCGACCAGCTCGACCAGGGCATCATCGACAAGCTTTCGCTCAACGTGAAGCCGGGCGAGAAGCTGGGCATCGTGGGCCGGTCGGGGGCGGGCAAGTCGACACTGGTGTCGCTGCTGTTGCGCTTCTACGACCTGGAACAGGGCCGCATCCTGATCGACGGTCAGGACATCTCGAAGGTCACGCAATCCAGCTTGCGCGCCCATATCGGCATGGTCACGCAGGACACCTCGCTTCTGCACCGCTCGATTGCCGACAACATCCGCTATGGAAAGCCCGGTGCCAGCATCGAAGAAGTGATCGAGGCCGCCCGCAAGGCGGCGGCGCACGAGTTCATTCCCGGGCTCGAGGACCAGCGCGGGCGCACCGGCTATGACAGCCACGTGGGCGAACGCGGGGTGAAGCTGTCGGGCGGCCAGCGCCAGCGCATCGCCATTGCGCGGGTGCTGCTGAAGGATGCGCCGATCCTCATCCTCGATGAAGCCACCAGCGCGCTGGACAGCGAAGTCGAGGCGGTGATCCAGGAAAACTTCACCAACCTGATGCAGGGCAAGACGGTGCTGGCCATCGCCCACCGGCTATCCACCATTGCCGCCATGGACCGTCTCGTGGTGATGGACAAGGGCGCCATCGTCGAGATGGGCAGCCATGCGGAATTGTTGCAGCAGGGTGGCCTGTACGCCTCCTTGTGGGCGCGTCAGTCCGGTGGTTTCATTGCCTCGAATGATGACATGGCGGCGGAGGCCAGCGCTGCCGAATAGGGAGGCAGCGATGAAATCGAAACCTGAGGCCATGATCGTGGCGGCGCAACCGGAAGCTGCCGAGGCCGGGGCGCGCGTCCTGCAGCGCGGCGGCAATGCCGTGGATGCGGCCATGGCGGCAGCACTTGTGCAGGGCGTCGTCGATCCGCAGATGTGCGGCATCGCCGGGTTCGGCTCCTGCCAGATCTACATGCCGGGCAAGGGCGTTCACACCACCATCGACTTCCATGGCAAGACGCCGCTGGCGGCGACGCCTGACATGTGGCTCGACCTGCTGGAAGGCGAGACGCGCGACGGCTTCGGCTTCGTGTTGAAGGGCAAGGTCAACGACATCGGCTACAACGCGGTGACCACGCCGGGTTCGCTAATGGCCTATCAAGAGGCGGCAAACGAATTCGGCAGCATGGACTGGGCCGACATTTGCGCACCGGCGATTGCCCAGGCCAAGGCAGGCTTCCGGATGCGCCCCCACGTGCATTTCTGGTGGACGCATGGCGCCGACTTCGGCCGCGCCGAGGTGGCTGACCGGCTGCGGTTCTCGAACACCGGCGCACAAATCTATTTCCGGCCCGATGGAAGCATCAAGAAGATCGGCGACCATGTGGCAAATCCCGACCTTGCCAACTCGCTCGAACGCATCGCCCGGCATGGCGCGGACATCTTCTATACCGGCGAGATGGCGGAAGAAATCGCCGCCGACTTCAAGGCGCATGGCGGGCTGATGTCGCTCGATGACCTCAGGAGCTATCGCACCACGCGCCGCGACCCGTTGAAAGGCTCCTATCGCGGCTACGACATTGCCACCAACCACCCGCCAGGCGGCGGCATCATGCTGGTGGAGATGCTGAATATTCTGGAGCATTTCGACCTGGCTGGCATGGGGCACAATTCGACCGGATACATCCGCACCGTCTGCGAGGCGATGAAAGTGGCCACGTCGGACAAGGACCGATTCGTGGGCGACCCGGCGTTTTACGACGTGCCGGTCGAACGGCTCACCTCGAAGGCGCATGCGTCAGACATCGCGGCGCGGATCAAGGCGGGAGAGCGGATCAGCGTGGAGCGTCTCGACCTGCCGCCGGAACCGAAGGACACGACCCATGTTGCGGTGGTGGACAGGCACGGCAACTGCGTGACGATGACCCACTCGCTCGGCATGCCGTCCGGCGTCATCACGGACGGGCTGGGCTTCATGTACAATGGCTGCATGGCGGTGTTCGATCCGCGCCCCGGGCGTGCCGGGTCCATAGCGCCGGGCAAGAGCCGGTTCTCTTCGGTGGTCCCGACCATCGCTTTCAAACAGGGCAAACCGCATGCGGTGCTGGGCGCTCCCGGCGGCACGCAGATCGTGATGGGCGTGATGCAGGCGCTGCTGAACGTGCTCGATTTCGGCATGGACATGCAGAACGCCGTGTCGGCGCCGCGCTTCTCGTCAACGTCCAACGCCATCGACATCACCAACCGCATTCCCGGCTACGTGGTCGAACCGCTCGAACGCGAAGGCTACGAAGTGATCCGGTCGCCGCTTACCTTCGGCATCGCGGCCGTGCACGGCATCCGAATCGGGCCGGATGGCCGCATGGACGGCGGCGCCGACCCCGGCCATGACGGGGTCGCGCTGGCGGTGTGATCAGATCGACCAGCCGCCGTCGATGATGTGGTTCTGGCCCGTCACGAACGATGACTCGTCCGAGGCCAGCCAGACGATCAGCGGGGCAACGTCATCGGCATCGGCCAGCTTGCCGGTGGGCTGGCGAGACAGGAACCACTCGCGCGCCTTGTCGTAGCCGCCCATCTGCTCGCCTAGTTTCTCGACGCGCTGGCGCAATGATGGCGTATCGATGGTGCCAGGGCAGATGGCGTTGCAGCGGATATTCTGCTTGATGAAGTCGATGGCGATGGAGCGCGTCATGCCGATGACTGCAGCCTTGGTGGCGCCATAGACAAATCGGGCAGGTGCGCCCTTGATCGAGGAAACCACCGACGCCATGTTGATGATCGAACCGCCGCCACGCTCCAGCATGCCGGGAATGACCGCCTTGGCCATGCGGAATTGGGCACGGACATTAAGTTCGAACGAGAAGTCCCAGGCAGCGTCATCGCAGTCCATTATGGTGCCGTGGTGGACATAGCCCGAGCAGTTGAACAGTACGTCCACGGGGCCGACCTTGCCGACAAGCCGCTCGACCTGCTTCGGCTTCGTCACGTCCAGCAGGTAGGTCTTGATGCCCCGGGCCTGGCCCTTCACTTCGGCCAACGCATCCTTGTTGATGTCGGTGGCGAACACTTTCGCGCCCTCGCGCGCCATCGCAATCGCCGCGGCACGACCCATGCCCTGTCCCGCTGCCGTCACCAGCACTGTCTTGCCCTTCAAGCGTCCTGCCATTCTATCCTCCCAGCCGGAATCTGTTTTGCGCCTGCGCCAGCAATGTGGCAGCTTTCGCCAACCGCATACAACACAATCCGCACCATAAGAAAGCGGGGAGGAAAGCATCTGACATGAAAGTTGT
>JAHEBA010000022.1:0-39063 GCA_024642465.1 Alphaproteobacteria bacterium
AAACAATCAACCGGCCGCCGGTCACGGGGCCGGACAGGGCGGCTGGTTCGTTCGGGAATGTGTTCTAGTCCGCTGCCGCAAGGTGCGCAAGCGGTTGCATTGCAGCAAATCAGCACACACCGGCCGAACGCAGGTAATCGTAGGCCTGGACGATCTCGCGGAAGCGGTCTTCGGTGGCGCGGCTGCCGCCGTTGGCGTCCGGGTGAAACCGCTTCACCAGGGTCTTGTACTGGGCCTTGATCTCCTCCGGACTGGCGCCGGGCTCGAGGCCCAGCGTGTCGAGCGCCTTGGCTTCGGCGTTGCGCACCGGGCGTATGTCGGGCTGGCTACGGCCGCGCCAGCTTTCGGCGTGCTCGTTGAACATCCGGTGCGGGTCGTTGATGTCTGAATCGTGGCGGAACCCGCGCCTGTTGCCGTCCTTGCGTTCACGCGCCCGGCGTGCCTCGGCCCACGAGTTCTCGCCCAGCTTCCAGGTCGGCCTGTGGCCGGTGGAAGAGGCCTTTATCCACGCGCCGATGTCCTTGTCGGCCATGCCGTCGAAATAGTTGTACGACTTGTTGTAGGCGCGCACGTGATCGGTGCAGAACCGGAAATACTGTCCCTCCGCGTGCCGGCCCTTGGGCGCGCGGTGAGCTCCTACGGCAGCGCAACCCGGCCATTCGCAACTTGCATCTTCCAGACGGGGGGCATCCCTGTCAGGTTTGATGCGAATGCGGTCGAAATATTTGGAATTGAGTTTCATGTGGCGTTGCAGGCTGACCGTTCAGGTCTGATACTCCGGGTGAATCAACAAGACCGGAGAGTATATAAGCGTTCCTTCGGTAAGGCGAGTTAAAGGGTGGTGCAAATGGCGTTGGGGCCAGTGGGACAGAAAATTTGTGACAAGCTTGAGGCGGCTCTCGAGCCGGCGTCGCTGGAGGTGATCGACGAATCGCACCTGCATGCCGGGCACGCCGGCGCGCGGCCCGACGGCGAGAGCCATTTCAGGGTGAAGGTGGTGTCGAAGGCGTTCGAGGGCAAGCCGCTCGTGCAGCGCCACCGGATGATCAACGAGATTCTCGCGGAAGAACTGAAAGAGCGCGTGCACGCGCTGGCAATTTCCGCCAAGCCTGCCTGAAGGACATTTCCATGAACGCTGCTGCAAACGATCCCTTGCTGCAACCGCTGCAAGTCGGGCACCTGACGTTGAAGAACCGTATCATGAGCACCAGCCATGCCTGCGGTCTCGACAAGGACGGATACCCGCAGGAGGCCTACCAGGCCTATCACGAGGAAAAGGCGAAGGGCGGGCTGGCGCTGACCATGTTCGGCGGATCGTCCAACGTGGCGCCGGACAGCCCCAACACCTTCCGCCAGCTGCACCTTGGAAGCGACGGCTGCATTCCGCACCTGCAGAGGTTTGCCGACAGGGCCCACCGGCACGGCTGCGCCATCATGTGCCAGATCACCCACCTCGGCCGGCGCGGCGACCCGTATGGCGACCATTGGCTGGAAATGATCGGTCCGTCGCCGGTGCGCGAAACCCGCCACCGCGCCATTCCACGCGAGATGGACCAGTACGACATCGACCGCGTCATCAAGGCGTTCGGCGATACCGCGGCGCGCTGCAAGGAGGGCGGGCTCGACGGCATCGAGACGCTGTTCGGCGGGCACCTGGTGGGCCAGTTCCTGTCGCCGACGATGAACAAGCGCACCGACAAGTATGGCGGATCGCTGGAAAACCGCGCCCGCTTTGCGCTGGAAGTCTATCGCGAGATCCGCAAGCGTACGGGAAGCAACTTCCTGGTCGGCATGCGCTACGTGGTTGACGAGGGCATTGCCGAGGGCCTGACCTTCGAGGACGCCGTCGCGGTCGCCAAGATGTTCGAGGCGGAAGGTCTAGTGGATTTCTTCAACGCCATCTATGGCCGCATGGACACGTATTATGCGCTGGCCATGCACAACATGCCGGGCATGGCATCGGGCCTGGCGCCATGGCTGGAGAAGGCAGGCGCCTTCAAGCGCGAGATGTCGCGGCCGGTCTTCCATGCCGCCCGCATCGCCGACCTCGCCACCGCGCGCCATGCCATCCGCGACGGGCTGATCGACATGGCGGCCATGACGCGGGCGCACATTGCCGACCCGCACATCGTGGCCAAGCTGATGCGCGGCGAGGAAGACCGCATCCGCCCCTGCGTGGGGGCGACTCACTGCATGGGCACACACCGGCCCACCTGCCTGCACAATGCCGCCACGGGCCGCGAGCTCGCCGGCGGGCATGATGTTGGCAAGGCTGACCAGCCCCGCAAGATCGTGGTGGTGGGCGCCGGACCTGCCGGGCTGGAGGCAGCGCGGGTTTCAGCCGAGCGCGGTCACAAGGTCACGGTGCTGGAAGCTGCCGGTCGCGCTGGCGGCCAGGTGTTGCTGGCGAAGGAAGCGTCGTGGCGCAAAGACATCACCGGCCTTGTCGACTGGCGGGTGAGCGAGCTGGACAAGCTCGGTGTCGAGGTTCGTTACAACACGTTCGCGGAGCCCGCCGATGTCGAGGCGCTGGAACCGGACGTGGTGGTCATCGCCACCGGCGGCACGCCAAACCCGGGCTGGATCGAGGGTGCGGAACTGTGCACCAGTTCGTGGGACATCATCAGCGGCGCCGTGCAGGCCGGCGACGAAGTGCTGGTCTATGACGGCACCGGCCGCCACAGCGCCATGACGGCGGCCGAGAAGCTGGTGATGGCCGGCCACAAGGTGAGTTTCGTGACGGTGGATGAAACCGTTGCCGAGGAACAGGGCTATGCCGAGCGGGTGTCGTGGAAACGGCGCATGTACCAGCTTGGCCTCGGCGTGCAGCGCGACCTCGAGCTCGTCGGCGTTCAGCAGGAAGGCAACCGGCTCAGGGCGATCTTGCACAACGAATTCACCGGCGAGCGGATGGAACGTGTTGTGGACCATGTGGTGGCAGAGCATGGCACGCTGCCGGCCGACGCCATTTACACGGACCTTCGGGCAGGGTCGGTCAATGACGGGGTCAAGGACATCGAAGCGTTGATCAGCGTCAAGCCGCAGCCCTTTGCCGCCCATGACGGCAAGTACGAGCTCTATCGCATCGGCGATGCGGCGGCCTCGCGCAACGTAGCGGCTGCCGTCTACGATGCGCTGAGGCTGTGCCGCGTCTTATAGGGCTGGGCCGGTCTTTTCCTTGTAGGCCGACAGGGGCGTGATGCGCAGCCGGGTCAGCTGGTTGCGCTTCTTGCCGACGACCTCGAAGCGGAAGCCATGGAACGTGAACGCCTGGCCCTTCTCGGGGATCATGCGCGCTTCGTGAATCACCAGTCCTGCGATGGTGTTGGCCTCGTCGTCGGGCAGGTTCCAGTCATTTGCCCGGTTCAGGTCGCGGATCTGCAACGTGCCGTTGACGACCATCGATCCCGACGCTTCGCGTGCAATGTCGGCGCTGACCACGTCGTACTCGTCGGCGATGTCGCCCACAATCTCCTCGAGAATGTCCTCGAGCGTGACCAGGCCCATCACCTCGCCGTATTCGTCCACCACCAGCGCCATGTGCACCTTGCGACGCAGGAAGGCTGACAGCTGCGCCTTCACCGTCGTCGTGTCGGGCACGAACCATGCCTTCGAGCACAGGGCGGGAATGTCGATCTTGTTCATGTCGCCCTTGTGGGCCTGCATCGAAGCCAACACGTCCTTGGCATGAAGAATGCCGATGATGTTGTCCTGGTTGCCGCGCCAGACCGGGGCGCGCGAAAAGCCTGATTTCAGCAGTTCGCTGATCACGTGGTCTGCCGGCATCTCGGCGTCGATGGTGAACATCTTGGTCCGGTGCACCATCAGGTCGGCGATCTCGAGGTCGGACAGGTCAAGCACGCCGCCGAGCATGTCGCGGTCGGTCTTCACCACCGAACCTTCCTTGTGGTGCAGGTCGATGGCACCACGGATCTCTTCCTGTGGCGACAGGATGTTGGTGGCATTGGTCAGGTCCACCCCGAACAACGACAACACGCGGCGCACGATCACCTCGACGCCCATCACGATGGGCGCGAACACGCGCACCACGAACTGGATGGCGGGGGCGACGGCCAGCGCAAAGCGCTCGGGATAGACGATGGCGTAGGTCTTCGGCATCACCTCGCCAAATACCAGCACGAGGGCCGTCATCGCCAGGGTGGCCCAGACCACGCCGGTATCGCCGAACAGCTGCAGCAGCGCGGTGGTGGCCAGCGACGAGGCAAGAATATTGACCAGGTTGTTGCCCAGCAGGATGCCGCCGATCAGCCGCTCGGGCTGTTCCTTCAGCCGCAGAACCTTGCCCGCAGACCGGATGCCACGTTTTTCCAGTTCGTGCAGGCGCGCGCGCGACGACGTGGTCAGCGCCGTTTCCGACCCGGAGAAAAACGCAGACAGGATGATCAGCCCGAGGGCTGCACCCAACATTATGCCGAGAGCAAGCGTCATTGCAGTTTCAGTTCGTTGTTCAGGAATTCCCTCAACACGTCTTCATCGACGGTCTTGTCGATGTAGGCATCGCCAACGCCTTTTACCAGAATGAACGTTATCTTTCCGGCGGACGCCTTCTTGTCCTGCCGCATCATCTCTATCAGGTCATCTGCGCCGGGCAGATGCTTGCGTATCAACGCCAGCGTGGTGGTTAACCCGACCGACTTGAGGTGCGCCTCGACCCGCGCCGCGCTGCCGGCCGGGCACAAGCCGAGGCTTTCGGAGAACCTGAAAGCCTGCGCCATGCCGATGGCAACCGCTTCGCCGTGCAGCAGCTTGTCCGAATAGCTGGTCGCGCGTTCAAGTGCATGGCCGAAGGTGTGACCGAGATTGAGCAGCGCGCGGCGTCCGTGCTCGTGTTCGTCTTCCGCCACGATTGCCGCCTTGGCCTCGCACGAGGTGCGGATGGCGTGCACGCGGGCCTGCGGGTCGCCGGCAAGAAGGCGTGGCGCGTTGAGTTCGAGCCAGCTGAAGAAACCGGCATCGCCGAGCAGTCCGTACTTGGCAACCTCGGCATAGCCGGCAGCAATTTCGCGCTGCGGCAAGGTATTCAGCACGGCAATGTCGGCCAGCACCGCGATGGGCTGGTGGAAGGCGCCGATCAGGTTCTTGCCGTGGGCCGAGTTGATGGCCGTCTTGCCGCCCACCGAGCTGTCGACCTGGGCCAGCAGCGAGGTGGGGATCTGGATGAAGTTGACGCCGCGCCGGACGATGGCCGCGGCAAAGCCCACCAGATCACCTATGACGCCGCCACCGAACGCGATCACCGCATCGGAGCGCTCGATGCCGGCGCCGAGAATGAAGTCGCAGACCTGCATTAGGTATTGCTGGCTCTTGGTGCCCTCGCCGGGTGGCAGGATCAGTTCGCTGTGGGCGATACCGGCTGCATCGAGGCTTGCGGTGAGGGTGGCAATGTGATGGCGGGCAACGTTCTCGTCGGTGACGATCGCGGTGACGGGCCGCTTGAGCAGCGGGCGTATCATCTCGCCTGCGTGGACGAGCAGGCCTTCGCCGATCGAGATCTGGTAGCTGCGGTCGGCAAGGTCGACCGCGACCTCGGCGCGCGCCGTTTCCCGTGCCGCCACGTTCTGGTCACTCGTGGTCATGCACTTGCCGCTCCGGAACTGTGCTGGTTGCCCAGATGGGCAGCCAGTGCCTCGAGGCAACTCTGCACGATCTGGTCATGGGGCACGTCACGGCTGTCCACCACGACGTCTGCATGGGCGTACACAGGGTAACGCTCGTCGATCAGCTTGCGCATCACTGCATCCGGGTCTGCCGTCTTGAGCAATGGGCGATTGGACCGGCGGCGGACGCGCTTCATCAACAGATTGAAATCGGCGCGCAGCCAAAGCGAAATGCCGTTGCGCGCGATGGCCTCGCGGGTAGCTTCGTTTATGTAGGCGCCACCGCCGGTGGCAAGCACGCGCGGTTGTTCCTGCAGCATCCTGTCGATGACACGGCGCTCGCCGTCACGGAAGTACTGCTCGCCGTGTTCCTCGAATATCTCGGGGATGGTCTTGCCCGCGGCCTGCTCGATCTCGTGGTCGGCATCGGCAAACGGCAGGCCGAGCCTTGCCGCCAGGCGCCGGCCGACGGTTGTCTTGCCCGCACCCATCAACCCGACCAGCACGATGCTGCGGTTGCCGATTTGCGACAGCACGGCAGCGGCAAGCTCATCATTCTGGTTTTGTCTGGACACGAAAACGGGCTGTCTGTCGGCTGGGTTCGGGGATTGGTTCAGGGCAGTCTTATTACAGGTTGGCCAGATGCACGGCAAAGTTTTTTGCAAGCACCGGCAAGATGCTGCACACTGATGGTACTTCGCTCGAGTCGATCATGCCAAACCGGACACCGGACCGACGCCATGCCTGACAGCATTCGCTTTCTGTTAATCATGCTGTGCTTGGCTGGAGCCGGATATGGCGCGATGTGGTGGCTGTCTTCGGCGCCGCCACCGCAACAGGACGTGGTCAAGCGGTTGCCGCATGCGGTCTTCGACAACTGACAATTCAGATGGCAATCACGGTCTGCCGGCACCTGCTGACTGGCGGCTTATAGCTGCCTTTCTCGAAATGATGAGCGCCGAGCGCGGGGCGTCTGCCAACACGCTGGCGGCCTATGCGCGGGACCTGGAGCTCTATGCGGCGTTCGTCGCCCGGCGGGGTCAAACGCTGGAGAATGCGGGAAGCGAGCACATCCGTGCATGGCTTCAGTCCATGCATGGCGAAGGCCTGGCGAAATCCTCGATCGCGCGGCGGCTGTCTGCGGTGCGCCAGTTGCACAAGTTCGCCTATGCCGAGGGCGCTTCAGATGACGATCCGGCTACGGCAATCTCTGCGCCGCAGCGCGATGCCGGGTTGCCCAAGGTATTGAGCGTCGGCCAGGTAGACCGGCTGCTTGCCTGTATCCGCGAGCGGGCGGCCGCGTCACGCGGTAAGGCGCGGGTGAAGGCCGTGCGCATGGCTTGCCTGATCGAGGTTCTCTATGCGACGGGCTTGCGGGTGTCGGAGCTGGTGTCGCTGACCGTCGGCCAGGCATGTGGCGATGAACGGTTCATCAGCGTGCGCGGCAAGGGCGGCCGCGAGCGGCTGGTGCCGCTGTCGACGGCGGCCAGGACCGCGCTTGATGCCTGGCTTGGCGAACTTCGACGCGCGGCGCCGCCGTCCGGCCTGCCTGCGGGCCAGTACCTGTTCGCCTCGCGCGGCCGTGAAAAGCACCTCACCCGGCAGCACTTTGCGCTGATGCTGAAGGATCTCGCGCGCGATGCCGGGCTCAATGCCGACGCAGTGTCGCCGCACGTATTGCGCCACGCCTTTGCCAGCCACCTGCTGCAGGGCGGAGCCGACCTGCGCGCGGTTCAGCAGATGCTCGGCCATGCCGACATCTCGACCACGCAGATCTATACCCACGTGCTGCCCGAGAAATTGCGCGACGTGGTGGAAAGCCATCATCCGCTTGCGCGCTGATTTCCCCGGTTGACATGCAACCGGCGTCTCGCCAGTTTGCGGGGCAATTCACCAGGTCACCGGCTTACAGCGCAAATGCAGACATTTCTCGACTTCGAAACCCGGATTGCCGAGCTTCAGGGCAAGATTGCCGAGCTGAAATCGATCGGTGACAGCGACGACAAGGCCGTCTCGATCACGGATGAGGTCAAGCAGCTCGAAAGCAAGCTGGCGAAGTCTCTCGCCGATCTGTATGCCGACCTCGACCCGTGGCAGAAGACGCAGGTTGCACGCCATCCCGACCGGCCGCACACGCGTGACTATGTTGCTGAACTGATTACGGATTTCACCCCGCTGGCAGGCGACCGCAAGTTTGCCGAGGACGAGGCGGTGATGGGCGGCCTTGGCCGGTTCCAGGGCGAGCCGGTGGTGGTGATCGGCCAGGAGAAGGGGGCCGACACCAAGTTGCGGCTGAAGCACAATTTCGGCATGGCCCGGCCGGAAGGCTACCGCAAGGCGGTGCGGCTGATGGAACTGGCGGAGCGTTTTTCGCTTCCTGTTCTGACCTTTGTTGATACTGCTGGCGCCTATCCGGGTATCGGCGCGGAAGAGCGTGGACAGGCGGAAGCCATTGCAAGATCTACGGATTCCTGCCTCGGGCTGGGCACGCCGATCATTGCGACCATCATCGGCGAAGGCGGCTCCGGCGGGGCTGTTGCCATTGCCACCGCCAACGCGGTCCTGATGCTCGAGCACGCCATCTACTCGGTCATCTCGCCGGAGGGAGCAGCATCGATCCTGTGGCACGACTCGGCCCGCGCCAGTGAAGCCGCCACCGCCATGCGGATCACCGCGGCGCATCTGCAAGAGCTTGGCGTAATTGACAAAATCGTCCCCGAGCCGGTGGGCGGGGCGCACCGGGCGCGCAAGGTTGTGATCGAGACCGCGGGCCGGGAGATCGCCGCGGCGCTGATGCCGTTCAAGCACATGAGCCCGGCAGAAATCCGCCAGCGGCGGCGCGACAAGTTTCTCGCCATCGGCCGCACGCTTGGTGCGTAGACTGACTTCTGCGTGCCGCAAACCTGCCGTTTTGTGCAGGGAATCTGTGCACAGTTCACAGCCTTTCACGCTGAAATCGGTATGAAAAGAGCGATAAAATTTCTGTTTGTTCTGGGGATTCTTGCCGCCAGCGCATGGGGCCTGATGCAGGTCCCGGAAACGCGGCGCATTGCCGACCGGATTGCGCTGCCCCACCCCGAGCGGCATCGCCAAGCGGCGTTCGCGGAGCTGGAATCGCGCGGCCTTAAGGCGGGCATGCCGGTGTTCATCCGCATCTTCAAGCAGACATCGGAGCTGGAATTGTGGATGAAGAGCGCAAGCGGCTGGCAGCTTGCACGGCGCATCGGCATCTGCCGCTGGTCAGGCCGGCTGGGACCGAAACTGAAGCAGGGCGACAAGCAGGCGCCGGAAGGTTTCTATACAGTGACGCGGGCGCAGCTCAATCCGAACTCGAGCCATCACCTGTCGTTCAATCTCGGTTTCCCGAACCGCTATGACCGGGCACATGGGCGGACGGGATCGTTCCTGATGGTGCATGGCGGCTGCAGTTCAGCCGGGTGCTATGCGATCCGCGACCACGAGGTGGAGGTGGTGTACCGGCTGGTCGAGGCGGCGCTGAAGGCAGGGCAGAAGCAGGTCGACGTGCATGCATTCCCGTTTCGCCTGGACCGGGCAAGACTTGCCCGCCACAAGGGTGAGAAATGGCACCCGTTCTGGACCATGATGCAGCCTGCCTATGATGCCTTCGAACGCGAACGGCGGGTTTCGGACGTCAAGGTTGCGGGGAAGACCTACGTGGTTAATTGAACGTTAGCCGATGTTGGCGCACACTCGCGCCGCATTTAAACGGTACGGCGCACCAATCGGTAGTGCGGACATGACTTTGAACGAAACCTTCCAGACCAGATTGAACCGGCGCGGCTTTACCGCTGCCGGGCTTGCCGGCGTGTTGAGCATGATAACCGCCTGCAGCGCCGGTCTGGACAAATCTCTGGAGCCATTGTCGCCTAAGGTGATGGCTGATCTTGCCGCCAACAACCTGAAGGTGGGTGCGCCGCTGCTGGTGCGCATCTTCAAGGAAGAGAACCAGATGGAGGTGTGGCTGCAGCAGGAATATGGCCCGTTCGTGCGCTTCCGCACCTACCAGATCTGCTCGCGCTCGGGCGTGCTGGGGCCGAAGTTCAAGGAAGGTGACCGGCAGGCGCCGGAAGGCTTCTACATGGTATCGCAGCGCCAGATGAACCCGAAGTCGAAGTACTACCTTTCATTCAACATTGGCTATCCCAATGCCTACGACAAGGCCAACGGGCGCACCGGTACGCACCTGATGGTGCACGGCGGCTGTTCGTCGAGCGGCTGCTACGCCATCAACGACGAACAGGTGCAGGAGCTGTTTTCGCTGGCGCGCGAGGCTTTCCTGTACGGCCAGAAGGAATTTCCCGTCCACTCCTTTCCATTCCGGATGACCGACGCCAACATGCTGCGCTATGCCGCCAGCCCCCATGCTGCCTACTGGCGCGAACTGAAGGTTGGTTATGACTATTTCGAGCAGTTCAGGCAGCCGCCGGTGGTGGGCGTGAAGGACTATCGCTACGTCTTCCTGCCGCACGACGTGTCCGTGCCGGAGGAGTTCGTGCAGGTGCAGCAGGCAGGCTTCAGCGACCCTGCCGCACCACAGCTGATCCGCGGCTGGGGACCGGGGCAGATCCAGTAGGGCTGTGTCAGCCCTCCGGTTCAGATGCCGGCCACGAGCATGTCCATGGCGGCGATGATGCGATCGTGTTCCACGGCGATGTTACCGATTGGCTGGCCGAATTGACGGACATTGACTGCAGTAGCGAACTCCGTTTTCAGCACGAAGTCCGTGCCGTCAACCCCGATGCCCGGGTTTAGCCGCGCCATTGCGCCGGCAAAGTCCTGCAGTGGCAAAAGTGGCACAACCAGACGGGTCGAAAGCTCTCCCAGATGATCTTGCTGGACGTCCATGCCCAAACCCATCAGTCCGGTTATGCGATATACGTCAATCCGGGCCATTCAGATCAGAACAGGTGGTATTTGGCCAGAGGCAGGCCATATTCGGCAACGTAACGATCAGTTGCCTCTATCGCTTCGCGATTCTCTTCCTCCCAGCGGCGCCCATACTCTTCGCGGAATGCTTCCGCGATGGTTGACTTGCAGGTGACGTGACGGTTCATGCACACAGATTGTGCGCATGACTTGCGCGCGTCAATCCAGCGGTCACAGCCCCCAGACCACAAGGATCATCGGCAGCCCGACAGCGAGGACGATCAGTTCCAGCGGCAGGCCCATGGGCCAGTAGTCGCCAAACCGGTAACCGCCGGGGCCCATGATGATGGTGTTGTTCTTGTGACCGATGGGGGTCAGGAAGGCGCAACTGGCCGCTACCGCCACGCCCATCAGCATGGCGTCGGGGTTTGCGTCGAGTTTCTCGGCGATGTTGATGGCAACAGGGGCCGCGACCAGCACCGTGGCGACGTTGTTGAGTACGTCCGACAAGGTCATGGTCACCACCATCAGGAACAGCAGGACGCCCCAGGCAGGCCAGCCGTCGGTGAACGCAACGATGCCGCTGGCGATGAGCTGCGTGCCTCCGGATGTTTCAATTGCAGCGCCGATGGGAATGAGCGATGCTAGCAGCACGATCACCGGCCATTCGACGGAGTCGTAAATCTGGTTGAGGGTTACCACCCGCAGCAGCGCATAGAGCGCCACGCATGCTGCGAGCGCCACCGGCAGGTAGACCAGGCCCAATCCGGATGCGATGATGGCGGCAGCGAAGATGGCAATGGAAAAGCCTGCCTTCTCTCGCTGGGTAACCTGCAATTCGGGACCAGCCAGCGGCAAGCAGCCCAGCCAATTGATCACGTCCTGCAAAGAATCCTTCGGCCCCATGAGCAGCAGCACGTCGCCGGCCTTGAGGGGCATCTGGCGGATGCGCTCGCGGGTCTGGCGGCCTTCACGGGCAACGCCGAGCAGCATCGTCTGCTGGCGATAGAGCAAGCGGACATCCAGTGCCGATCGGCCATCCAGGCGCGACCCGGAGGTCACCACACATTCAGTCATCGCAAGGGTGCCGGTAAGGGGCCCTTTGTGTTTCGAAGACTTCGAGTAGGTCAGCTTCATCGCGTTTGCGAAGGACTCCAGTGCCGTAGGCGTTGCCTCGACAACCAGAATGTCGCCTTTCCTGATTTCGACGCCGCGCGCAGACCCCGGCTGGCGCTCGCCACGCCGGATCAGGCCGAGAATGTAGACGTCATTCTCGTCTGCCTTGGGATAGAGTTCGCGCACCTTCTGGCCGATGGCGGACGAACCATCCGGCACCTGGATTTCCATGACGTAGCCTTCGAGGTTCTCAAGGTCCTGGGCAGACGCGCTGCGGGTCTTGTCGACCGGGGTGAACCTCCAGCCAACGACGGCGATGAAGGCAAGTCCGGCCAGGGCGCAGGCAAGCCCCACGGGTGCGAAGTCGAACATGGAGTAGGCGGTTCCCATGTCCTCGCCCTTGTAGGTGGCGTCGCCGCGAAACTGGGCGATCACGATGTTGGTTGGCGTGCCGATGAGCGTGACCATGCCGCCGAGGATGGTGGCGAATGACAGTGGCATGAGGGTTCGTGCACGCGGGCGCTTGGCCTGGTCGGCAGCCTGCATGTCAACCGGCATGAGCAGGGCAAGGGCTGCCACGTTGTTCATGAACGCGGACAAGGCAGCGCCGGCGAACCCGATGATCGAGATGTGGGCGGTGATGCCGCGGCTGGCCGAGATGATGCGGCGGGTCAACAGGTCCACCGCGCCTGATTGCGACAGGGCTTTCGAGACGATCAGAACCAGGGCGATGATGATGACCGCGGGATGGCCGAAGCCCTCGAACGCCATGTCCTTGTCGACCACGCCGAGGAGGACGGCGATGGTGAGCGCGGAGAAGGCAACGACGTCGTAGCGGATGCGCCCCCAGACGAGCAGCGCAAGCACGCTGCCCATGATGGCGAAGAGGATGATCTGTTCTGTGGTCATGGGAGCGAGCGTAGCCGGATGGTGTGATTTGCCAAACCGCTAAACGCTTCGTGCCGCGGGCGTCTTGCAGGGATTGCCTGCAAGACGCCGGCCTACCAGTCGCGCGTGATGACGATGAAGTCCGTGCCCATGCCGGTTTCAGTGCCGAGGCCGGCATCGGAAATGGCGAGCGAGGAGTGTGGCGTCAGCATTGTCTCGATGCGCTTGCGCGCGGCGTCTGGAATGGTGAAGCGGTTCAGGGCGTTCAGTGCGTCGCCGCTGCCGCCGAGGGCGCTGCCTTCAACAGTCAGGGCGACCCATTCTGCCTTTTGCGCAGGATCACCGGTTTCGCCGATGGGAAACAGGTGAGTGCCGAGCGGCTGATGGGCCTGGTCGATCCGGACCGGCACGTCAAACACCGGCTCCTGACCCTGGCGGACATAGAGATGTCCGGCGGGGGTTTCCTCGATCCCGAAGGCTGTTTCCAGCACGGGCAGTGTGGCGCCCCTGATGACGCCTGTGGGCTTGAGGCCGGCGGCCAACTGAAAGTCGACCAGTGCACGCTAGGTCTTGCGGCCAATCTGGCCGTCTTCCGGGCCGTCATAGTAACCCAGCCTCGACAGCATGTGCTGGACCCGCTCCAGCCGGTGCTTTCCGGTGTGGCGGGTAAGGTAGACGCGCAACGGCATGGAGCTGCCGGAGGCATCAGCAGCGCCTGATGCAGGATCGAGGCTGGCGGTTTCCTGAAGCCGGGGCTGGAACAGCCGGTCGCTGGAGACAGCGTGTACCTGCGGCATGTCGCCGGTAATGACGACGTGGCGGTTGCGGGTGGTCATCGAGAACAGGTCGGCGGCAAAATCGCGTGGCAGCCGGACGCAGCCATGGGAAGCCGGATGGTTGGGCACATGGCCCTCGTGCAGCGCGATGCCCGACCAGGTGAGCCGTTGCATGTAGGGCATCGGCGCGTTGGAATATATGTTGGAGCGGTGATGGCGACGCTTCTCCATGACGGTGAAGATGCCTTGCGGCGCGTCATGACCCGGCTTGGCGGGGAAAACGCGGAATGACCCGATCAGCTGCGTTCCGGCATAGACATGGGCCTTCTGCTCGTTGATCGAGACCACGACGTGCAAGGGTTGCCCACTTTCGATCGGGGCGCGCGGCATCGGGGTATAGTTGCTGCGGGCTGCAGCAACCGTACGCTTCTTCTTTTTCTTTGCCGTCGAGGCATGCGCCTCAGGCGGCAGAAGCGTGGTGGACAGGCCCGCGGCTGCGAAGCCGGAAAGCATCAGTCTGCGGTTGATGGCGCGGGTCATGCGTCTTTCTCGGGGTCAATTTGTTCAGGTTAACGGGGAGGGAGCAAGACCTATGCCACAAATGACTTAACGGCAAACAAATAGCGGTAAAAAACACCGCGCCAGTCTCGCGCGCGGTGTACTCATGGCTGCGATGCCGCAGGGCGCAACGCTCAGGCGTAGGCGCCGTGGCAGTGCTTGAACTTCTTGCCGGAGCCACACGGGCAGAGCTGGTTGCGGCCAACCTCGCCCCAGGTTGCCGGGTTGTCCGGATCGAAGTCGTCAGACGGCAGTTCGTGGCCTTGTGCATCGAAGTGCTCGACGTGCATTTCCGGCAACTCTTCGTCTTCGTCGAACATGTCCTGCGGGTTCTGGCTGATCTCGACGCGCATGAGCTGTCCGGTGACCAGTTCGCGCAGGCGTCCCACCATCTGCTCGAACAGGGCAAAGCCTTCCGACTTGTACTCGTTGAGCGGATCGCGCTGACCGTAACCGCGCAAAGCCACGGCCTGGCGCAGGTGTTCCAGCGTGACGATGTGCTCGCGCCAGAGTTGGTCGACGGTGCGCAGCAGGATTTCCTTCTCCACGTAACCCATGATCTCGTCGCCATACTTCTCGCGCTTCTGGCCGTAGAGATTGTTGGCGGCTTCGGTGATGCGCTCGCGGATTTCCTCGTCGGCGATGCCTTCTTCGGCTGCCCAGTCCTCGACGGGGAAGTCGATGGCGATGACTTCGCGCAACTTCTCGCGCAGTTCGGCAGAGTGCCACTGCTCGGGATAGGCGTTGGGCGGAATGTGGGTCTCGACCGTGGTGTCGATGACCTCGTGGCGCATGTCCTCCACGGTTTCGGCAACCTCTTCGCCCTTCATGATGCCGATGCGCTGTTCGAAGATGACCTTGCGCTGGTCGTTCATCACGTCGTCGAACTTGAGGATGTTCTTGCGCGCGTCGAAGTTGCGGGCCTCAACCTTCTGCTGGGCCTTCTCGAGCGCCTTGTTGATCCAAGGGTGGACGATGGCTTCACCTTCTTCGAGGCCGAGCTTCTGCAGCATGGAGTCCATGCGCTCGGAGCCGAAGATGCGCATCAGGTCGTCTTCCAGCGACAGGTAGAAGCGGGACCGGCCCGGGTCGCCCTGACGGCCCGAACGGCCGCGCAGCTGGTTGTCAATGCGCCGGCTCTCATGACGCTCGGTGGCGATGACGAACAGGCCGCCGGCATCGAGCGCCTTCTGCTTGGCCTCGGCAATCTCGGTCCGGATCTTCGCTTCGGCGGTCTCGCGCTTCTTGCCTTCGGGCATGTCCTCCAGCTCGTTGGCGATGCGCATGTCTGCGTTGCCGCCAAGCTGGATGTCGGTGCCGCGACCGGCCATGTTGGTGGCGATGGTGACGGCGCCGGGCACGCCGGCCTGGGCGATGATCTGCGCTTCCTGCTCGTGGTAGCGGGCGTTCAGCACGTTGTGGGCAATGCCGAGCTCCTTGAGGTGGGCAGCCAGCATCTCGGATTTCTCGATCGAGGTGGTGCCCACCAGTACCGGCTGACCGCGGTCCTGAGCGTCCTTGATGGCCTCGACGATGGCCGCGAACTTCTCGCGCACGGTGCGGTAGACCTCATCGTCCTCGTCGATGCGCCTGACCGGCACGTTGGTCGGAATCTCTACCACGTCCAGCTTGTAGATATCCATGAACTCTTCGGCCTCGGTGGAGGCGGTGCCGGTCATGCCGGCCAGCTTTTCATAGAGGCGGAAGTAGTTCTGGAAGGTAATCGAGGCCAGCGTCTGGTTCTCGGGCTGGATCCGCACGTGTTCCTTGGCTTCAAGGGCCTGGTGCTGGCCTTCGGAGTAGCGCCGGCCCGGCATCATGCGGCCGGTAAACTCGTCGATGATGACCACGTCGCCGTCCTTGACGATGTAGTCGCGGTCGCGCTGGAACAGCTTGTGGGCGCGCAGGGCCTGATTGACATGGTGCACCAGCGTGACGTTCTCGACGTCGTATAGGGAGCCTTCCTTCATCAGGCCGCTCTGGGCCAGCAGCTGCTCGATCTTCTCGTTGCCGGCTTCGGTGAGCACCACCGAGCGGTTCTTCTCATCCAGCTCGAAATCTTCCTCGCCAAGCTGCGGGATAAGGGCATTGACCTGGTTGTACAGCTCGGACCTGTCCTCGATTGCGCCGGAAATGATCAGCGGCGTGCGGGCTTCGTCGATCAGGATCGAGTCGACCTCGTCGACGATGGCGAAGTGGTGGCCGCGCTGCACCATTTCCTCGAGGTGGAACTTCATGTTGTCGCGCAGATAGTCGAAGCCCAGCTCGTTGTTGGTGGCGTAGGTGACGTCGCAGGCGTACTGCGCGCGGCGCTGGTTGTCGTCGAGGCCGTGCACGATGACGCCGGTGGTCAACCCCAGAAAGCCGTACACCTTGCCCATCCACTCGGAGTCGCGGCGGGCCAGGTAGTCGTTGACAGTGACGACGTGCACCGACTTCCCGGACAGGGCGTTCAGGTAAACCGGCAGGGTGGCGACCAGGGTCTTGCCTTCACCGGTACGCATCTCAGCGATGGAATTGTCGTTGAGCACCATGCCGCCGATCAGCTGAACGTCGAAATGGCGCAAGCCGAGGGCGCGCTTCGACGCCTCGCGCACGGTCGCGAAGGCCGGCACGAGCAGGTCGTCGATGGTGGCGCCGTCGGCGTACTGCTTGCGGAATTCGTCTGTGCGCGCGCGCAAAGCCTCGTCGCTCAGTGCGGCGAGCTCCGGCTCAAGTGCGTTGATGGCGTCCACCCGGGCGCGATACTTCTTGACCTTCCGGTCGTTTGACGAGCCAAAAACCTTGGCGGCGATGGAGCCCAGTCCGAACATTTGACGTCCTTGAATACCTGGAGTTCTTGCGATTTATGCCGGCTGAAAACCGGCGATGAGGTCTGCTTCGGGCCGGGAAAGGGCGAACCCGCAGGTCCCGGCAGTTGGCGTACTGTTTAGTCAAGTTGCTCATCAGCCGCAACAACTGTGGCAAAACAGCAACGCATTTGAAAAAAATGCGCCGGTGCCTGGGTGGTGACAGGGCCGCCGTACCGGTGCTGACTGCAGGTAGTGGCCCCAAAACCGCGTTTCAAGCTGGTCTGAAGCACGTGTTGCAAGGTCGAAGGCCCGGCTCCACGTGGTTCTCACCCTTGAATGAAACCTGCAAATATGAGCAATGTGCGCGCTCGGTTAGCGGCCTCAGCCAATGAGGTTGCGACAAGGCGTCCGGATTTGGCTTATTGTCGCCTGATTTTCCGGGCATTAGCCCTTTCCGGAAGACCGGCCGTGCTGCAGCTGCCAGCAGCCGCCGGCGCTTCAACAGGCAGCAATCGAGGTTGGTGTGCCAGGAATGACGACGAACAGATTGAAATACGCAGTTGCGGCTGTGGCGTTTGCGCTGATCACCACCTCGGCATTTGCCCAGGATGGCGCCGACAAGGTCATCGCCAAGGTGAACGGCTACAACATCACGGTGAAGGAAGTCGAACTGGCTTCCGACGACCTGCGTCCGCAGCTTGAGCAGATCCCGGCCAACCTGCGCTTCGCATTTGTGGTGGAGTACCTGATCGAGCGGCACCTGCTGGCGCAAGAAGCGCTCAAGCAGAACATCACCGAAAGCGACGAATACAAGTACCGGCTGAAGTTCTACCAGGCAAAGTCGCTGCGCGACGCCTACTTCACCAACAACCTCGCCCCATCGGTGACCGAGGAACAGGTGCGGGAGGCCTATGAAAAGGAAGCTTCGAAGGTCACGACCGAGAAGCGTGCCCGCGCACGGCACATCCTGGTGAATTCCGAGGAAGACGCCAAGAAGGTCGTCGAGCGGCTGGACAACGGCGAGAAGTTCGAAGACGTTGCCAAGCAGGTTTCGCTTGATGGATCGCGCGATTATGGCGGCGATCTCGGCTTCTTTACAGAAGGCGAAATGGTGCCGGAGTTTTCCAAGGCCGTGTTCTCCCTGAAGAAGGGCGAGGTTTCCGGTCCGGTGAAGACCGATTTCGGCTGGCACATCATCAAGCTGGAAGACATCCAGGATGGCGGCGCACAGCCGTTCGAACGGGTGAAGGATCCGATCCGGCTGGTGCTGCTGCGCAAGGCCGTGCAGGACAAGGTCATCGAGCTGCGGCTGGCCGGCAAGATCGAAGTGCTGGATGAAGACCTGAAGAAACTGCAGGAAGATGCCGCAAAGAAGCGGGAAGCACTGCAGGCCCAGAGCAAGGGTGCGGTTGCGCCGGCCACCACCCCACAGACGACAGGCGGCAAGTCGGACAAGGGCAGCGCCCAGTAACAGGCAAAGTCCGTTCACGATTTACAGCCGGCCCCGCGAGCCTTGCTCCAGGGCCGGTCTGGTTTTTGGCGCATGGGAAGTCAAAATGCCTCTTGCCCGGCGCCCGGCATTGACGGCAAGGTGCGGCCAACGGTGCCTCCGGCAGGTTCGCGCCGGCAGAATGTCACCCGCCAATTGCAGGGGATCCCATCATGGCCAAGGCACTTCCCGTTTCCCCTCTTGCTCCCAAAATCCTTGCAGACTTGCCTCAGATCGCCGGGGCAAGGCTGGCGACCGCCGAAACCGGCACGCGCTACAAGGGCCGTGACGACCTGCTGCTGTGCGTGCTCGACAATGGCAGCACGATTGCCGGTGTCCTGACCCGGTCCAGGACGTGCTCCGCGCCGGTTGACCTGTGCCGCGAAAACCTGAAGGGCGGCAAGGCGCGGGCCATCGTGGTGAACGCCGGCAACGCCAATGCGTTTACCGGCAAGGCCGGCGAGAAGGCCGTCGTGGAAACGGTCAAGGCGGCCGCAATGGCCACCGGCGCGACGGCGCAGGAAGTGTTCGTGGCTTCGACCGGCGTGATCGGCATGAACCTCGATCCCGCCCCAATCGCCTCGCGGATGGAGGCCATGACCCGTGATGCATCGCCAGACAACTGGTTGGTGGCGGCCAGGTCGATCATGACGACGGATACGTTTCCGAAGCTGGCAACGGCAAAGGCGAAGCTGGGCGGCAAGACCGTGACGATCAACGGCATCGCCAAGGGCTCGGGCATGATTGCGCCGGACATGGCGACGACGCTGGGCTTCGTATTTACCGATGCGGCGCTGCCCAAGGGCATACTGCAGAAGCTCTTGAGCGAGTCGTGCGACCGCAGCTTCAATTCCATCACCGTCGACGGCGACACCTCCACCTCGGATACGCTGCTGCTGTGTGCCACGGGCAAGGCCGGCAACGACGCGAAGGGACTGCGCTCGATCGATGATGCGAAATTGAAGGATTTCCGCAAGGCGCTGGATGCGGTGCTGCAGGATCTGGCGCATCAGATCATCAAGGATGGCGAGGGTGCGAGCAAGTTCATTTCCATCACGGTGACCGGCGCCGAGAACGACGGCGCTGCCCGGCGCATCGGCCTGGCCATCGCCAATTCTCCGCTGGTCAAGACGGCAATCGCGGGCGAGGACGCCAACTGGGGTCGCATCGTGATGGCGGTGGGCAAGTCTGGCGAGAAAGCCGAGCGGGACAAGCTGAAGATCAAGATCGGCGGCGTGCTGGTCACCTCCAGGGGCGGCATCCACCCGAGTTATGACGAGTCCCAGGTCGTCGGCCACATGAAGGGCCAGAACATTGACATCGAGACCGACGTCGGCGTGGGCAAGGGGCACGCTACTGTGTGGACCTGCGACCTGACCCATGCCTACATCGATATTAACGGCTCGTATCGAAGCTGATTGCCGGTTGGGGTTTTGGTAACCGTGAATGCACAAAACCTTCCGGCTACGACCGGAACCCCTAGAACTTTACCCGCCCTGTTAACTTTCTGGCCCCAAGGTGGTTCGCGGACATGAACGGAAAGAAACTCGTTCTCGTCGTTGCCTGCGCACTGGTCGATACGGATGGAAGGATCCTGATCGCCCAGCGGCCCGAGGGCAAAAACCTTGCCGGACTGTGGGAGTTTCCTGGTGGCAAGGTTGAGCCCGGGGAGCAGCCGGAAGCCGCGCTCATACGCGAGCTGAAGGAGGAACTGGGCATCGATGTGACCGAGGCTTGCCTGGCGCCACTGACGTTTGCCAGCCATGCCTATGACGACTTCCACCTGCTGATGCCGCTTTATGTGTGCAGGCGCTGGAAGGGGGAAGTCAGGGGCCATGAGCACAGCGGACTGCGCTGGGTAAAGCCCAACCGGTTGCGAGAGTTTCCGATGCCGCCTGCCGATGAGCCGCTGATCGCGCACCTCATGGACCTGGTCTGACGACCGCACGGCCCCCGTTCACGTCCCAATATGACGACCTGCCGCGTCAACGGCAGGCGCATAGCAAAACGGGTAAGTTGAGTAACGGGGACGTTGAACGATGAAGACCTCAAGGATCGAAACAAGGGCGCAGGCAGATGTCCGTCGCCCGGTGATGCGTGATTACACCATGCTTGCGGTTGGCATGACGGCAGCCATCCTGACCACGCTTGTGGTGATCGGCGGGTCGTTGACCGGCATGTAGCCGGGTCCGGTCATTCCCGGCGCAATTTCTTTTCAGTGACTTTCAGGGCATCGGCCAGGCGCACCTTGGCCGAGCCGGGCCGCAGGGGCTGCTGCTGGCTTTCGTGGGGCGCCCAGCCGGTCAGATAGAGCATCTGGTAGGTCGCCCGCATCCGGCCATCGGCATCTGCGTTTGCCGCTTCATAAGCGGCGCTGGCGGCTGCCGCCAGGGCAGGCGCAGTGAGGCTGCGGCGGCGGTCCACGAGGGCATTGGCGAGGCCTGCCGACTTCAGTTCGCGCATCAGCGCCAGAGCGCTTGCATAACGCACGGTGAGCCGGTCCGTGTCGATCACCGGCAACGCCAGACCGGCGCGTTGCAGCAAGCTTCCTGCATCACGTACATCCACGAACGGGGCAACGCGAGGCGAGGCGCCGCTGCTGAGCGATGATTCAGCCTCAAGCCAGGCGTGGCGCAACTCGCCCAGCGTGTCTCCTCCCAGCATTGCCGCAAGCAGGACACCGTCAGGCTTGAGCGCCATGCGCAGCCGGGCGAGGGTGCCGGGCAGGTCGTTGACCCACTCTAGGGTTGAGGTGACGAGAAGGCAATCGAAGCTTTCCGGTTCGAGCTGGGGTTGTTCAAGGAACAGGCGGTCTTGCGTAACGGCCGGCAGGCGGGTGACGCTTGCATCGTCGGCAAGGGATGGCCGGATTTCCGCGGTCAGTTTTTCTGCGGCGAAGGAGACGATGCCGACATTGGCGAAGCTGCGCTTGATGAGGCGGAGCCGGTCGGCCAGTTCATCGCAGGCGATCTCCTCCCAGAAGGCAGGCAGATGGCCTTGCTGCTGCGCCTTGAGCAGGTTGCGGGCGAGGCTTGTCTGGTCGAACAGGTTGGGTGCGGTCTCGTTCATCGGGCTGACTTAGGACCTGTAGGCCATGTCTTGCAAGTGGGCGCGAGCGGCGCGATGCTGGCCTGGAAACTTCCGGGGGCGTGCGTTTCGGTGTCATCTCCATTGCAATAGATTTCCGAGGCTGGCCAGTGGATCGGCAACGGACTTGCCGACCTTCTGGTGCCGCTGACGTGTCATGCCTGCGGCACGCGCGTTGCTGCGCCGGGCGGATTGTGCCCTGCCTGCTGGGCCGGGCTGGAACTTGTCGCCGGTCCGGTGTGCGACGTCTATGACACGCCGATGACGCAGGATGCGGGTCCGGGGGCGGTGTCGGCAAGGGCGATGGAACATCCGCCGGGCTGGAACCGGGCGCGCGGGGTGACGGTGTTCAGCGAGGTGTCGCAGCGGCTGGTGCATGCGCTCAAGTATCGCGACAGGCACGAGGTGGCACCCGCCATGGCGCGGATGATGGTGCATGCCGGCCGGGACCTGCTGGCGGATGCCGACCTGATCGCACCGGTGCCGCTGCACCGTTGGCGGCTGTGGACGAGACGGTACAACCAGTCGGCGCTGCTGGCGGGCGAGGTGGCCAGGTTGTCGGGAAAGCGGCTGGCGCCTGACCTTGCGGCGCGGGTGCGGCGCACACGCTCGCAAGTGGGGCTTGGGCAGTCGGAGCGGAACCGGAACGTCAAGGGTGCGTTTTGCGTATCACCGCAGCACACCGGCAGCGTCATGGGGCGCAAGGTGTTGCTGATCGACGACGTTATGACATCCGGTGCAACGGCGAGCGAATGCGGCCGTGCGTTGCACGCTGCAGGCGCAGCCGAGGTAGACGTTCTCGTGTTCGCGCTTGTCAGCGGCGGGGCTTGAGATCATATATCTGGCTTGCGGTTGAGGTTTTTTGCGGAGTGCAAGGCAACATGAAGCCTGTGACCATCTATACTACCGGCCTGTGCCCCTATTGCCATGCGGCAAAGGCGTTGCTGTCGAAGAAGGGTGTCAAGTACGATGAGATCGACGTGACCTATGCGCCGGGCAAGCGGGCCGAGATGACGGCGCGTGCCGGTGGACGCCGCACCGTGCCGCAGATTTTCATCGGTGAGACGCATGTCGGCGGCAGCGACGACCTGCATGCGCTAGACCGGGCCGGCAAGCTCGACCCATTGTTGGCGGACGCCTGACCGCACGCGTGTTATACTGGAGCCTGTAATGAGCGAACGTTCCGTTTTCAAGGCCGCCTGCATACAGATGAGCGCGCGCAAGGATCCGGCGGTCAATGCCGGCCGGGTGGAGGCAATGGTGCGCGAGGCGGCAGCCCGGGGCGCCGACCTGATCATGACGCCGGAGATGACCAACATCATCAACCGCCCGCGCGAGGCGGTGGCGGCGGCTGTGCAGCCGGAAGAGGACTGCATCACCGCGGCACGGTTCTCTGCGCTGGCGAAGGAAACCGGCAAGCACCTGCTGGCAGGCTCGCTAGGCGTACAGGCCGGCGGCGGCAAGCTGGCCAACCGTTCGATCCTGTTCGGGCCGGACGGCAAGGCGATGGCGCGCTACAACAAGATCCACATGTTCGACGTGAACCTGCCGAACGGCGAAACGTATCGCGAAAGCAGCACGTTCGAGGCGGGCCATGAAGCCGTTACCGCCGACCTGCCCTGGGGCCGGCTCGGCATGACCATCTGCTACGACATGCGGTTTGCCTATCTCTACCGGATGCTGGCACACGCGGGTTGCAGCTTCATTTCGGTGCCGGCGGCGTTCACGGTGCCGACGGGCCGGGCGCACTGGCACGTGCTGCTGCGCGCGCGCGCCATCGAGACCGGCTGTTTCGTGTTTGCGCCGGCCCAGTGCGGCACCCATGACGATGGCCGCAAGACCTATGGCCATTCGCTTATCGTGGCCCCGTGGGGAGAGGTGCTGGGCGATGCGGGCGAGAAACCCGAAGCCATAGTGATGGCCGAAATCGACACCCGGCGCGTGGCCGAAGCGCGCAACCAGGTGCCGTCGCTGACACATGACCGAGAGGTAAACATGGCCGGTACGGCTGCGAGAGATGCGGCCGAATGATCCGCTACTCGCTCATATGCAACAAGGACCATGAGTTCGATGGCTGGTTTGCCGGCTCGGACGCTTTCGACAAGCAGGTCAGGCGCGGGCTGGTGGACTGTCCGGTGTGCGGTTCGGCAAAGGTGCAGAAGGCGCTGATGACGCCGGGCGTGCCGGTGAAGTCGAACCGCAAGGCACTGGCTGAGCCGGTCAAGGCGCTGCATGCACCCGCCGATCCCAAGGTCCACGAAATGATAGAAATGGTGCGCAAGCTGCGCGAGCACGTTGAGACCAATGCGGACTATGTAGGCGACCGCTTTGCCGAGGAAGCGCGGCGCATCCACTATGGCGAGAAAGACCCGCGCGGTATCTATGGCGAGGCGACCATTGAAGATGCCGTGGAACTGCACGAGGAAGGCATCGACGTGTTGCCGCTGCCGAAGTTGCCGGACGAGGCGAACTAGGCGATGGCGGCAAGCTGGCAAGTCTGGGCGCTGATGGCTGCGGTATCTGCCGCCCTGACCGCAATCTTCGCAAAAGTCGGCGTCGAGCAGGTGAACTCCGATTTCGCCACCCTGATCCGCGTCGCCATCATCCTGCCGCTGCTCGGCCTGATTGTGCTGGCGACGGGGGCATGGCAAAGTCCTTCCACCGTTCCGTCCAGGACGTGGATATTCCTCGGCCTGTCGGCACTGGCGACCGGGGCCTCGTGGCTGTGTTATTTCCGCGCCCTGAAGCTTGGCGATGCTGCGCGCGTTGCGCCGGTCGACAAGCTGTCGGTGGTAATGGTGGCGGTGTTCGGCGTGCTGTTTCTGGGCGAACGGCTGAGCGCCGCCAACTGGGCCGGCGTGGTGCTTGTCATGGCCGGCGTGGTGCTGATCTCGCTGCGATAATACGCTGACGCTTCACTTCGCCTTCTGGCACACCACCATGTAGTTCACGTCCGTATCCGCTGCCTTGCGCCAGGTGTTGGACAGGGGCGAGTAGGTGACGCCGGAGGTCTCGACCACCGGGCAGTCCGCTGCCGCCAGCCATGACTTCAACTCGTCCGGCGTGATGAACTTTTCCCACTGGTGGGTGCCCTTGGGCAGCCAGCCGAGGACGTACTCCGCACCGATGATGGCGAGGCCTAACGCCTTCAGCGTGCGATTGAGCGTGGCGACGAACATCAGCCCGCCCGGCTTGAGCATGCCGGCACAGGTGGCGGCGAATTGTGCCGGGTCGGCCACGTGCTCGATCACTTCCATGTTGAGGATCACGTCGAACTGTTCGCCAGCCGCTGCCAGGTCTTCCGCCGTGGAAGCGCGGTAGTCGATGTCGAGACCCTGCTCGGCGGCATGCACCGAGGCGGTCTTGATGTTCTTTTCCGACGGGTCGACGGCGACCACGTCGGCCCCCAGCCGCGCCATTGGTTCCGACAGCAGGCCGCCGCCGCAGCCGATGTCGAGGAAGCGTAGGCCCTTGAACGGTTCGCGCTGGTTGGGGTCGATGCGCAGGCGGGCGGTCACCTGTTCGCGGATGTAGTCGAGCCGGACCGGATTGAACTTGTGCAGCACGGCGAACTTGCCGTTCGGGTTCCACCACTCGGCGGCAAGCGCAGAAAAGCGCTCCACTTCCGCCGGGTCCACCGAGGTGCGCTGGGCGATGTCTTGTGCGGTCTGGTTCATGGCTTATGGGCTATCCGAGGTGTGAACGCGTGTAAATAGCAGCAAGGTCAATATTGCGTTTTTGCCGCATTTGGCTGTATGAGGTGCCGATAACTTTCTCCGATCAGATTTGTTTCGGCAGATGAACTAAACCGGCGTCGCGCGAACCGGCCATGTGCAGGGCTCGCGCGCTGTTGCTTTGGAAGGCATGGATTAAAGTGGGCCGTCTGGTCATGAAATTCGGCGGCACCTCGGTGGCCGACGTGGAGCGCATCCGGAATGTGGCGCGTCACGTAGCCCGTGAGGTGGATGCAGGCCACCAGGTGGCGGTTGTGGTTTCGGCGATGTCCGGCACCACGGACCGGCTGGTCGGCTGGGTGAACGAGGCGGCCGCAACAGGCGGCAGCAATCTCGCCAAGCTCGATTGGCGCGAGTACGACTCTGTCGTGGCCTCGGGCGAGCAGATCACGTCCGGCCTGCTGGCCATCGTGCTGCAGGCAATGGGCTACAAGGCTCGCTCCTGGGCCGGCTGGCAAGTGCCGATGAAGACCAGCGACGCGCATGGCTCCGCCCGCATTCTCGAGGTCGAATGCGACCAGATGATCGCCAACTTCGAACAGGGCGAAGTGGCGGTGATGGCCGGTTTCCAGGGCATCTCGGAGGATAGCCGCATCACCACGCTGGGCCGCGGCGGATCGGACACCAGTGCGGTTGCGCTGGCGGCGGCACTCGATGCGCGTTGCGACATCTATACTGACGTGGACGGCGTCTACACGACGGACCCGCGCATCGAGCCCAAGGCGCGCAAGGCCTCGCGCATTTCGTACGAGGAAATGCTGGAGCTTGCCTCGCTGGGCGCGAAGGTGCTGCAGACGCGCTCGGTGGAACTGGCCATGGTATACAAGGTGCCGTTGCAGGTGCGCTCGAGCTTCGAAAGCCCGGATTCGCCCAACCAGAACGGCGAGGACGGGTCCGGCCCGGGAACCCTTGTTTGTGACGAGGAGAACATCGTGGAACAACAGGTTGTCAGCGGCATCGCCTATTCTCGCGACGAGGCCAAGATTTCGGTGCGCAGGGTGAAGGACAAGCCGGGCGTATCGGCAGCCATCTTCGGCCCGCTGGCCGCAGCCAATGTCAGCGTCGACATGATCGTGCAGAACGTGTCTGCCGACGGCGAGACGGCCAATATCACCTTCACGGTAGCGAACAAGGACATCGACCGGGCAATCGCGGTGCTCGAAGATGCCAAGAAGGACATCGGCTTCGCCGAGATCGAGGCATCTCCGGGGGTGGCAAAGATCTCGGTGATCGGCATTGGCATGCGCAGTCATGCAGGCGTGGCGTCGCGGATGTTCAAGACGCTTGCCGACAAGAGCATCAACATTCAGGCGATCACGACCTCGGAAATCAAGATCTCGGTCCTGATCGACGAGGCGTACACCGAACTGGCGGTGCGGGCGTTGCATTCGGCCTATGGCCTGGACAAGGCCTGAGACCGGTTGAAAGTGGGTGCCAGCATGAAGCGGCAGTTTCGAAAACATTCAGGGTGAGGCAGCGAGCTGATGGTTGTGACCGGCCAGGGCCCGCGAGTTTTGCTCAGACGCATGCGCGAGGTCATGGCCCGGCCAGAGGCGGCGCAAGCAAGACTCGACAGGATCGTATCGCTCATCGCGGCCAACATGGTGGCCGAGGTGTGCTCGATCTATGTCATGCGCCCGACCGGCAACGTGCTGGAGCTGTTTGCCTCGGAAGGCCTCAAGCCTGAAGCCGTTCACAAGTCGACGCTGAAAGTTGGAGAAGGCCTGGTGGGCGTGATCGCGCACGAGGCCGAGCCGTTGTCGCTGTCGGATGCGCAGTCGCATCCGGCGTTCAAGTATCTGCCGGAAACCGGTGAAGAGATCTACTCGTCGTTCCTCGGCGTGCCGATCCTGCGGCATGGCGTGGTGGCCGGCGTGCTGGTGGTGCAGAACCGGGTTCAGCGCAGCTACACCGAGGAAGAAGAAGAGGCCCTGCTGACGGTCGCCATGGTGCTGGCCGAGGTGATCGCCACGCCTGACGTGCAGGAGGTGCTGTCGCCCGCCGGTAGCGCCGCCGCCCTGACCGGTTCGTTGCACATGACCGGCGAGGCTCTGGTCGACGGCATTGCGCTTGGCCACGTGGTGCTGCATGAGCCGCGCATCATCGTGACCAGCTTCATTGCCGAGGACGTGGACGCCGAGCGCGAACGGCTGGATACGGCGATCGACCGGCTCCAGGTGCAGGTGGATGAACTGGCGCAACGCTCGCCGGGCCTTGGCGGCGGAGACTTCGAGGACATCATCGAAACGGTGCGGATGTTTGCACGCGATCGTGGCTGGTTGCGGCGGCTGCGCGAGGCGGTTGCCACGGGCCTGACGGCGGAGGCCGCCGTGGAACGCGTCCAGTCGGATACCCGGGCGCGCCTTGCCCGCCAGCCTGACCCGTACCTGCGCGAGCGATTGCACGATCTTGACGATCTCGCAAACCGGCTGCTTCGCATTCTGACCGGGGCGGAGGAGCGTGCCTCGCGCACCGAACTGCCGAAGGACGCCATCGTGGTGGCGCGCACCATGGGCCCGGCGGAACTGCTGGACTATCCACAAGGCTCGCTGCGGGGGCTGGTGCTGGAGAGCGCCGGGTCAACCAGCCACGTGGCAATCGTCGCCCGCGCCATGGGACTTGCCACGGTCGGTTCGGTCGAAAGCATTTCAGACCTGGTCGAGGACGGCCAGGAAATCATCATCGATGGCAGCTCTGGCGATGTGCATTTGCGCCCTTCGCCGGAGGTGCAGGCTGTCTATTCCGAGAAGGTGCGGCTGTACGCCAAGCGGCAGGAGCAATATGCCAGGCTGAAGGACAAGCCTGCGGTGACGCTGGACGGGGTAGCAGTCAGCCTCAACATCAATGCCGGGTTGCAGGTCGACGTGCCGCACCTGGAAGAAGCCGGCGCGATTGGTATTGGCCTGTTTCGCACCGAACTGCAGTTCATGCTCGCCCGGCGCTTCCCGCGGTTTGGCGAGCAGCAGCGCTTCTACAAGGCGATCATGGACGAAGCCGGCGACAGGCCGGTGGTGTTCCGTACGCTCGATATCGGCTCGGACAAGGTGCTGCCCTATCTGAACGCGATCAAGGAAGCCAATCCGGCGATTGGCTGGCGGGCGATCCGGATGGCGCTGGACCGTCCGGCGCTGCTTCGATTGCAGATCAGGGCGCTGATTTCGGCCGCGGCCGGCAAGCAGCTCAGCATCATGTTCCCGATGATCACGCAGACGGCGGAAATGGTGAAGGCGCGCGAGATGGTGGCGCGCGAGCGCGACTTCCTGGCGGCGCGCGGACAGGAACTGCCGGTGAGCATCCGGATGGGGGCCATGATGGAAGTGCCGGCGCTGATCTGGGAACTCGACCAGTTGCTGCCGCATACGGATTTCATCTCGGTCGGATCGAACGACCTGCTGCAGTTCATGTTCGCCGCAGACCGGCTGCATCCGCGCCTGGCGGGGCGGTACGATGCGTTGTCGCCCTCCGCACTGAAGGCATTCGACATGATCCGGGACCGCTGTGATGCGCACGGGACCCAGCTTACCCTGTGTGGCGAGATGGCAGGCCGGCCGCTGGAAGCAATGGCGCTGATCGCGCTGGGCTATCGCTCCATCTCGATGGCGCCCACGTCGGTCGGGCCGGTCAAGCAGATGCTGCTGCATCTTGATGCGGGCAAGGCGGGGCAGTTCATCCGCGATCACCTGGGCGACGATGTTGCCAGCCTGCGCGAGGCAATGGTCGGCTTTGCCCGGCAGAACCGGATTCCGCTGTAGCGGTGGTTTCTGTTTTCGCCCAGCCGGACGCAAAACCGGTGTCCATCCTCGTTCGAGCCGGGGACATGCTTTTCCTGGCTGCGATTTGTCATTCACCAAATGCTAACCCTGTTGGCCCATCATGCCGGGTCATGAGTGATTTGATCGGGCCGCGGCAACAAGCGGCACGGTCAAACGAGGTCCGGTTGTCAGTTTGAGTTGCAACGGGGCAGGGCGCCACTTCGCTCCGCACCCCAGAGGCAAGCCTTGAGCGGCGCCGGTTTCGCGAGCAGGAGTACGCGGGCGATGAACCAGCACACGCACGGCGGATTTGATCACAGTTTCCAGAATTACCGGCCCAAGCCGGATGGCGAGCAGGATCCGGCAGGAGAGGCCGGATGGTTCCTGCAGCGCGAACGCGAACGGCGCAAGATCAGTCTGCGCGACGTGGCGCAGGCAATCCGGGTGCACCCGATCCATCTGGACGCCATCGAGCGGGGCGACCTGACCCGAATGCCGCACCGGTCCGAGGCCATCGGCATGGCCGGCGCGTATGCCGAATACCTTGGCTTCGATCCGCAACCGATGATGATGCATTATGCGCAGCTTCTGCCGCGCAGCAACGCGCCCAAGCAGCCGGGCAACAAAACCCCGAGTCCGCTTGGCAGCGCCCGCATCATCGAGTTTCCCATGGCGCGTCGGATTAAGGAGATGGCTTCCGGCCCCGGTGGCGTGGTTGCCTCGGTTGCGGTTGCCGTGATGCTGTTTGGCGGCGTGGCCTGGTCGCTTCTGCCCGGCGGCAACACTGCGCCGCCGCAGATTGCCGTCAGCGAGCAGCAGCAACAGCAACAGCAAGTGGCCCAGTTCGGACCTAATACGACCGTTGCCGCGATCGAGAAGATCGAGGAGTCTGCCCTTCCGGATGCCGAGCCGATCAACACGGCCCAAGGCACCGATCCGTCGGCTGACCCGATCGGCGCGCTGCTGGCCCAGCAGGCGGACGAAGCCGCCAATGGCCTCAGCGGGCTGGACAAGCTGATTGCCAGCAATGGCGAGATCGAGGGTGCCATCGACAAGATGACCACGGCTACCACGGGCGAGCCGGCGCCGCAGGCCGTCAAGCAGGTGGCCAGCGAAGGCCAGGGCCGCATCTTTGGCGTCGACAATGACGACGCGCGCCTGGTGCTGCAGGCGACTGCGCCGGTCTGGGTGCGCATCGAGGACGGCAAGGGCAAGGCGATCCTGACCGAGACGCTGATGGCCGGCGACCGGTTCAAGGTGCCGAACCAGGAAGGCCTGGTGGTCATTGCACGCGATGGCGGGCTGCTGACTTACGAGATCGACGGCGAGAAGCTGGGCAGCCTCGGTTCTCCGGGCGAGATCATCGTCAACCGCAAGCTCGACATTTCCGAGCTGATGAATCGCGGTGGCTAGACACCTGCTGACGACATACGGCGGCTTCATCAAACAGCATCGGCGTGGCAGGCAGGGCTTGCGTTCAGTGCGCGTGTTCCGGCTGGACGTTTGACTGCGTACAGCCTACATAGCGGCCATGTCGCTCGACCAGAATCCACAGATTGACCGCATCCTGCACAAGTTCGACGCCGTCGAGGCCGAACTGGGCTCAGGCGTTGTCGGCGATGCGTTCGTCCGGCTCTCGAAGGAATATGCCGAGCTCGAGCCGGCGGTGAAGGCCATACGCGCGCTCAGGGCGGCGCGCGCCGAGATGGACAGCGTCGAGGAGATGCTGCATTCCGGCGATGCCGAGATGGCCACGCTTGCCAGGGCCGAACGCGATGAACTGGAAGAGCGAATCGAGACACTCGAACATGAGCTGAAACTGCAGCTGCTGCCGAAGGATGCTGCCGACGAGCGCAGCGTGATCGTCGAAATCCGCGCGGGAACGGGCGGAGACGAGGCAGCCCTGTTTGCCCGTGACCTCTTCCGCATGTACCAGCGCTACGCCCAGCTTCACGGCTGGAAAGTGGAAGTGCAGTCGGCAAGCGAGGCCGAACTCGGCGGCTACAAGGAAATCATCGCGTCGATTTCGGGTGCCGGGGTCTATGCCAAGCTGAAGTTCGAATCGGGCGTGCACCGGGTGCAACGGGTGCCGGAAACGGAAGCGCAAGGCCGCATTCATACCTCGGCAGCGACGGTTGCCGTGTTGCCGGAGGCGGAGGAAATCGACGTCGAGGTGAAGAACGAGGATATTCGTATCGACACCATGCGGTCTTCGGGTGCGGGCGGCCAGCACGTCAACACCACTGACTCGGCAGTGCGGATCACCCACGTTCCGACCGGGCTGGTGGTGGTTCGCTCGGAGAAGTCGCAGCACCAGAACCGGGCAAGCGCCATGAAGGAACTGCTGGCGCGCCTTTATGACATGGAGCGGCAGAAGGCCGACCGCGAGCGGGCGGACGCCCGCAAGTGTCAGGTGGGCTCGGGCGACCGGTCCGAGCGCATCCGCACCTACAATTTTCCGCAAGGTCGGGTAAGCGATCACCGCATCAACCTTACGCTCTACAAGCTGGACCAGATCATGGCCGGCGAAGGGCTTGACGAATTGATCGATGCGCTGGTGGCCGACCACCAGGCGAAGCTGCTGGCTGATCAGGGCGAGGCCGATGCCGCCTGATACCGTGGCGGGGGTGTTGCAGGCGCTGGCCGGGCGTTTTGCGGCGGCCGGCTGCGACACGGCGAGACTCGATGCGAGGCTGCTGCTGGAGCATGTCAGCGGCCTGTCACATGCCGACATGATTGCGCGGCCGGACGCGAGGATTGCCGGGCATGACCTCGTCCGGCTGAACGCGATGGCGGGGCGGCGCGAAGCTGGCGAGCCGGTCTCCCGCATACTCGGGCAGCGCGAGTTCTACGGGCGAACCTTCGAGGTGACGCCTGCTGTTCTCGACCCGCGGGCCGACACGGAAGCGCTGGTGGATGCAGCGCTGCCATTGCTTGCAGCGATGGAGGCGCCGCGCATCCTGGACATCGGCACCGGCTCGGGTGCGATCATCGTGACGTTGCTGGCGGAGCTTCCTTCAGCGACAGGGGTCGCAACCGATCGCAGCCGCGAGGCACTTGCGGTTGCTGCCCGCAATGCCCACCTCAATGGCGTGGCAGACAGGCTGGAGCTTGCCGGGACGGATTGGGCCAATGGCGTTGAAGGGCCGTTCGACCTCGTCGTGTCAAACCCGCCCTACATTCCGCATGCCGGCATTGCCGGGCTGTCTCGGGAGGTTCGCGAGCATGACCCGCACCTTGCGCTGGCGGGCGGGGCTGACGGACTGGATGCCTACAGGGCGCTGCTGCCGCAGGCGGCGGAACTGGTTTCGCCCGGTGGTCATGTCATCGTAGAGTTTGGCGCCGGCCAGCATGACGAGGTTGCGGCCATTGCTGACGGATGCGGACTTGTGCTTGCGGGCGATGGTTTCACCCGGGATCTCGGCGGCCACATCAGGTGTGCGATTTTTGCGCGTTCATAATGTTTCCGGCAAAGCAAGAAATCGCTTGGAATACCGGCCGGGTAAGGTTATTTTTCAGGCAGTAGAGCCAGACAGACATTGAGTGCGGCGTGTCCGCATGTCGCTGGCCGAAGGGGCGAAGAATCGCAGGCGCTTGAGAAGAGATGCGCCGTTCCAGCCAGACAACATCAGCACCGGACCGTCTTCCAGACCGACTGGGCTCGTGAAGTTGTTTTGACGGAAGGGGCATGCGCAACGGCGCCTTCGGGGCTGACCATTGCAGTTTCATGCAAGCCGGTGCATCGCGCATCCCCAGCGATGGACCGTGTCAGATACCAGTTGCCGCGAGGGCTTCTGGTCACTGGGGATCTAGGACGAACGTACAGGTGATTTTTCGGGATGAGACAAGGACAGCATAACAAGAACAGGTCCAGGGGCCGCGGCGGCAGCAACCGGGGTGGCGGTGGCGGCGGTGGAGGCGGCGGTGGCCGTCAGTCCAATCCGCTCAATCGCGTCTACGAGAGCAATGGGCCGGATGTGAAGGTCCGCGGCAACGCCCAGACGATTGCCGACAAGTACCTGCAGCTTGCGCGTGACGCCATCTCGTCCGGCGACAATGTGAACGCAGAGAACTATTTCCAGCATGCGGAGCACTACCTGCGCATCGTGGCTGCGGCACAGGCGTTCAACCAGCAGCACAACCAGCAGCAGCAACAATCCCAACCGCGCCGGCACGACCTCGACGACGAGGACGACGACGCCGGTGATCAGCCCTCGCAGGCTTCGGGCGGCCACGAAGGCGGCAATGGCGGCGGCAGTGGCAGCGAACAGTCTGACCAGCGCGATGGCCGCGACCGCAATCGTCAGCAGCGTGGCGGTGACCGCAATGAGCGCCCGCGTGCAGCTGCAGACGGCAATGCAGATGGCGAGGATGACGACGCTGGGTGGCAGTCACAGGCGCCTGATTTCCTGCGCCGTGAGGCAGCTGCCACAAGCTCGTCCGACGAGGTCGAGGCAGGCGACGATGCTGCCGGCGATGATGCCGAGTCTGAAGCTCCGCGCCGGACCAGGCGTGGCCGTGGCCGCAAGCCGAAGGCTGAAGCCGGTGCAGCCGATGCCGGCGACGAGGCCGAGCCTTCGCAGGCCGAGGATGCCAGCGCCGCCTGATGCGGACGGTAGAGCCGGGTTATTCCAGACGGGTCAGGCGATGGTGATTGCCTGGCCCGTTTTCAGTTCCAGGCCGGCGATTGCCGAAACATAGACACCGCAGTCTTCGTGCATGAAGGCGCACGACAGCACGCGCGGCAGGTTCATGTCGCGCGTTGCGGTTTGCGGATCGACGCTGGTCGCAGCACAACGGGTTATGCGTTCTGCCACCCGGAATGCGGGTTGACCGTCGACGGACAGGGTCTTGCCGAGCCAGTTGAATTCTTCCCAGGGCGCGGCGCCGTCGATGTGGATGTTGGCGCGGAAGCGGGCCGGGTCTACCGGCCGGCCGGCGACACGTTCGACGTCACGCACCGTTGTGAGGTTCAGCAGCGATATGAAGCGTGCGGGGGTGTCTGCAAAATGGTGGCCTTGCGCGTGCACGATGCGCGGTGATCCGCGCAACTCGGCGGCCATGAAGCCGGCAATGAACTGCTCGATGATCTGGCGGCCGATGGACGTCGCAAGATCGCCGCGCGCGACCTGCTTTCCAGCGCGCAGGACGCTAAGAACCCCGCCACCTGCCGTGGTGTCGAAAGTGGTCTCCAGCTCGGCCAGCTTCTCGTGAGACATCAGCTGCGCAAAGGCGATCTTCGGTAGCCATGCCGGGTCCGCCGGATCGAACTTGCGTGCTCCGGCCTCTATCGCCCAGGCGCGATCAAGCGGAAACATGGCTCCCTTGTCGACGGTGACCTGTTGCTGCGGGCAGGCGGACAGGCCCTTCACGGGAAAGGAGTTCAGGGCTGCAATGGTGATCGGGCTCGTCATCGGTACACGCCATTTGATGCAGGTCAGTGATCTTGTTCCGCAAGGAAGCGACACTATATCTGGAACGAATGGTCTTGTCCGTTCGCCTTCCGAAGGGTGCCTGCTTCATGAAAGGGGTGCTGCGGCAGGCAGGGGGCGGGCCCTGTCAAACAGATGAATCCAGGACCGGATGTTCCACACGCAGTGCTGCCCAGGCGGGCTGCGGCAAGGAACAGGCCAAGAGGAGGTAACCTGATGGATTTCGAAAAGTATACCGAACGGGCCAAGGGCTTTGTTCAATCCGCCCAGAACCTTGCCCTGCGCGAGGGTCACCAGCAATTCTCTCCCGAGCACATTCTGAAGGTGCTGCTCGATGACGACCAGGGCCTTGCGGCCGCCCTGATCAAGTCTGCCGGCGGCGACATCAAGGCGGCGATGGCCGACAATGTGGCGCGGCTGGCGAAGTTTCCGAAGGTCGAAGGCGGCGGCGCGGGCAAGCTTTACCTGGCGCCCGAGACGGCGCGCGTGTTCGAAACCGCCCAGCAGATTTCGAGCAAGGCAGGCGACAGCTTCGTGACCGCCGAACGCCTGCTGCAGGCGCTGTCGGTCGAGAAGTCAGGCGCACAGGAAGCGCTCAAGGCCGGCAACGTGACGCCGACAGGTCTCAACAAGGCTATCGACGAATTGCGCAAGGGCCGCACCGCTGAATCGGCTTCTGCCGAGGAAGGCTATGACGCGCTGAAGCGTTTTGCCCGCGACCTCACCGAGGCTGCGCGCGAAGGTAAGCTCGACCCGGTGATCGGCCGCGACGAGGAAATCCGGCGCACCGTGCAGGTGCTGTCGCGCCGCACCAAGAACAATCCCGTGCTGATCGGTGAGCCTGGCGTCGGCAAGACCGCTATCGCGGAAGGTTTGGCGCTGCGCATCATCAATGGCGATGTGCCGGAGTCTCTGCGCAACAAGCAGCTGATGGCACTCGACATGGGTGCGCTGATTGCCGGTGCGAAGTATCGCGGCGAATTCGAGGAGCGGCTCAAGTCGGTGCTGTCGGAAATCCAGTCGGCGGCCGGCGGCGTCATCCTGTTCATCGACGAGATGCACACGCTGGTGGGTGCCGGCAAGGCCGATGGCGCGATGGATGCGTCGAACCTGCTGAAGCCTGCGCTGGCGCGCGGCGAGCTGCACTGCATCGGCGCGACCACGCTGGACGAATACCGCAAGCACGTCGAGAAGGACGCGGCACTTGCCCGCCGGTTCCAGCCGGTGTTCGTGTCGGAGCCGACGGTGGAAGACACCGTGTCGATCCTGCGCGGCCTGAAGGAAAAGTACGAGATGCACCACGGCGTGCGCATCACCGATGGCGCGCTGGTGGCTGCGGCCAACATGTCGAACCGCTACATCACCGACCGCTTCCTGCCGGACAAGGCCATCGACCTGATGGACGAAGCCGCCTCGCGGCTGCGCATGCAGGTGGACTCCAAGCCCGAGGAGCTTGACGAGCTCGACCGCCGGATCATCCAGATGAAGATCGAGGCCGAGGCGCTGAAGAAGGAAACCGACACGGCGTCGAAGGACCGCCTTGCCAAGCTGCATAAGGAACTGGCCGACCTCGAAGAGAAGTCGGATGCCCTGACCCAGACCTGGCGTGCGGAAAAGGAAAAGCTCTCGTCTGCCCAGAAGCTCAAGGAAGAGCTGGATCAGGCACGGCTGGAACTGGAACGCGCCCAGCGCGGCGGCGATCTCGCCAAGGCGGGCGAGCTGGCCTACGGCAAGATTCCGCAGCTGGAAAAGCAGCTGAAGGAAACCGAAGCCGTGTGCAAGCCGGCCAACCCGATGATGGAAGAGGCCGTCACCAACAGCCACATCGCCCAGGTGGTGTCGCGCTGGACCGGCATTCCGGTCGACAAGATGCTGGAAGGCGAGCGCGAGAAGCTGTTGTCGATGGAGCAGGCGCTGGCCAAGCGCGTCGTCGGCCAGGCCGATGCCGTCCGTTCCGTGTCGACCGCGGTGCGGCGCGCGCGCGCGGGCCTGCAGGATCCGAACCGGCCGATTGGTTCGTTCATGTTCCTCGGCCCCACCGGCGTCGGCAAGACGGAACTGACCAAGGCGCTGGCCGCGTTCCTGTTCGACGACGAGCACGCGATGGTGCGCATCGACATGTCTGAGTACATGGAGAAGCACTCGGTTGCTCGGCTGATCGGCGCACCTCCCGGCTATGTCGGCTATGACGAGGGCGGGGCGCTGACCGAAGCGGTGCGCCGCCGGCCGTACCAGGTGGTGCTGTTCGACGAGATCGAGAAGGCGCATCCGGACGTGTTCAACGTGCTGCTGCAGGTGCTGGACGACGGCCGCCTTACCGATGGCCAGGGCCGCACCGTCGACTTCCGCAACACGCTCATCATCATGACCTCGAACATCGGGGCCGAGTATCTGGTGGCGCTGAAGGAAGACGAGCCGGCCGAAGCTGCCCGCGGGCAGGTGATGGACATGGTAAAGTCGCACTTCCGGCCGGAGTTCCTGAACCGGCTCGACGAGATCATCCTGTTCCATCGCCTGAAGCGCGAGAACATGGGTGCCATCGTCGACATCCAGCTCAAGCGGCTGTCGAAGCTGCTGGAAGATCGCAAGATCACGCTGGACCTGACGGAGAAGGCGCGCGACATGCTGGCCACGCAGGGCTATGACCCCGCTTATGGTGCGCGTCCGCTGAAGCGGGTGATCCAGAAGATGGTGCAGGACCCGCTTGCCGAGGCCATCCTCGAAGGCACGATCCATGACGGCGAGACGGTGAAGATCGACGCCGGCAAGACAGGACTGACCTTCAACGGCAAGGAAGCCGGCAACGGCAGCGACCTGTTCGTGCCGCAGCAGCCGGGCGACGGCGACCAGCCGGTTGTTCACTGAGCCAGCTCCCGAACATTGCAGGCCGGTCAGGCGAAAGCCTGGCCGGTTTTTTTGTTGCCGCGTCCATGGCGGCCGCTACGATGTGGCACATGAAATACGCACTCGTTCCCCAACTGAAATCGCGGATCGCCGACAATCTGTCGCGACTTGAGCGGCAGGCGTGCACTGATCCGTCGCTGAGGCGCGCCGCTGTTGCCGTGCTAGTCAGCGGTGAGGCGCCGGGTGCGATGGCGGACGTGGTCGTAACGCTGCGGGGAGCGCGGCTGAACCGGCATTCGGGGCAGTTCGCACTGCCGGGCGGAAGGCTTGATGAAGGCGAAGGCGTGGTCGGGGCGGCACTGCGCGAAACGCACGAGGAGATCGGTCTGAGCCTTGGCGAGGATGCGGTGCTCGGCCTGCTCGACGACATGGTGACGCGGTCCGGGTTCGTGATCACGCCGGTTGTCGCGTGGGCCGGCCCTGTGAGCAGCTTCGTTCCCGATCCGGCGGAGGTCGACACGGTGTACCGGATACCACTGGCGGAACTCGATGGTCCGGAGGTTCCGTCCATCATTCCGGACCGCGACGGCGGCAAGCCGGTCATGTCGGCAGTGTTCCCGACCGTCGGGCATCGCATGTTCGCGCCGACCGCGGCGATGATCTACCAGTTCCGCGAGGTCTGCCTGCATGGCCGCGCAACCCGCGTGGCCGACTTCGGCCAGCCGGAATTCACCCGTGGCTGACGGCAACGGCATGATTCTGGACCCGATTCGGACAGCGTTGCTGGCGGTCATGCTCGTTTCTTCGCCGGTGGCGGGCAAGGCCCAGCAGCCGGGCGGTCTTGCAACCGCACGCGCATCGGTGGTTTCGGTACTGCCGGTGTGGCCGGGTCAGGCGCCCAACGCGGACGAGCCGGAAGGCTCTGGCGTGGTGGTCGGTGACGGCCGCCGCATGGTCACCGCCGATCACGTGCTCGGTCCGGGCCGGTTGCCTGAGCGCGTATTCGTGCGTGACAGCGATGGCGTGATCTACAAGGCAAGTGTGCTGCATCGCGACAAGGTGGCCGACGTGGCCGTACTGGAACTCGATGCCGGACTGCAGCCGGCAGAGCGCCGGTCCGAAGCAGTCATGGTTGGCCAGGAGGTGTGCGCCATTGGCAATGCGTTTGGTCTGGACCTGTCGGTGACCTGTGGCCACGTCTCGGCGATCCATCGCACCGGGGTAGGTTTCAATGCGGTGGAGGATTTCATCCAGACGGACGCTGCAGTTAACCCCGGCATGTCCGGCGGTGCGCTGGTCGACAGTGAAGGCAGGCTCGTCGGCATGTTGTCGGCAATCTTCACCAAGCAGGCGGACGCCAATATCGGCGTGAACTTCGCGCTTCACATGGAGCTTGTCGATGCGGTTATGGATGCAGCTCCAACGGGGCGCCAGTTGCTGCCGTTCAAGACCGGCGTCCTGGCGAGGCCCGTGCCGCCCAAGGGGGAAACCGGGCGTGAAGGGCTGCTGGTCGCCAACATCGCTCCCGCAAGCGCAGCGGATGCGGCCGGCCTCAAGCCGGGCGATCTGATCTACTTTGCAGGTGGGAGACGGGTGCGCAAGATGGCCGACTGGGTTTCAGTGATGGCCCAGACGCGGCCTGGCGCCACTGTCGACGTAACCGTTGAGCGCAGTGGCAAGCCGATCAGTGTGATGCTTACGCACCAGCAGTGAAGTGTCCGCGCCGGTCAGGCAGCGCCCATGGCCATTGTGGAAGGTAGCTCGAAGCGCCAGCCGATGGCGTTGCCCCACTCGATGAACTGGTCGATCGGCAACGGACGCGACATCAGATAGCCCTGGGCGAGCGACGCACTGCAGGCGCGCATCATTTGCCACAGCTTTTCGTCCTCGACGCCCTCGGCCACCGACGGCATCGACAGTTCGCGCGCAAGCCGGATGGCGGTTTCGACGCCAGCCATCGAGAAGCTGTCTTCGCCAGCCTTGCGGACGAATGACTGGTCGATCTTGAGTTTGGAGAACGGCATGCGGGTAAGCCGGTCGAGGTTCGAGTAGCCGGTGCCGTAGTCATTGACGGCCACGCCGAAGCCCTT
>JAHEBA010000022.1:39163-42610 GCA_024642465.1 Alphaproteobacteria bacterium
TTTCCGTCGCTTATGGTCTTGAGGAACTTGCCGAGCATGGCCTGTTCAAGCGGCTTGCGGGCAATGCCGGCAGTACGCATGCCATAGCTTTCGGCGATGTTCAGCGCCGTGCGGCACAAGGTTGGATGTTGCGAGGAGATGATGCCGACCCAACCGGCATAGTTTGCCTTGGCCAGCGTAGCTATCAACTGGATGCCGTCCAGGCGGGGCATCGAGATATCGCACAGAATGAAGTCATAGCGGCCATCACACTGCCTGAACAGCTACATTGCCTCTTCGCCATTGGAGGCGAGGTCACAGGTCTTGACGCCCTGACCGATAAAGAATGCCTTTGCAATGGATGGCACGAGCGGGTCGTCGTCGACCACCATGATCCGTTGTGGAAACATTCTTGCTTTGACTCCATCCCTGCCTGTCAAGCAGGGAAGTATCACGGCAAGCCTTTAAGAAAAGGAAAAATTCTTAACCGGTTAGTTCGGGTTTGCGCTGACCTGGGCGATCTGGACGGACGACGGCGCGGTCTCCATCATGGCCATGATGCGGTTCTTCTGGCGCTTGAAATTCGCCAGTTCCTTGCCGGAAAGCCGCGTTGTCGTGGCAAGTTGCACCCGTCTCGGGTTGATCGGCTTGCCGGCCATGCGAACTTCGTAGTGCAGGTGGGGGCCCGTGGACCGGCCGGTAGAGCCCACATAGCCGATAACCTGACCCTGGCGCACCTTCTGACCCGCTTTCAGGCTGGCAGTGCGGCTCATGTGGGCATAAAGCGTGGAATACCTGCCATCATGCTTGATGATGACGGTGCGCCCGTATGCACCGCGCCAGCCGGCATGTTCCACCACGCCATCGCCGGCTGCCTTGATGGGGGTGCCACGCGGTGCGCCGAAGTCAATGCCGGTGTGCAGCTTGTTGTAGCCGAGCAGCGGATGACGGCGCATGCCGAAGCCCGAGGTGATGCGTACGCCTGAAATCGGGGTGCGCATCAGTGACTTGTTGGCGCTGACGCCATTCTCGTCATAGAAGGCGGTTTTGCCTTCGGCATCCGTGTAGCGATAGTAGATGTGATCGCGGCCCGAACTGCGCAGCTTGGCGTAGTGCAGAACCTTGCGCTTGGTGGACGAGCCGGTAAGCGGAATGCCGTAGAAAAGTTCGAGCGTGTCGCCGGCTTGGATCTGGCGCTGCAGGTCGATTTCGTAGCTCAGCACCTTCATCGCAGCATTGATGATGTGCGTGGGAACGCCGTTGTCCTTGGCGGTGGCATAGAGCGATGAGGTGATCTTTGCGCGGGTGCGGAAATGCGGAGCGTCGGCAACCTGGCTTACAGGCCTTGCCTGCTTGCCGTCGATCATTGCCATGTAGCGGCCGTCATCGTCGGATTCGACGATGATTTCCTCGCCGCCCGGCGGTGTGAAGGACACGCGAACCGGTGCTATGACTTCATTGCCATAGAAATCCTGTTCCTTGTCCAGCGTGATGGTGTAGTTCTGGCCAACCTTCACAAGGCGGCCGGGATAAACCGGTTCGATGGCCGATGCCACGGCGCGGGCGCTGGCCAGTGTGACGCCCAGTTCCACAAGTCGCTGGGTCAGGGTTTCACCGGACTTGAGGACGATGACCTCGTCAATGGGTTCGGCGGGAAGGGTCTTGGCGACACTGGTGAAGTTACCCGAGTCGGACGCCAGCGCTGGAAGTTCGAGTGAGCTTTCCAGCACCGTGGGCTGGCTGTAGGCGAGAGCATCGCTCGTGGGAGCGGGATAACTGATTTCGCCACTGCCAACCGGGTTGCTGCCGAAGCTGGCGGTTTGCAGGTACGCAACGGACATCGATTGCATGGGGCTCGCCGAAACCACCTTGGCAATTTCGCCGTTGAAGTCGCCCTTGGTCGAGCTCACTGGCGCGAGGCTTGCCGTTTTCAGGCCTGGCTCGCTTGCCGAAGGGCCGGTCGCAACCGCAGCGTCTTCTAGTTCTGAGGCGTCCTGCGAGGCCGCCACGGTTTGCGTGTCGCTGCGCATGCTGGAAATCGTCACGCCAATCGCCGCAGAACCGGCAATCAGCGCAAGCGCGGCAAAGGAAACGACGCGAAGATTGAAAAGGGATGGCCTTGCCACGGCAAAGAAGTCCGTGTCGGCAATTTCGGCGGCATTGAAGCGGCGGGCCGATTCGGTCAGCGATTCAGGGCGTCTGGCACCAAATGAAAAGGTGCGTCCACCCAGAATGTCCGAGATCGATTTCACCCGCAAAACCTCTTCCACGTCGAGTTTGCCCGAAAGAGCGCGCGGTGCGCGATCAAGGCATTCACAGACGCATGGCGCCAGAATTGATCTGGACACTGCCTGCCTGCACAGACAACCCGATTCCGGCTGTAGACTACCCTGTCCAACCGGTCTGCCACCCACCACCTGCATGGGGAAGCCGAAGCATGTTCCCTGCGCTCCGGACATTGCCCGCCACGAACTTTCATGTCAACCATTTAGCGTCTGACAAGCCACGAAATTCCGTTCCGCCACAAGGGGTTGCAAGTGATTCGGGTTGACCAGAAATTGCCACGATCCTTGTGCGAATAATGGCAAGAGACTCGCCGATTATGGTTTATCACCGGTTAATTCCTGCATTTTGGGGACCATTTTGCGTCGAGGTCACAGTCTCGCCTCGGGGCAGCCAGTAACTTGCCACATTTGTGCCCGGTTTCATCCACGAGTAGCGGCCGGCCCGCCTGAGCCTAAAGTCTAACGCAGCCCTCATGGCAGCATTGTTTGGGCGGCCAGGTTTGGGCGGCCGGGTTTGCGTGGCCGGGTTTGCGGGGGCGGGGCTGCCCGGTCCATGCCTCGGCCTGGCGGGTTGCCGGGCAAACGGGGTTGCAGCCGGCTGCGGCCAGGCCATGCCCATCCACGGCAGTCTCCAACTGCCATGTATTGTAATGTATACCACGGTTCCAGAGGAGCCTAGTGCGGGCGGCGGGTGCGGGAATCCGGCAGCGGAACTGGCCGCCATAAACGGTGGATTCCGCGGTGCCAGACGGATTGTCAGGAAAATTTTTGATGATTTACCCGTGGCACCAGGCGCGCAGCCCGGTAGAGGTGACATCGACCGTGCCGGGAGCAGCCGAAAAGGGGCCTGTTCGAGGGGTTTTCCTACCGCTTTGGGGGTGCGAAAAACTTTTGCGAATTTTTTGCGACAATGCGCTTGACAGTCAGGTGGGAAGGCTCATATAACCCCGATCACTGAAGGGCGCGCACCACTGGCTGGTGAGCGATTCCTCACGTCTCCTGAGACTGAAGGTAGCCGAAGCGGCTTATACACAAGCCGCCCAAACTTGCCGCCGGTTGCAGGGATCGGAAGCCTCCCAGGTTTCCCGGCTCTTTGACATTGTTGAACAGAGAAAGAGAAACGCAGGCGGCGCGTGTCCTGGCGGTTTCGCGGTGAAGCTACTCGTCCTGATCAAAGGCGGGT
>JAHEBA010000239.1 GCA_024642465.1 Alphaproteobacteria bacterium
GCCAGGTTGATGAAGTCCTCGACCTGGTGAATGTTGTGGCGGTGGATGGGTGCATTGAGCGTCAGCGGCAGGCCTGCCTCGCGTACTGCCCGGGCCGTCTCCAGCTTGTTTTCGTGTGCGCCCTTCATGTTGCCGATCAGTTCGGTCACTTCCGGCGTAGCGCCCTGCACCGACAGCTGCACATGGTCGAGGCCACACTCCTTGAGCGTGGCAATGCGCTCAGACTTAACGTTGACGCCGGCCGTGATCAGGTTGGTGTAGACCCCGCGCGCCGCCAGTGCCGACACGATCTCCTCAAGGTCTGGCCGCAGCGTCGGTTCACCGCCCGAAAGGTGCACCTGCAGGATGCCGAGGTCGGCCGCCTCGTTTAACACGCGCAGCCAGGTTTGCGTGTCCAGCTCGGTGTTTGCCTTCAGCAGCTTGGCCGGGTTGGAACAATACGGACACTGTAACGGGCAGCGATGTGTCAGTTCCGCCAGGATGCCGATCGGATAGCCGGGTGCGCTCATGCCGTTACCAGCCTCCTGTCTGCCCAGGTTTGCAAGAATTCCATTACGTCATCGCGCACCATGGCGGGGTCTGCATCATATTCCCCGGCAAGCGCCGTAACGATTTCTGCCGCGGTCGCCGCGCCGTCGCAGCGGCGCAGGATGTCGAGGCTGATCTCGTCCGGCCACATCACCTTCTCCGGCGACAGCAGCGCCCACGCCCCGCGCACCGGATCGTGGTGGAGCCGCACATGGGACGGCAGCCGGGGCCGTGTACCCTCGCTGACGACAAGTCGCTTGCGGGTGGTGTTGATCGCCATGGCCTACTTCCGGTCGTCTGGCACGAAGGCGCCGGGCGGAACGAAGCCTGGCTCCACATAGGCAAAGTACAGCGCATCCAGCTGAGCCCACAGCATGTCGGTCTTGAAGAACACCGCGTCCATGACCCGGCGCTGCTTCTCGCCGTTGTCGGCTTCGCGCAGCACATACTCCAGCCCGAACTTCACGTCGCGCGGCGCCTGATCCAGCCGCTTCTTGAAATAGGACAGCGTCTGTTCGTTGGCGAAGTCATAGTTCCCCAGAAGTCCTGCAATGCGCTCCTTGTGGATCTTTGGTGCGAACAACTCGGTCAGCGACGAGGCGATGGCGTCGAGCAGTGGCATGTTGCGGGTGAAGTTCACATAGGCCTCGCAGGCAAAGCGCGTTGCCGGCAGCGCGCCCCTGGTCGACATCACGTAATCGCGGTCGAGGCCAACACCTTCGGCCAGCACCATCCAGCGTTCGATGCCGCCTGGCGCAGTCTCGCTGCCGTCGTGGTCCTCGATGCGGTGACGCCATTCGCGGCGCAGCTCGCGGTCCGTGGTCTTGGCGAGAATGTTGGCGTCCTTGCGTGGGATGGCAGACTGGTAGCAGTAGCGGTTCAGCACCCATGCCTGCACCTGCCCCTTGTTGCACTTGCCACCGTGCAGCATGTGGTGGAACGGATGCTTGTCGTGGTAGCGCTCCTCGCCGATCTTGTGCAGCTCTTCCTCGAACTCGTTGCGGGAGAGGCCTTCCTTCGGAATGTCGCGGTACACCACACTCATAAGTCGATCTCCTGTCCGTCGCGCCCTATTTCCCAGCCCGCCGCCTCGGCTGCCTTGCGCTGATCCGACGCCGGGTCCAGCACCGGGTTGGTATTGTTGATGTGCACGTAGATACGCTGCCCGATGCTGGTTTGCGCCCATGCCGCCATCGAACCGTCATTTCCGGTCATGGCAATGTGGCCCATACGCTGGCCCGTCTTGGTGCCGATGCCGGCATCCGGCATCTCGCTGTCGGTGAACACGGTACCGTCGAACAAGAGGCAGCCTGCGCCCGATACGCGCTCGCGCAAACCATCGGTCACCCGCGCACAGCCAGGAATGTAGTGCAGTTGCCGGCCAGCCGCGGCACCTGGCTCGCCAATGCGCACCCCGATCGTGTCGCCCTCTTCCGAGCCGAAATTGACAGGGTCGGAACTGTCTTCAAGGAACAGTGCGATCTTGCCGGGAACAACGTAGGTCTCAACCTCGATGCCCAGAGGCCCGTCAGGCCCCTCGATCTGCGTGACGCCGCCCAACGGCAGCTCGATGCGCTTGACCAGCTCCGCATCCAGCACATTGAACACCGGGTTGCTGGCCAGAACGTCAAGGATGCGGCGCGAGGCGTAGAGGTTGAACGACTGCTTCTCGCGCATTGTCAGAAGGCCAGCGATGTGATCGACGTCGGCGTTGGTCAGGACGACCGCCTTGATCGGCGAATTGCGCAAGGCGCCGCGCGCACGTGGCTGCAAGACCGGGTTGCTGGCGATCTGTTCGCGAATGTCGGGAGACGCGTTGAACAGTACCCAGTCGATTCCGTCGGCGCTGGCGGCAATGGAAGACTGGGTACGGGACTCAATCCCGCCCTCGCCCGTGCGGGCCTTGCGGCTGAGGTGGTAGTTGCAATTCCATTGCGGAAAGCCGCCGCCGGCCGCTGATCCGATGATCCTGACTTTCACTGGCGTTCAACCAAACTGCGAAACTTCGCACCTTGCGTGCCTCAAAACAAACGCGCGACCCGCTGGCCGCGGACGCGCGCGTTCGTACTGGTCAGCTGAAACCATCCATTCACCTGGAAACCAGGTCCTGGATGGTTTCGCTGGAGTTACTTGCTGACTTCTGCCGGCAGGTAGCGGGAGATTTCGAACCCGGCTTCCACCTGGCACATAGCCGGCTTGGACCAAACTTTCTTTATCATGAAGTCCTCCACAGTTAGCGTTATGGCGGGCTGCTCCCACCATGCGGATCAATGATAGCGAATTCGGGAACGGGATCCAAATCTTATCTTTTTCTAATCTAGTCCGGAAACTGGCAATGCTGCCCAGATCCCTGCCGTAGCTCAGCGAAAGCCAAGCTCGATATCAAAGGCGGTCGCAAAAAGCCCCTTTAGTTCCATTTCTTTCGCGGT
>JAHEBA010000240.1:0-495 GCA_024642465.1 Alphaproteobacteria bacterium
AGGTGTCACATGGGTCACTTCTCAATGAAAATTACGCCACTACCCGGGTCACTTCTGAGTGCAAATCAACAACAACTATCTTGGCGGGATTTGGTCCAAGCAGTTCTTGGATATCTTCGTCCACAAGTCGCGTCTGGTCGTCGCTATCCTCGATGTGCACCATAAGGAGAAGGTCTGGCCTACTTTTGAGCGGGACTGCTTTACCCAAAGGGTTCCGCAAGCTGAGGTGATCCCTGCCTTTCTGGACAAAACGATTTTCCCCGGCATCCCGGCTGATCTCGTTTCGATCCACTTCGCCTACGGAGGCGACGTTGCTCAGCAGTCAGACGCGATCATTGATGACGTAGTTTTACGCATCGCGGGCAAGCTCGACGGCCTCTGAGTCGAAACCGGATGGTCACGTGATCACTACGTGCCAGCGGAGTGTTGATTTCCACCCAGAAGTGACCCGGGTAGTGGCGTAATTTTCATTGAGAAGTGACCCATGTGACACCT
>JAHEBA010000240.1:505-2945 GCA_024642465.1 Alphaproteobacteria bacterium
TGCGAGAGCATCTGTCCATTCGGGAGATCGCGCGGCGGACGAAGTTGTCGCGCAACACTATTCGCAAGTATTTGCGGTCTGGGGCGGTTGAGCCTGAGTTCAGCGTTCCGGAACGACCTAGCAAGCTTGATCCTTTTGCGGCCAAGTTGTCGGGCTGGTTGAAGACCGAGGCCGGGAAGTCGCGCAAGCAGCGGCGAACGTCAAAACAGTTGCATGATGATCTGGTTAAGCTGGGATACACCGGGTCCTACGGCCGGGTTGCCGCCTTTGCGCGGGTTTGGCGGGCAGATCGGCAAAAGGAGCAGCAGACGACGGGGCGCGGAACCTTTGTGCCGCTGGTCTTTCTGGTCTTGCCTCACTTACGTTCCGGTCTCCCAACTCATTTAGGCCGCCTTTCGTTCAAAGGCCAAGGGACTTTTGCCGCCCAGCGATGAGTGTCGCCGCCGTGGATTATAAAACCCATTGATGTACTGGAAGATTGCCCCCTCAGCTTGGCGTCTTGTTTCCCAGCGGGTGCGCCAGATCAGCTCCGCCTTGATCGATTTGAAGAACGTTTCAACCATGGAATTGTCGCAACAATTCCCTTTGCCGCTCATTGATACCTTGAAGCCATGCTGCTTCAGACGCTTTTGGTAGTCATGTGAACAATATTGCGAGCCACGATCCGTGTGGTGAATGCAGCCCTTAGGCGGCTGTCGCAACGCCACGGCCATGTCCAATGCCCGGATCGCCAGATCCCGCTTCATGCGGCTGCTGACAGCCCAGCCAATGACGCGCCGGGAATACAGGTCAAGAATGACCGCTAGATACAGCCAGCCTTCGCTCGTCCAGATATAGGATATGTCACCGGCCCATTTTTGGTTTGGGCCATCAGCAGAGAAGTCCTGATCCAGCAAGTTCGGAGCGATGTTGAACGCATGGTTGCTGTCTGTCGTGGCCTTGTATTTCTGGGTCCTGATGATCTTGATGCCATTCTCCCGCATTAAGCGGCCCACGCGCCGGTGCCCAACTTGCAGCCCCAGTTCTTGCAGTTCTTCGGTCATGCGAGGCCGACCATAGCTTTGCAGGCTCAGGCGGTGCTGTTCGCGGATATGCGCCAGGATCACCATATCGTCGCGCTGTCTGCGGCTCATCGGGCGGCTCCGCCACGCACGAAATCCTCGCGAGGTGACCTGCATGACGCGGCAGAGAAATTCGACAGGCCATGCTTCTTTCCAGACGTCGATAAAGGCGAACCTCACCGACTTTGGCCTGCAAAGAAGATCGCCGCCTTCCTAAGAAACAGCCTCTACGGCAGGCAACGGTGCCAATTCGAAGCCGAATGTCTTGGCGCGACGCTGGAGGTTTGCCAGGACACGGGTTCGGTGTCGCTCTTCATATGCGGCGGCCCCTGGATCGTGGTAAGCCATGCCGAAGCGGACCGCGTTGTAAAACAGGACGGCGATCTTGCGTGCCGTCGCTGTCACCGCCTTTTGCTTGCCAATCCTCGATGAAAGCCGCCGGTAGAACGCCCCCAAAGCCGTGTCGCTGCGCCCGATGGTCGTGGCTGCCAGTCTCAGGAGCGCGGCGGCCCGACTGGAAGAGCGCCGGGTGCGTGATGACAGCAGCTTGCCGCCCGATATCTTGTTGCCCGGTGCCAGACAGAGCCACGACGTGAAGTGCTTGGCAGTCTTCCACGCCCCCAGGTCTGTGCCGCATTCGGCCACCAGCTTCAGGGCAAGCGATGGACCAAGCCCATGAATCTGGGTGAGGTCAGTGCCCAGAACGCCATAGAGGGCGGCACGCACATCGAAAGAAGGAGCATTGATCTGCTTGCGTTTGGTCCGTGCCTTGGGCAGTGCGGGAACGTCCACATCGGCCTTGACGGTCAGAGCCGCCACCGCCCCTGCCAGCTTGCGATCACAATCCTCGATCTTGGTTTGGTAGAAGTCATAGAGGTCCAGCGACTGGGTCAGGGCGAAGATGTGTTCGTCCCGATCGTTCCCGACAAGGGCCGCCTTGATCACCTCGACGGAGGAATGGCAGCGAATATCACGGAACGTTGCCAACACCTCGGGGTCGCGCTCACCAGCGACGATGGCACGAATGATCCTCATGCCGGTGGCCCCAGTGATATCCGACACCACGTGATGCAGCTGCAGGTTCATCTCCATCAGCGCCTTCTGTATGTGCTGGATATGGGCGGCCGCATATTCGACCAAGCGTTCTCGCTGGCGCAAATAGGCGCGGAGGGTGGCGATCTCGGCCTCAGGCCGGAAACTGCCCCGCAAAAGGCCATAGGAATGCAACTGGCGCAACCAACTGGCGTCGCTGACATCGGTCTTGCGGCCCGGCACATTCTTGGCGTAGCGCGCATTCACGAGGATCACGTGGAACCCGCGTCCTTCCAGGACCTCGAAGGCAGGGATCCAATAGACCCCAGTGGATTCCATGGCCACGC
>JAHEBA010000095.1 GCA_024642465.1 Alphaproteobacteria bacterium
CCAGTATAGCGAGTCCGCTTACAGCGCTAGCATGCAAGCTGACGGATCTTCTGGAGAATGTCTGCTCTAGCCCCAATAGCGGACATCTTTGGTCGCGGCGCGGACAGTCCGTTATGTGCCAGAAGCTGCCATCCTGCCGAGTAATACCAGATAGATTCTCTTGCTTCTGACCAGTAGGCTCTTGGCAAGGGAGAATGACTTTGGAACGCAGGTTAGCCGCCATACTGGCCGCCGATGTCGTTGGCTATTCACGTCTTACGCGTGAGGATGAAGAAGGCACGCTGCTCGCCTTTAACAAACTGCGAGAAGACTTCATCGAACCCTTGGTGGCTGAGCACCATGGCCGCATTGTCAAGGTTATGGGTGACGGTTACCTGGTGGAGTTCAAGAGCGCCGTTAATGCGGTACAGTGTGCGGTCGCCTGGCAACAAGGAGTCAAAGAAGCACTGAACCCGAAGGCCCTAACGTTTCGCATCGGAGTCAATTTGGGGGACATCGTTGTTGACGGCGATGACATACTTGGCGACGGGGTGAACCTGGCGGCGCGTCTTGAAGGTTTGGCTGATCCAGGCGGCATCGTGATCTCCGACATGGTTCAGGAGAACGTCTCACACAAACTGCACTTCAGGTTTGTTGATCAAGGGAAGCAATCCCTGAAGAACATCGATCAACCGCTGCGAATCTGGAAATGGGCAGACAGTGAAGTCAAAGCCACTGTGGCTGGCGATGTCAATTTGAATGAAGACAAGCCGACAATCGCCGTTCTCGCGTTCAAAAACCTGAGCGGAGATCCCGAACAGGAATACTTTTCCGATGGTGTCAGCGAGGACATAATTACCGAGTTGGGACGTTTTCCGGAATTGTTCGTGATCGCTCGCAACTCTTCTTTCGCTTACAAAAACTCGCAGACTCTGGCAGGAGATATCGGGCGTGATCTCGGTGTGCAGTACCTTGTCCAGGGTAGCGTCAGGAAGGCTGGGGAGCGAGTTCGGATCTCGGTCCAGTTGGTGGATACCGAGACGGGCAATCAGATCTGGGCAGAACGGTATGACCGTCAGTTGGAGGACATTTTCGAACTTCAGGACGAGATCACGCGATCTGTAGTGACTGTACTGCCCGTCCGATTGCAAAGTGCCATTGTGGAGCGCGCCAAGAGAAAGCCGATCAAGAGTCTCTCAGCTTATGACTACGTGTTGCGGGCACGGTACCTGGAGAACCACACCAGCGACAGGGTTCCTGAAATACTTGAGCTGCTGACGACAGCAATCGAACTTGACCCGACATGTGCCCGGGCGTTCAGCATTTTGGCCTTCGTGCAGGCGTACAGCGTCTTCACGTTCAGCCCCATCGGGGATGACCCAACAGCTTCTGCAGAGGCGAACATCCGAAAGGCGCTAAGCCTTGATCCGGAAGATCACCTGATTCAATCAGATGCCGCCCATGTCTATCTGGTAGCTGGCAAACATGATCTGGCGGCGAAGCACATCAAGAGAGCCTATATGCTCAACCCCAATGAAATTTCTGTACAGATCAATCGAGGCATAACCGCAAATTACTGTGGTGACTCCCAACTTGGCCTGGAGTTGTTGAAGACCGCTCTTGCACATGACCCGCTGGCGCGGGACCATTGGTTCGAAAGCCTGGCAGAGGCCTCCTATATGCTGGGAAAATATGAAGACGCCATCGAGTTATATCAGCAGTGGCAAAATCCACCTGTACACATGCTGACACACCTTGCCGCTTGCTATGCACAACTCGGACAAATGGATAACGCACGCCGAGCAGTGGAAGAGTTTGAGCGCAGGAGGCCGCCAGATTCAGATTTTGAGTTCTACGCAAACGCGCATGCCCGGCTGTGCAAGAGACCCGAGGACGCCAATCATTGGCTCGACGGTTACCGAAAGGCCGGTCTCATTGGCTCCCACTCTGCCGAGGACCAGTTCTGATCAGGTTCACAAGTTGCCATGTTTGATTTCCGGACGGTATGCCGGGATCTATCTCTGAAGCCAGCCACAGGTGCCTCGGCAATTGGCAGCTGTGCAATGGCTATTTGGGATCTCGCCGCATTGCATACATTGGCGGAGCGTCGCCAGCCTGAATTTCTCCGAGCACCTCGAAGCCGTGCCGCTCATAGAAGCTCGTGTTGGCTGGATTGGTATTCTCCAGATAGGCCGGTTTCTGATCAGCGTCGCAGCGAGACAGCATGAAATCGATCAACGCAGAGCCAAAGCCCTTGCCACGGGAAGCCGGATCAGTCGCAACGAACGCCAGATGCCAACACGGTTCGTCGGGATGGATTTCATCCATAATCTCAAAGACCTTGTAGGCGTCTTCAAGAACAGCCTTTGAAAGAACTGATTCAAACAGTTTCATCAGGCCTTCGCCATCGGGGTGAGTATCAGGCGGCAGCCAGAGCGCCGCAGCAGCACCATCGCCCGCGCTCAGGGCCGTATTGTTGCTGAATGCGGGGCCGCCAAAAAGCTTCAAGGTCTCAGGGAAATGTTCAAGATATGCGCTGGGTGACGGGTACAGCCATCGCATGATTGGATCGGTGCTAAATCCCAGTGTTAGCGTACCCAAGATATGATCTTGGGTTTCATCGGTCGTAATAGTCGCCATGAACCAACTCCCGATTACAGTAAGGTGGCTAATCGACACCCCTCTTAGATTGTAGGCGCCAAACTCCTTAACGGCAACGCATTAAGTACAACTCTGCAGCTGCCGTGGTGGGCAAATGCTGGCCGAGCGTCGCTCGGCATGCCCGCAACAAATGCCCCAAAGCTGCCTGCTGCCAAACCGATCCTGCAAAGTCAACGGCAGCAGTCTGGAAGGCCCGGCAGCGCGCCATTCAGTAGATTCCCGGTACTTCCGCCGCTAAGCTGGCTTCATGGAGGGCAGGCAATGCAACGCCGGCTAAGCGCCATCCTGGCGGCTGACATGGTAGGTTACTCGCGGCTCATGGGAGCCGACGAAGCGGGAACGCTCGAGCGACACAGACGCCACCGCAATGAACTGATCGACCCAGCCATCAAGGCTTCCAATGGCAGGATTGTCAAAACCATGGGCGACGGCCTGCTTGTTGAGTTTCCCAGTGTCGTTGACGCTGCAAACTGCGCCGTCGCCATCCAGACCGCGATGTCCGAACGTGAAGCTGACATCCCGGAGGACGCCCGCATTCGCTATCGCATCGGTATCAACCTGGGCGACGTGATCACAGATGGCGACGACATTCTGGGAGACGGGGTAAACATCGCTGCCCGGCTGGAAGGCCTTGCCGAGCCTGGTGGCATTTGCATGTCCGGCTGGGCGCACCAGCTGATCGATCCGAAGCTGAGAAACAGTTTTCAGAATCTCGGCTTGCAGAGCGTGAAGAACATCGAAAAGCCGATCGAGGTCTGGAAGTGGACCAGTCTGCTGCCAAGATCGACAGCCTCAATCAGTACCGACGTGTCTGACAAGCCGTCTATTGCCATTCTGCCATTCGACAACATGTCGGGTGATCCGGAGCAGGACTTCTTCGCTGACGGCATGGCGGAAGATCTCATCACCGAGTTGTCGCGGATGCCGTGGTTCTACGTGATCGCCCGGAACTCCAGCTTTACCTACAAGGGCAGGGCAGTAGACATCAAGCAGGCAGGAAAGGATCTGGGTGCTGCCTACGTGCTGGAGGGAAGCGTACGCAAGGCGGGCAATCGTTTGCGGATCACCGCACAGCTTATCGACGCGAGCTCCGGTGCGCATGTGTGGGCAGACCGATATGATCGCGAACTCGCTGACATCTTCGATGTTCAGGATGAAATCACACGCGCCATCATCGCCGCAGTCACACCCGAGTTCATATCGGCAGAAGTCCGCAAGACCAGGCGCAAGGACTCATCACAGCTCAATGCATGGGAATGTGTCATGCGGGGGCGCGCGCATATCTGGAAGATGTCCCGGGAAGACGGGCTGGAGGCCCGCAGGCTGTTTCAAAAGGCAATGGAGCTTGCGCCCGGCAGCGGGCTTGGCGCGGCCGATCTCGCCCTCGTTCATCTCTATGAAGCGTTTTACGGCTGGAGCTCAGACCGGCAGCAATCATTCAAGGCCATGCTTGCCACCGCACAGTCTGCAGCAGACGCGGACGAGAACGATCCCATGGCTTTGACCATTCTGGCGGTTGCGCAGCTGTTTTCAAGGGACTTTGACAGCGCCATGGAAACCATCGATAGGGCTTTGGCAATCAGCCCGCAATTTGCACCTGCAGTAGGTGTGCGAGGCTCAATATTCGCGTGTGCCGATGAGCCCGATCTCGCCGTGTCGACCGTTAAGCAGGCTGTGCGACTGAGCCCGCAAGATGGCTTCATGCCGTTCTGGTACATGGCGCTTTGGTGGGCATATCACGGATTGCATGACTACGAAGAAGCAGCAGCACTGGCTCGGCGTGCATGCAGGATTGCGCCGGGCAACCCGTCCCTGCGCCGGCAACTTGCTGTATCGATGCATATGCTTGGCGATCAGGAGGCTGCGGACAACGCGTTGACGGAGTATCTGCGCCTTATGCCGAGTGCGACCGTATCTGACGCCAGGCATATACCGAGCAAGAATGCAGAACATCTGGAGCGCTTCCTGGCAGCCCTGCGCGAGTTGGGGCTGCCAGAGTAGACAGTTGGTTTATATAGGTCGGACACAAGCGACGCCCTCACTGGCCCCACGGTATGCTATAATGACTTATCCTGCGATCAACAGGCACAGGGTGAGCGGCGATGTGGTCAAGCAATGAATTGACAGAGCGTCTGAAGCTGGACAGGCCGATCTTCCAAGCCCCGATGGGCGACTATACCACGCCTGCCCTGGCTGCCGCAGTCGCCGACAGCGGCGGCCTGGGTGGTCTGGGTATGTGGGGATACTCTGCAGAGGAAGCGGAGCGACGCATCTCAGGCTTCAGGCAACTGACGGCAGGCAGCCTGAACGTGAACTATCCGCTATGGGAGCATCCTGGAGGCTTGTCCGGCATGGGACCGGAAATGCGGGCGCGGCTGCAGGCGCTTTATGACGAGAAAGGGCTCGGGCCCGTTCCGCATCCACGGCCTTCAACCGGCGAAGTGGACGAGGATCATCTCGATGTTCTGAAGAGACTGCGGCCAGAAGTGGTCAGCTTCCATTTTGGCCTGCCAGATGACGCCATCCTGGGTGCGGTCAAGGAAGCCGGTATCTTCGTCATATGCAGCGCCACAACGGTTGCAGAAGCCAAGGCGCTGGAGGCGCGGGGTGTCGATGCAATCATTGCCCAGGGCACCGAAGCTGGCGGGCATCGCGGGACGTTTTCAGGAACGCACATTTCAATGCAACCCGGCTTGTTCGCGCTGGTGCCCCAAGTCGTTGATGCGGTGAAAGTGCCCGTCATTGCGGCAGGTGGCATAGCCGATGGGCGGGGCATCGCAGCGGCCCTGATGCTGGGAGCGAGCGCCGTCCAGATCGGCACCGCGTTCCTGCGTTGCGAAGAAGCAAACGTCCCCGGGCAAAATCGGGAAAGACTGGCCACTGCCAGTGACAGCAGTACCGTGGTCTCAGATGTTGTGACGGGCCGCCCGGCCAGGTTCATCAGGAACCGGCTGATTGATGAGCTCAGTGCCGAAGGCCTGGAGCCATTGCCGTTCCCGGCGCAGTCAGGTCTTACGCATCCGCTGGAGAAGGCCGGAGACGGTGAGCTTATGGGCTTGTATGCGGGTCAATCCGCAGCACTGACGCGTGACTTGCCGGCTGCCGGGTTGATTGAAACGCTCGTGAGAGAGACCAACGAGAGCCTCTCCCGGTTTGTCGGATCAACCGGTCATCTGGCCTGATCAGGCATTCTCGAAGCCAAGCTTCAAACCGCTCGCCGATGCTCAGGAGGCGAAGTCCAGGGCAAACATGATGATTGCCACGACAGCCAAGGCAAACACCCAGGTGGCAACCGCCATACCTCGCGCTTCAGTTTCAGGTTCGTGGTGATCGTTGTAGTGCATCGTAGAGGCCTCCACCGTTCAGCCCCTGCCCATGTTTTTAATTATATCACAATTTGACGGCCTGAAATCTCACATTTACTGCGAGAATTTCAGCAAGTTGCTACGCTGCTCACGTCCGAAGAGGGTCAGGAACGGCCGGTTTCGGCTTCCCCAGAGAGTGTCTCTTGTTACTCCGATAACGGACTATCTGGCCAAGCGTCCAAACCGGCAGCTTCGTGCCAAAACTGGTCATCAGTGCGCCAAGTGACGAGCCATCCAAAGGTGTTAAAGCTGGGGAAGATCTCAACAACGGCGGCTGCCAATTTTGAGATGACCGGCATTGGGCTAGGCTTGAAAGCTCACATCTACTTCACGAAGCATCGGCCAGTTGTGGATGGTCCTGTCATTGGTCACCAGGTAGGCGTTTCTCGTGTAGGCGGGTGCGCCAGCTATCCGGTGCAAGCGGCCGCTTTCCACATGCGGCCTTGCCAGTCGCTCCGGCAGGTAGGCAGAGCCACCATTTTCGAGCAGATGCTCAAGTGCCCAGACTGAACTAGAGAAACTGGTGCGCGCTACGCCAGCATCGGCGTATTCGTGCGAATGGTCACGATGAAAGTCTTCGCCCAGATCGACATAGATGTAGTCGGGGTCAGCCCGCATCGGATTGTCGGACCGGAGTGCATACAGGACCAGTTCGTCTGGCTGTAACAACTGGATCGACTGATTACCGTGGACGACCGGCTGGTAAGTGATGGCGACGTCGACAAGGCCGGTGCCAAGCCGCGCATCCAGTTCCGATTGTTCGCCTGTCCATAGTGATATGGCGTCTTCCGGGTGGCGGGTCCTGAGGGCCCGGAACAGCGCCTTTCCGAGGCCGTGCCACAGGTCCTGATGGCAACCGAGATTACAGACCGATCGGGTGCCCTTGGGCAACGAGATTTCCATCCTCGCCTGGCGCCAGAGGCCAGACATCACCTCGGCATAGCGCTTCAGCTTGAGACCGGCAGCAGTGAGTGAAGCGCCTGACTTGTTCCGCACTAGTAGCGTTTGTCCAAGTTCGTCTTCCAGCGACTTCATCCGTGCTGTCACGGTTGACTGTGTCACGTTGAGAGCTTCAGAGGCACGCACAAGGCTGCCAGTTTCAACGATTTTCAGGAATGTCTCTAGATTGACCAGGTTCATTTGCACCTCGTTGAATGCAAGAATATTAAATTTAAATAGCAAAAACTTTCGATTTTCAAAACCTTTGATCTGGATCAATCTTTGTGCCGAGAGCTTTGGTGCCACGCGGGAGCAGTTGCTATGGGGTGCGCAGTCTTGCAGTCTGAAACGTCTCGAGAGCAGTTCGTTGCGGCAATGCGGGCAGTGGCGTGCAGCGTCTCCGTGGTGACCACGGACGGCCGTGCCGGCCGGCATGGCGCCACCGTCAGCGCCTTTGCATCTGTCTCTGCGGATCCGTCGACAGTCCTGGTTTGTCTGCGTGCCGACAGCCGCGTTGCCCGGATGGTTTCGGAAAATCAGCAGTTCTGCCTCAACGTTCTGGGGCAGTCCGCCCGCCATTTGGCGGAGCGGTTTGCCGGACGCGACGACGGCGAGATGAATGACCGCTTTGCCGGCATCGATTTTGTGCAAACGCCGGCCGGCCAACCTGCACGCGAAGGCGCAACGGCGTTCTGTTGCACCATCGATCAGGCAGTTCCGTCAGGCAGCCACTTGGTGATCATCGGCAAGGTTTCGTCGATCCATGAACAGAAAATTGATCCGCTGACTTACATGCAGGGTGGCTTTTACCGCGTCATTCCGCAAAGCACCATGGAAACCCCCTGAATGAGCGGTCTCGCGTCATACAAGATGCTGATTGGCGGCGACTGGGTTGATGCCTCGGACGGCAAGACGTTCGAGAGCTACAATCCAACGACTGGAAAGCCCTGGTGCCGTATTCCCGAAGCCACCGCTGATGATGTTGATCGCGCCGTCACGGCTGCTTGGAAAGCCGGCAAGGACGGGCCGTGGAAGTCGATGACGGCAACGCAGCGCGGTAATTGCCTGCGCCGCCTGGGGGATCTGCTGGCAAAGAAGTCGGAAGAGCTGGGCGCAATCGAAACCCGCGATACCGGCAAAATGTTCAAGGAGACCCGCTGGCAGGCCAACTACATCGCGGAGTTCTTTCACTTCTATGCCGGTGCAGCCGACAAGATCCACGGCGAGACCCTGCCCATCGACAAGCCGGATCTGTTCGTCTTCACCAAGCGTGAGCCACTCGGCGTCATCGCTGCTGTGGTGCCCTGGAATTCGCAACTGTTCCTGTCTGCTGTGAAGATCGGACCGGCACTGGCTGCGGGCAACACCATCGTCCTGAAGGCGTCCGAGTATGCTTCAGCTGCCATGCTGGAATTCGGCAAGCTGATCAGCGAAGCGGGGCTACCGGACGGGGTCGTCAATATCGTCACCGGCCATGGCGACCCTTGCGGCAGGGTGCTCACCTCCCATCCTCTGGTTGCGCGCGTGTCATTTACAGGTGGCCCGGTTGCGGCCCGCCACGTGGTGCGAAACTCAGCGGAAAACTTCGCCGAGGTTTCCCTGGAACTGGGCGGCAAGTCTCCGTTCATCGTGTTCGACGATGCCGATATCGAAAGCGCGGTGAACGGGTCCGTCGGTGGCATCTTTGCGGCGTCCGGTCAGAGCTGTGTGGCGGGGTCGCGCTTGCTGCTGCACGAGGCGATTGCGGATGAATTCCTCGCACGCATGAAGGCGGTCGCCGAAACGGTGAAGATCGGCGATCCGATGGCCGAGGAAACCCAGATGGGACCGCTTTGTACCACCGCACAGCTCGACAACATCGAGCGCGAGGTGGCGTTGGCGCAGCAGCAAGGCGGCAAGGTGATCGTCGGTGGGAGGCGGCCCGATGGGCTGGAAGGCTACTATTATGAGCCGACCATCATCGATTGCCCGAGCCAAGACCTGAAGATCGCCGACACCGAACTGTTTGGCCCTGTCGTCGCGGCCGTCCGGTTCAAAACCGAAGAGGAAGCGGTGCGGCTGGCCAACGACACGGTGCATGGCCTCGCTGCCGGCATCTTCACCCGCTCAAGCGCGCGGTCCCTGCGCATGGCGGACGCGGTCAATGCCGGCATTGTCTGGGTCAATACCTACCGCGTCATCTCCCCGGTTGCCGAGTTCGGCGGCATGAAGAATTCCGGTTATGGCCGCGAAAGCGGCTTCCAGGCGGTGCTCGATTACACCCGTCCCAAGACAGTCTGGATGAACACCTCCGACAAACCGCTGGCAAGCCAGTTTCACAGCCGCTGAAGCCGGCTGAATACCTGCAGGAGCAAGCAATGAAATTTCATCTCGCAATCAACATGGAGCGCATGAACCCTTCGACCAGCATGAAGGATGTGCGCGATCACACGCTTGAAATGGTGAAGATGGCGGACGCGGCAGGTTTCGAGGTGGCCTGGGCTGCAGAGCACCACGCGATGGAGATGACCATCGCACCCAACCCTTTCACCATGCTGACCTGGTGGGGCGATCACTGCCCGAACATCCGGCTGGGTGTCGGCGTGGTCAACGCAGCTTACTGGCACCCGATCAACCTGGCGGGCGAAGCAGCACTTCTCGACCTGATCAGCAACGGGCGGCTGGAGTTCGGCATCGGTTCCGGTGCCTACCAGCGCGAGTTCGATCGGATGTTCCCCGGTCTCGACCAGAAGGACAGCTGGCGCTACATGCAGGAAATGCTGCCTGTGGTGAAAAAGCTGTGGGAAGGCGACTACGAGCATAATGGCGAGTACTGGCAGTTTCCCTCGGCCACGTCATGCCCGAAGCCGGTCCAGAAGGATGTGCCGATATGGGTCGCTGCGCGGGCACCGATTACCTTCGACTACGCTGTCGAAAACAACTGCAACATCATGTCGTGGCCGCTCACCATGCCGTTTTCCGAAGCTCAGGAGTACAGAAAGCGGCTGGATGACTCGATTGCGAAGTTCGGAAGCAGGTACACCGGCCAGTGGGCCTTGATGCGCCATGCCGCAGTCTATGAAAACCAGGCTGACAGGCAGGCCGCCATGGATGCGCTGCGCGGCGTGCTGGGCCAGTTCGGCAACTTGATGACCAAGACCGGCGACGTGATCAACGGTTTCCCGGAAAAGGTGCCGCCGGAAAAGCTGGTGGGCAACTTCCGTTACGATCCGGAGACGCTCGAAGAGAACCTCATCTTTGGGAGCCCGGCCCAGGTCGTTGACAAACTGAAGATGTACGAGGGGATCGGTGTGGATTCCTTCATGTATTACGCCTCAATGGGCATGCACATGGACCAGCAGAAGCGTTCGCTGAGGCTGTTCATTGACAAGGTCATGCCGCACTTTTCTCAGCAGGAGCTTGCCAATGCCGGTTGAAATCCGCCGTACCCTGACCCTTGTCCAGACCACCCACAAGGAAGGCTGGAAAGAGGTTGCTGAGCCCACGAAGCTGGTGTCGGCGCTAGCAATTATCCGCAACCCGTGGTTCGGGCGCGGGCATGTCGAGGACATGAGCCCCGAAATCCGGGAACACGGCCCGCACCTCGGCAAGCTGCTGACCGACATGCTGCTCGATGTTACCGGCGACAAGATGGAAGGATGTGGCAAGGCGTCCGTCGTCGGCATGGGCGGCGAACTCGAACATGCCCAGGCGCTGACTCACACGCTTTGGTTCGGCAACGAGTTTCGAGAGGCGATCAACGCCAAGTCGTACCTGGTGTTCACCAACACCCGTGGCGCAGCCGGTAGCTCGCTGATGATTCCGCTGATGGACAAGGACGATGGCGGTCGGCGTTCGCACTACCAGACCATCCACACCTGCGTTCCGGATGCCCCGGCAGATGACGAGATCATCGTGGCGCTTGGGGCCTCGGTGGGCGGCCATCCCAACCATCGCATTGGCGATCGTTACACGGACCTGAAGGAGATGGGACGCGACTTAGACAATCCGGCAGGCGTCTGATGCCGGTTTCCAGCAACG
>JAHEBA010000241.1 GCA_024642465.1 Alphaproteobacteria bacterium
TTGATCAAACGCCCATCATCACAGGAGAGTCTGTGATCGCTAAACGAACGCGCTGACTACGTCAAAAACCAGGAAAAAGCCCCTTGGCGCTTCAGCCTCTTTCAGAGATGGTCCAACCTCCTCGCGTTGCGGCGACCGATCTTCATTCGATTTATGACGGGGATCGAACCGGTGCTGATCACAGCACTGCGTGATTGGAACGCCTTTGACAAGTTCCATTACATAATATGGACGCCCGGAGTCCTACCAAATCCGCGCCCTTCATATTCCAAGAGCGAGGCCAAGCCCTCGTAGTCCAAAGCGGCGGCATTAGGGCGTTACGGCAGGTCAGACTCCTTCTGCTCTTCCGCTGCCCCCTTCCGCAAGGGAGATCGCTCTGAACGCCGAGTGCGGCCTTCTCTCTGGATCTCTCGGCCTCGTTTTGGGCCTTCCGCGGGCGTTGTTTGGCGATTCGCCTGGTTGGCCTTTCTTCTCTCCTCCATGCTGGGCGCAGGGAGAGGCAACTGGTCATTAGAAATGTCCACGTCCCGAATCAATCGCTGCAGTTCCTTCTCACACTCGCCAATAGCGTCGACGTATTGCGGATTGTCGATTTGGTTCGCCATTTCTAGAGGATCAACCTGCAGATCGTAGAATTCGCGCGGACCACCGGCATTGTGCAACAACTTGTAGCGCTCCGTGCGCAAACCGTAGTGCGAGGTGGAACTGAAGCGTGGAGAGACGTAGTAGGCGTAGAAGATGGACTTGCGCCAATCGGCCGGGGCCTGGCCCTGCAGTAACGGCTTCAGGCTGCGGCCCTGCATCGCTGTGGGAACGGGAACGCCGGCGAAGTCGAGGAACGTCGGTGCAAAGTCGATATTGCAGCACATGTGCTCGTCAGTCGAGCCGGGAGCGATCACTCCGGGCAGTCGGGCCAAGAAGGGCATGCGTAGCGACTCCTCGAAGATGAGCCGCTTGTCATAGAAGCCATGTTGGCCAAGCCAGTAGCCTTGATCGGCGGAGTAGATTACCAGCGTATTCTTGGTCAATCCCTCCTCGTCAAGATAATCCAACAGACGGCCAATACTTTCATCCATCGCGGCGGCGCAGCGCAGATAGCGCTTGATCAGGTTTTGGTAGGCGGCTGCGATGCGGTCTTTTTCCGAATCCTTATCGAAGGGCGGAAGGTCCTTCTTATCCTTCATCGATTCGATGCTATTAAGATTGCGTTCAAAGAATGGCTTTTGGCCAATGATCATATGGCTGCTTTGTGCGTAGGCCTGTTTGAGAGCTGAGCCGGAAGCCGCTATGTCTTCATATAGGTTTGGTGGCTCGGGGACCTTTTGGCCCTGCAGCATCCGGTCCCAACGTTCGGGGTACTCCCAGTGCGAATGAGTTGCCTTGTGGTGGACCGCCAGAAAGAATGGACGGTCTTGCGGACGCGCCTTCAGCCAATCCAGAGCGATATCGGTGTACACATCGGATGCATAACCCTGAAGATTAACCATCTTCCCACCCGGCACCGACATTGCAGGATCAAAGTACTTGCCCTGATTCTTCGTTACGTAAAAGTCGTCGAAGCCTTCAGGCATACTCCCGAGGTGCCACTTGCCAACAACAAATGTGGCATATCCGGCCTTCTGCAATTCTACCGGAAACAGAGGGCAGTCTTCATTAATCTTCTCGCTGAGCCTGAACACTCCGGTCTTGTGGGAGTATTGGCCGGTCAGGATGCTGGCACGGCTGGGACTGCAAATCGAGTTGTTGACGAATACATTGCGAAAGAGCATCCCTTCGCTGGCAATGCGGTCGATATTCGGCGTCTTGGCAAAATCCTTGAGCCACGAACCATAGGCCGAGATCGCCTCGGGTGCATGGTCATCTGCCAGAATGAAGACGATGTTGGGCGGCTCTGCTGTGGCGGATTGGGCATCGAGTCCAACGAATGCTCCGAGAGCCGCCAAGCCGGTCGCGATTGTTTTCAGAAAGCTGCGCTGATCCATAGTGTGCTTCATGGTCTATTGCTCTCATTTGACCTGCGATTCGAAATGCCCTGCAATTCTATTTGTTGAAGTGACTCTCTTTCAGGGAAAGTCTCTCCTCTCGATTGTCTTGATTCCCAGTGATCCTCTCTGCGAAAGCTCAGCTTGACTTGTTCCTAGAGAGCAGAGTTCTGGGTTGTCAAGCCGCCGGCGTTGAGGACTAAAGGCGATGTCCAAGGACAACTCCGACGCCGCGTTCCGGCGCCGATGCCAAATCGTGATTGGCTTGGTTCAAGGAAAACCAGTGGAGACATTTTAGTGCGTGTTGCCGTGTTCATCATCACGGGTGAACCAGATTGCCATCGATTTCTCTAGCAGGGCGAATCGGGCTTGGTGGACCGACGCGAGGACAACGGCAAAGTGAAGACAAGCGAAGAATATGCAGCCGACCGCGAAGCATTCCATTTCAGGGACGGCGCATACGCGGGCGGACCAACCGCCCGTTAGCCGTTTTCTCGGGCTGGCCCGACAAACAATCCAGGAATAGCTTGCCCAGCACGAGGATCGTGGTAGCATCCTGAACCGAGGTGCCAGACCGGAAGCCGCGGTGCCCGCGACGATGGGCTGCCAAGAGGAGCCTGGGCCGGTCGACCGAGACAGAATCGGAAACTACCGTCCGCTTTATCTCCTTGGCGAAGGCGGAATGTGCACCATCCATCTATCTGGCCCAACAGCAACAACCAGCCCGGCGCAGAGTAGCAGTCAAGAACATTAAGCAGATCAATAACGGCCCACCGCTGACCTTTGTTGACCCCAACAAGTCCGATCGTTCGCGACAGAGGTTGCATCGGCCGAAGCGAGTTCGGTTGGGGCGGAACTCGCTTCGGTCGTGACACCGATTGCACGAAAGTGCGTCGCGGATGGGGGCGTGATTGGGTTTCACTCTCCCTGGGACGCAGTCACAGGACTTACAAAG
>JAHEBA010000242.1 GCA_024642465.1 Alphaproteobacteria bacterium
GCGGATGCAGGCACTTTGACTGGAAGTGGCCGTTCCAAACCGCGCCTTCCTGGTCGCCATGTACCGGGTGTTGGATGTCACCCAGAACTGACCCAGCATTGTCACCGAGATCTGACCCGCCCGGTCGTTATGTTTGCTGGTTCATGAGGTAGTCAATGGTGCCGTCTCCTTCCGTTTCTTTTTCGCTGTCTCGGAGCTTGCCCTGAAGCGGTAGCTGTCGTTTCCGGTCTCGAGGATGTGGCAGCGATGGGTGAGGCGATCGAGCAGCGCTGTGGTCATCTTGGCGTCGCCGAAGACACTCGCCCATTCACTGAAGCTCAGGTTGGTCGTGATGACGACGCTGGTGCGCTCGTATAGTTTGCTGAGAAGATGGAACAGCAGCGCACCGCCCGAGGCGCTGAACGGCAGGTATCCCAGCTCGTCGAGGATCACCAATTCGGTCTTCACCAGCGCCTCGGCGATCTTTCCAGCCTTTCCCTGGGCCTTCTCCTGTTCCAGTGCGTTGACCAACTCGACGGTCGAGAAGAAGCGCACGCGTTTGCGGTGGTGCTCGATGGCCTGGACACCGATGGCGGTCGCGACATGGCTTTTCCCCGTGCCGGGCCCGCCGATCAGGACCACATTCTCGGCCGCGTCCATGAACTCGCACCTATGCAGTTGGCGCACGAGGGCTTCGTTGACCTCGCTTGCGGCGAAGTCGAAGCCGGACAGGTCCTTGTAGGCCGGGAAGCGCGCGGTCTTCATGTGATAGGAGATGGAGCGCACTTCGCGTTCAGCCATTTCAGCCTTGAGCAGCTGCGAAAGCATCGGCATCGCGGCCTCGAACGCCGGGGCACCTTGTTCCATGAGGTCATGCACGGCCTGCGCCATGCCCGGCATCTTCAGGCTGCGCAGCATGATGACGATGGCAGCACCGGCGGGATCATGACGCATGGCGTGTGCCTTCCGTGTCCTGGGGCTGTCGCAGACCGTCATACCGGGCCACATTCGCCTGCGGTTCCTTGCGCAGAGCGAGAGCTTCTGGCGGGGTCACGTCCGGCTGTTCAGACGGCGTGCCGTCCACCAGCCTGTGGAGCAGGTTCAGCACATGGGTTTTGGTCGGCACGCCCGCCTCCAGTGCCATTTCCACGGCGCACAGCACGGCCTGTTCATCGTGATGCAGGACGAGGGACAGGATATCGACCATCTCGCGATCGCCGCCGGGCTTGCGCAGCATCTGATCCTGCAACTGGCGGAATGCCTCCGGCATCTCGACAAACGGGGCACCGTTACGAAGCGCGCCCGGCTTGCGCTGGACCACGGCAAGGTAATGGCGCCAGTCATAAATGACGCGGCCGGATTGCTGGTGCGACCGTTCAATGATGCGCTGATGTTGGCAAACCACGTTTCCTTCAGCGACAATTACCAGCCGTTCGGGGTAGGTGTGCAGGCTGACGGGGCGGTTCGCGAAGCTTGCCGGCACGGAATAACGATTCCGCTCGAAGGTGATCAGGCAGGTGGGCGACACCCGCTTGCTGTGCTCGACATAGCCATCGAAGGCCGTGGGCAACGGCATCAGTGCAGGCTTCTCGGCCTCCCAGGCATCGGCGATGCTGCCGGGCAGGCTTCCATGCGCGGTCTCGGCCCACAGCGCCTTGCAGCGTTCTTCCAGCCAGAGGTTCAGCGCATCAAGATCCGGAAAGGCTGGCATCACTTGCCAGAGCCGGTGGCGCGCATCGCGGACGTTCTTCTCGACCTGGCCTTTCTCCCAGCCCGCCGCCGGGTTGCAGAAATCAGGCTCAAAGACGTAGTGGCTGGTCATGGCCATGAACCGGGCATTCACATCGCGCTTCTTGCCAACACCCACGCGATCCACCGCCGTGCGCATGTTGTCGTAGATCCCGCGGCCCGGCACGCCCTCGAAGACCCGGAACGCCTGCCAGTGCGCGTCGAACAACATCTCGTGGGTCTGGAGCAGATACGCTCTGACCAGAAACGCGCGGCTGTGCGACAGCTTGATGTGGGCCACCTGCAACTTGATGCGCACAGCCCCGACTTGGGCCCAGTCCTCGCTCCAGTCGAACTGGAACGCCTCGCCCGGCTGGAACACCAGCGGCACGAATGTCCCGCGATCGGTCGTCTGCTGGGCGCGTTGCCGGTCTCCTTTCCAGGTCCGCACGAAGACTGCGACCCGTTCATACGAGCCGTCGTAGCCAAGCTGAACCAGATCAGCATGCATCTGCTTGGCGGTGCGCCGGTCCTTGCGCGACTTGCGCTGCTCCGTTACCAGCCAGCCCGACAGCTTCTCTGCATACGGGTCCAGCTTGCTCGGCCGCGCCGGTGTCTGGAACCGGGGTTCAACGACCCCCGCTTGCAGATATTTCTTGATGGTATTGCGAGACAGCCCGGTCCGCCGCGCAATCTCGCGGATGGGCATCTTGTCCCGCAAAGCCCAACGTCGAATGACGCTCAAAAATCCCATGTCGATCACTCCGATAACCCCCGACGAATCCCGTCAGGGGCAAGGTTCCACATGGGTCAGTTCTCAGTGACAATTCCGACTGCTGCTGGGTCAGTTCTGGGTGACATCCAACAACCAAGGCGTCGAAAGAACCGGCGCACGGTTGAGGGCGCGAAGCGCTTGCCGTGCTCGGCTTGGAGTCGCCCGGCAATCTCGGCCAGCGTGACGTCCATGGCCTCGCGGACCATCGCATTGATTACCTGGCCGAGGACCTCGATCCGGTCGGAGCACTTGTCGCCACAGTGCTCACGCGTCGAGCCCCGATTCGGTCTCGCGCTAGAGACGGTGCCACTTCACCGCTGAAGATGGCGGGACATCGAACCGGACCGCATTGCCAGGCAACTCAGGAGGGTCGATCAGCGTGCCAGCGACTTTGAAACGGCCATCGAACAGCATGGAGCGAACCAAATTTCCGGCTCTCGGCTTCCGGTGAGTGG
>JAHEBA010000243.1 GCA_024642465.1 Alphaproteobacteria bacterium
CTGGCACGGTGAGTGATGACCGGCTGATAGCTGCCGCCCGGCGCGGCGAGGACGAGTTCGACCAGCACTTGCGTCCGCAGGTGCTGGAAGAATTCATCGGCCAGCGCCAGGCCAAGGCGAACCTTCGGGTGTTCATCGAGGCCGCACGTGGCCGTGGCGAAGCACTGGATCACGTGTTGTTCGCAGGTCCGCCCGGCCTCGGCAAGACGACGCTGGCACAGATCGTGGCGCGCGAACTGAGCGTCAACTTCAAGGCGACGTCCGGCCCGGTTATCGCCAAGGCGGGCGATCTGGCTGCCCTTCTGACCAACCTCGAAGAGCGCGACGTGCTGTTCATCGACGAGATTCACCGGCTCAATCCGGCGGTGGAAGAAGTGCTCTATCCGGCGATGGAGGATTTCCAGCTCGACCTGATCATCGGCGAGGGGCCGGCGGCGCGCTCGGTGCGCATCGACCTTGCCAAGTTCACGCTGGTGGGCGCGACCACGCGGACCGGCCTGCTGACCACGCCCTTGCGCGACCGGTTCGGCATTCCGGTGCGGCTGAACTTCTACGAGGAAGACGAACTGCTCGACATCGTCACTCGCGGAGCGCGGGTGCTGGGTCTGGCGATGACGCAAGACGGGGCGCTGGAGATTGCCCGGCGCGCGCGGGGCACGCCACGCATTGCCGGCCGGTTGCTGAGGCGGGTGCGCGACTTTGCCTCCGTCGACGGCGCGGTTCAGGTGGACAAGGCGCAGGCCGACAAGGCGTTGACCCGGCTGGAGGTGGACTCGCTGGGGCTCGATGCGCTGGACCACCGGTACCTCAAGTGCATCGCGGTGAACTTCGGCGGCGGGCCGGTGGGTATCGAGACGATTGCGGCGTCCCTGTCAGAACCGCGTGACGCGATTGAAGAGATTGTCGAGCCGTACCTGATTCAGCAGGGCTTCGTGAACCGGACCCCGCGCGGGCGTATTCTCACGGTGCATGCTTTCAAGCATCTGCGGCTTGCAACTCCGGAAACGCTTACCAGCCGCCAGGAGGAGCTGTTCCGGGATGATGGGGAGTAGGGGAATGACCCTCACCGGCATCCTCAAGGACGGCGTGCACCGCCTCGACATCCGGGTCTATTACGAGGACACGGACCATTCGGGCCGCGTCTACCATGCCAACTACCTCAAGTTCTGCGAACGCGGGCGGTCCGAGACGCTCAAGTGCGCCGGCATTTTCCATACGGATCTGGCGGCGCAAGACCTGTTCTTCGTCGTCCGCCACATGGACTGCAACTTTCTCGGCGCCGCAACGATTGACGATGTGGTGAGCGTCGAAACCCGGCTGCACCAGCAGGGCCCTGCGAAGTTCGTGCTCGATCAGCGGGTTTTGCGCGGCGAAGAGGTGCTGTTTGCAGCCAGGGTGACGCTGGCGATGGTCAATGCGCAAGGCCGTCCGCAGCGGATTCCGGCGGGCCTGCTGCAAAAGATTTCAGAAAGTTAAGCGCCGCGGGCCAGCAAAAGTAACGGTCCATTAACCAAACCAGCGTTCAGTGCATGAAGATCATGGGGGTGGTGCGCGCAATGCGCGTAAGCACGCCGCAGTTTCGACACACTGACGGGGCTTTTGTTGCCCGCTTGCTGTGTCACCCAGGGGAATCAACAGGAACAGACCGGTCATGGAAGTGCAGGTGGGGGAAGTTGCGACGCAGGCAGAGCAGTTCGGGTTGTTGCACCTGTTCTGGATCGCCTCGCCGGTCGTCAAGATCGTGATGATCGGACTGGTTATTGCGTCGGTCGTCTGCTGGGCCATAGTGATCGAGAAGTTTGTGACGCTGCGCGCCATGCGGCGGTCAACCGACAAGTTCGAGCAGATGTTCTGGTCCGGCCAGTCGCTGGAAGACCTCTATCTGACGCTTGGTCCGCGCAACAACAAGGGCATGGCGACGCTGTTCATGGCGGCCATGCGCGAGTGGAAGCGGTCGCAGCAAAGCGCCATGCGGGCAGGCTTCCAGGGCGTGCAGATGCGCATCAACAAGGTCATGGACGTGCAGATCCAGAAGGAGATGTCGCAGCTTGAGCAGCGTCTTCTGGTGCTGGCGACCGTCGGATCGACGGCGCCGTTCATCGGGCTGTTCGGCACGGTGTGGGGCATCATGAACTCGTTCCGCGCCATCGGCATTTCCAAGAACACCAATCTGGCCGTTGTCGCGCCGGGCCTTGCCGAGGCGCTGTTTGCCACGGCACTCGGGCTGATCGCGGCCATTCCGGCGGTGATGTTCTACAACAAGTTCTCGTCCGATATCGGCAAGGTTGCCGCGAGGCTCGAGAACTTCGCAGATGAATTCGGCGCCATCATTTCTCGTCAGCTCGACGAGCGCGCATAGGCGGAGACGGCCGGCATGGGTGCAGGTATGGCAGGCGGGGGAGCGCAGGGCCGCAGACGTGGCGGACGCCGGCGTACCTCGGGCTTCGCGCCGATGAGCGAGATCAACGTGACGCCGTTCGTCGACGTCATGCTGGTGTTGCTGATCGTGTTCATGGTGGCCGCGCCGCTGCTCAATGTCTCGGTGCCGATCGACCTTCCCGAAACCAAGGCCGAGCAGACGCCGGGCGAGAAGGAAGACCCGATCACCATCACCGTCGACGGCGACGGCAAGGTGTACATCGGCGATGGCGAAGTAACGCTGGACACACTGGCGTCAAAATTGACCGCCATTGCACAGTCACGGCAATCTGAATCCGATACAAAGGATCAGCGCGTTCGGGTGCGCGGCGACAAGGGTGTCAACTACGGCCTGGTGATGCAGGTGATTGGCGAACTGAACTCGGCCGGGTACCGGCGCATCGATCTGTTGAGTAACCCGAAGAACTAGACCTGGATTGGGCAGGAGTCCCTTTTCGACGTGAAGATCAACTGGAGCTTGCTGGTTTCGTTCGTGGTGCATGCC
>JAHEBA010000244.1 GCA_024642465.1 Alphaproteobacteria bacterium
TGTTGGGGCTGTCCTTTCCTGAGCCTCATGCTGCCGCCAGCCGCTTGGAGACCTCCAAGAACAGGCATTGGAGCGGATAGGCGCTGGATAGCAAAAATTTCACCCGACGGGTGTTGCGTATAATCACCGCCCCGATTTTTAACAATCTCAAACGGATCGTGTCGCAGCGGGCCCGGGCAAGCTGAGTGCCCTTCAGCGCCAGGCTGCGGATGGCCTCCAGCAGGCTGTAGGCCATCGAGGAGAGCAACAGGCGCAACTGGTTCGGTAGCCAGTTCATGCAGCTGGTGCGATCGGCGAACAGACACAACTGCTGCTCCTTGATGCGATTTTCCATTTCGCCCCGGGCGCAATAGATCTCATCATACAGCTGCTGAGAGTCGCCGGGCAAATTGGTCAGGATGTAGCGCGGGTTGTCTCCCAGCCCGGTGTGCTCGGCCTTGACGATCACCCGGCGGGAGCGCTTCCAGCTACGGGCCGCATAGTCAAACTCAGCAAAAATGCGCTGCTTCTGCCCGGTGAGCTTGAAGCCGGTCGCTGCCAGCTCGATCCACGGCGCAGCCAACTCGTTGATGCGGCTGTTCTGGGCGATGCCGACAATATAGGAGACGCCGCGTCGCTCACACCAGCTGAGCATCTGATCCCGGCAAAAGCCGCTGTCGCCCCGGAAGATGATGTGAACCGTTGGCCAGGCTTGCCGGATGCGCTTGACCAATAGCGATAAAATCGCCCAGGCATGACGGGCGTTGTCAGAATCCCCGGGCCGCAGATAGGCCGCCAGCAGCTTGTCACCACAGAACACATACAGCGGCAGAAAACAGTGGTGATCGTAATAGCCGTGGAAGGCGGCTCCCGGCTGTTCACCGTGGACCAGATCATCGGTGCTGTCAAAATCCAAAATCAACTCGGCCGGTGGCGCAGAAAAGGATTCGATGAAAATCTCCACCAATACCCGACTGATGTCCCAGCAACTCTGCGGGGACGCCCAGTTCTCAAAGCGGCACAGAGTCGGGCTGCTGGCCAGATTCTGATCCTGTCCGACGGCGGTCTGAATCGCCGGGTCGGTGCGAAGCGTGCTGTGGTCATTGAGATCCTCGTAGCCCAAAGCCAAGCCGTAGACTCGTTGGCGCAGCATCGGCAGCATGCCGTGCAGGGTTCTGGCTTTGCAGCGAGGATCTGCAAGCAGTGGGGCCATGCGTTCGGTCAATCGCAGTTTGCGGTCTACTTCACGCACCAACATCACGCCGCCATCGGAAGTGATATCGCCGCCGCTGAATTGGGCCTGGACTTTGCGGCGTTTACAACTTGAATATTGGATGGTCCTTGTGGTACAAACTGTCACGGCAAAATCTCCTTTTTTGATCAATCTAAGCAATTGATATGTATCACAATTAAGGAGATTTTGCCATTACTTTTTATGAATTTTCCGGGTTAGCAGCCGCAGCGGGTAGCCGTAGGGCGCAGGCGGGTCTGGGTGAAGTTTCTCTTGGAAGCGATAGCGCCCGCCCGGGTGAGCCAAACGCAGGCCATCAAAGCATACCGCAGGCCGCTTGATCTGCACATAGCCGGTGCGCCGCAACTCTTCCAACCCAGTGGTGGGCTTAAAATACCGATTGACCTGATCGGGGGCGGGCTTGGCCAGCCAAGACAGATCGAGATGCCGGGTGGACGGAGCAATAGCGCAGAAGACAGTGCAGCAGCACGTTGCAACATGCCTCGCAGTCCTCCCAGCGGGTGTTCTCAATCTCGATATAACCGCGACCGTCGATGCTCGGGACAGGAATCATCGCCGTGGGGCAGACGCGTTGATGTAGCTGGCGTCGTGCCGGCGCCTATGACCCAGAGCATGTTGGAGTAGCATAGCTCGCCACCACATCCAGCACGGGCTGAATCGGTTTTTCGTCGAAAGGTGAATATTCGTAATAGCCGTTTTCGGAAAATTTCCGTGAGGATGCCGTGCCCTTGTAGCCGATACGCACCATCTTGTCTTCAGGGCTCTTGCCGGCAATGTCTTGGCGGTCATACCCAGTCGAGTTTTAGGGCGCCGGCTCACACTCCGGAGCCCACCATGGCCGGGGAAAAGCGCGAACCATCCTCGTTGGCCACATCGAGGATAGCCTCCTCCAGCCGCTCCCCACGTCCAATCTCGCGGATGCGGAGCAACAGTCAGCTAACGGGCATCTGTTCCAGCGTGCTCTTCGGACGGGCGATCAGCCGGTGTCGACAAGTGCCGTAGAAGGTCGCCAGCACCACGACCACCGCCGCCCCCATTGCCACGCTGTCGTCCGGGTAAAGCATCACCACCAACGAAAAAAGGGCCAGCACCGTGCGCACCATTACGTCCAAGGCACGGGTTCTGATCATCCGCCCGAACATGGCGAAGGCAATGCCCCCGCAGGCGATCGCGATGATCAGCGTATCCTGGATCTGTTTCCAGCCCGGCTTCGTCACGATCTCGACGCGGACGAAGATGGCAAACGTCATCAGCGTAATGGGCAGGCACAGCTTCAGCGCCACATACATGGTCTTCATGAAGGAGGCGTTCGCGATTCGGGCCGAGACCGCCGCTGCGAGCGATGTCGGGGGCGACAATTCGCCCCATACGGCGAGCAGGAAGCAGAAGAAATGCGCGGTCCAGGGATCGACACCGACCTTGCGCAAGGGCTCGACAATGATGACCGCCAGGATGATATAGGTGGCCGTCGGCGGCAGGCCGAGGCCGACCAGCCAGCCGAACACCCAGGCCATCAGGATCAGCGCAATGATGTGAAACTCACCGACCCGCAGCAGCATGCCTCCCATGCGGTTGATGAAGCCGGTCACGGTGAACAGGCCGACCATGATGCCGAGCGTGCACAGCAACAGCGTCAGATAGGAGGTCATCTCGGCATGGGTTTCGATCATGATGCGGACGTTCGCCAGGA
>JAHEBA010000245.1 GCA_024642465.1 Alphaproteobacteria bacterium
TGTGGATGAGCGGGAAGTCCTTCGAGTAATCCACCGCCTGGATCGACTCGTAGCGAGTCGGCAGGCGCCAGAAGCTCTTGCGGTCCGCATAGGTCGGATACTTCTCCACCATGTCGCGGCGACTGGTGTAGAGCGGCTCGCGGTGAATCGGCACCGGGTCCGGGAAGGTCCACACGATGCAGCGCGCCTTGGCGTTGCCGTAGGGCGCACAGCCGTGCTTGATCGCCACCCGCTGGATGCCGCCCGACAGGTCGTTCTTCCAGTTCCTGCCCTCCGCCGCCTTCTGTTCGTCGGCGGTCAGGTCGCTCCACCAGCCGAGCTGCTTGAGCATGTCGCCGGTGAATTCCGGGTAGCCGTCCTTGATCTCGGAGTCCTTACTCCAGGAATCCTCGGAAAGCAGGTTCTTGCCCTGGTACTCGACACCGAAGCGGGCACGGAACGGCATGCCGCCCTCGGCGACCGACTTGCTGGTGTCGTAGAGGTTCGGCGAACCCGGATGCTTCATCTCCGGGGTGCCCCAGCAGGGCCACGGCAGGCCGTAGTACTCGCCGTCGCAGGGACCGCCCTCCGCCTTCAACGTGGTCGTGTCGAAGGTGTGCTTGTTCTCCAGCTGCAGCTTCAGCCGCTCCGGGCTCTGGCCCGTGTAGCCGATGGTCCACATGCCGCGGTTGAGTTCGCGCAGGATATCCTCGACCAGCGGCTCCTCGCCGTTCACCTCGATGTGCTTGGTCAGTTCGTCCGCAAAGCCCAGCTTCTTGGCCAGCTTGTACATGATGGTCTGGTCGGGCAGCGACTCGAACAGCGGTTCCATGACCTGCTCACGCCACTGCAGCGAGCGGTTGGACGCGGTCACAGAGCCCGAGGTCTCGAACTGCGTGCACGCCGGCAACAGGTAGATGCCGTCGTCACGGTCCGGCAGCACCGCAGAGTGCGTCGGGTACGGGTCCACGATGACCATCAGCTCCAGCATCTCCATGGCCTTCTTCATCTCGGGCCCGCGCGTCTGGCTGTTTGGCGCGTGGCCCCACAGGAACATGGCCTTGATGGAGTCCCTCTGAGCAATGTTTTCTGCCGGCTCCAGGACGCCGTCAATCCAGCGTGAGACGGTGATGCCCTTGGTGAACATCACATGTTCCGCGCCATCCTTCTCGCCGTACTCTCCGACGATGAACTGACTGCCCGACTTGTCGTAGGCAGTGTTGTCGAAGCGGCTCTTGATCCAGTCGAAGTCCAGGTCCCAGACGCGGGCCCAGTGCTTCCAGGACCCTTCCGCCAGGCCGTAGTAGCCCGGCAGCGTATCGGCCAGCACACCAAGGTCGGTCGCGCCCTGCACGTTGTCGTGGCCGCGGAAGATGTTCGCGCCGCCGCCAGCCACGCCGATGTTGCCCAGCGCCAGCTGCAGGACGCAGTAGGCCCGGGTGTTGTTGTTGCCGATGGTGTGTTGCGTGCCACCCATGCACCAGACGATGGTGCCGGGGCGATTCTCCGCCATGGTCTGTGCAGCACGCTTGACGTCGGCTTCGGGAACGCCCGTGGCCGCCTCGACCGCGTCGGGGGTCCACTTCGCCACTTCCTTGCGGATCTCGTCCATGCCGAAGACACGCTGGCGGATGTACTCCTTGTCTTCCCAGCCGTTCTGGAAGATGTGATACAGCACGCCCCAGATCAACGGTACGTCGCTGCCTGGCCGCAGCCGGATGAACTGGTCTGCATGGGCGGCCGTGCGCGTGAAGCGCGGATCCACGACGATCAGCTTGGCGCCATTTTCCTTGCCACGCAGGATGTGCTGCATGGCGACGGGATGCGCCTCAGCGGCATTGCTGCCGATGAAGAACATCGCCTTGCTCGAGTGCATGTCGTTATAGGAGTTGGTCATCGCGCCGTAGCCCCAGGTGTTCGCCACACCGGCCACGGTCGTGGAATGGCAGATGCGCGCCTGGTGATCGACGTTGTTCGTGCCCCACATGGCTGCGAACTTGCGGTACAGGTAGGCCTGCTCGTTGCTGAACTTGGCCGAGCCGAGCCAGTACACCGAATCAGCACTCGTCCGCTCGCGGATCTCCAGCAGCTTGTCGCCGATCTCGTTGATTGCCTGGTCCCAGGACAGGCGTTCCCACTTCCCGCCAGCCTTCTTCATCGGGTACTTCAGGCGCTTCTCGCCGTGACCATGCTCACGGACCGAGGCGCCCTTGGCGCAATGCCCGCCCATGTTGAAGGGCGAATCGAAATCCGGTTCCTGGCCGGTCCAGACGCCGTTCTGGACTTCGGCAACGACGCCGCAGCCAACCGAACAGTGCGTGCACACCGACTTCTTGATGACGGTATCGCCACTGCCTTCCGCGGCAGCGGCCGCATTGGCGCGCTGCATCATCCGCGTTGGCAGGCCGACGGCCACGGCGGCACCACCGGCCGCGAGGCCGGTGCGCTTGAGGAAGGCACGGCGGTCGATGGTTCTACCCAGCAGCCCTGCGGCTGCCTGGGTGACTGCGTTGTCGGGACTCGTCTTCTTGACCAGCTTCATCGCTGTGTCTCCCTTTTGGAGAAATCGGGGCGCGGCCCGGGGGTCGCGATTTTCCGGAAAATCAGATTCGGGCCTTGTCGTAGTACTTGGCCACGTGCGGTGTCACCCGATAGCCCTGCGGCTTCAGGGTCTGTGGGGTCGTCTCGACGACCGAATCGCCGACACCGGCGCTGGCCGATGTTGCGACGGCGGCGACGCCGCCCATGGCAGCCAAATCGCGCAGGAATTTGCGCCGGCTGGTCTTGCTCTGGCCCGTTTCACGACTCATGTGTCTGCTTCCTCTATCGGCGCCGGTTCTTGCCAATGGCCGGCCTAGGCTATCAAGTTTCCAGGAACTACGCGTCCGTGCGCGGCGAAGACGCCCCCGCCGCCGGGATAGAC
>JAHEBA010000023.1:0-619 GCA_024642465.1 Alphaproteobacteria bacterium
AGAGCACAGCAGCTTCGTCCGCCTAGCTGACCTTAACGCACAAATCTGATGATGTCGCTTATTGGCACAAAGCGGACATGACCGTGCCGCTATCCCATGAGCTGAAAGGTATGTTGCCTCAGATTGAATGTGAGCTTACTGTCCTATAAATGGTTGATAATAGGACAGTGTGTTCTCTACGTTCGTTGTAATAGCTGAGGAAAGTTACCGTGGCAGAGCAAGCTCCAACCACTGAAAACCGGACAGTACCAGTTCGCAAGCCCAACAGCGAGCTGCGATCACGCGAGTACCTCACACCAAAGGAGGTCGGTCTCTTGACGGAGGCGGCGCGCAAGAACCGCCGTGGTCATCGCGATGCTACCATGATCCTGCTGGCCTTTCGCCACGGCCTCAGGCCAAGTGAGGTGTGTGGGCTCAAGTGGGAGCAGTTCGATCTGGGGCAGGGGACAGTTCACATCAACAGGCTGAAGAATGGGATACCCAGTGTGCATCCATTGGCGGGTGTCGAGCTTCGTGCCTTGCGGAGGTTGCAACGCGAAGAGCCTGAAAACCGATACGTGTTCGTGTCAGAACGAGGGGCGCCAATGTCATCGGAAGGCTTTCGCAAGATGGTTCGCCG
>JAHEBA010000023.1:629-41735 GCA_024642465.1 Alphaproteobacteria bacterium
TGTGGTTACAAACTCGCCAATGACGGTCAAGATACCCGAGCAATCCAGCTCTACATGGGACATCGAAATATTCAGAACACGGTTGGATACACGCAGTTGTCGACGAAAAGGTTCAACGACTTTTGGACAGATTAGACGATTGTCGCCTCGCAGCGCAGGCTAACGAAACCTCCTCCAACTTAATTGCAAAGTCATCGTCTGCGCACGAGGCAGTCTCGCTCTCCGGCTGCGGTCAGCTTGTTGCATAGTTCGGTTGCAGCCTGCTTCGACTGGAACGGCCCCATGCCGAGCCGGTAAAATGTTCCGCTAGCACCAAGGATGGTCTTTTGCACAGCCGGCGGCACGCTACTGAGCAGATTGCTATGACGGGAAGCCACCAATCTGCTTTGCATGTCCAGATCAAGTGTCCAGGCTTCCGTCTGCACTGACACGTATCGTTCAAAATTGAGCAGTGCATCTTCCAGCGTGGCGGAAGACAGGCCGACATAGGCCAGCGCGCCATAGTCCCGCGGATCAACTCGGCGAGCCAGGTTCAAGCCATAGTATGGATCGGCCATCTCCCGTGCTGCTGCTTCCAGGAGCAGGGCATGGCTGTCATAGGGTATCCAGCCCATGTCCCGGTTGAGCTGGTACATCTGCAAACCAGCTTCCGTCACCAACGGGTCTGAAGCGATACCCGCTTCCTTCAGTTCCGTCAGCACCTGTTTTGCGACCGTGTTCCGGACATTGGGCGTGTCAGCCATTCAATAACTCTCCCGCATCACCCCAGAACGCATTCTCGCTTAACCCGTTCTTAACCAAAACGGTTAACTTTTGGCATCGAGATAAGGGGATGGATTCGCATCCCCGGGTGGCTTCGGCGCAAGCCGGCGTTTGGACGGAACGGGAAGAGATAATCATCATGAAGCCAGGCATTCCTTGGAGCGTTAAAGGCATCGACGGCCGGGCACGCGAGGTGGCGAAGGATGCGGCCCGCGCCGAAGGCCTCACGCTTGGCGAGTGGCTGAACCAGAAGATCCTGGAAAGTGCCCAGAAAGATGCCGAACTGACAGCCCGCGCTACCCGCAAGAAATCAGTCTCGTCCGTATCCCGGCGCACGGCGCGCGAGCCCCGCCGCGAGCCCGCTGCGGCTTCTGCCCCTGCATCGAAGGACGGTGGCGACAACGCCGTCACGCGCAAGCTGGACGAGCTGTTCGAGCCCATTGCCAGCCTGCAGGTTCCCGCGCAAGCAGCACCGGCCCCGGCCCCGGCCCCGTCCCGTCCGGACCCGCTGGAAGGCGGCGCCAGCATCCATGCCATGCAGCACCTGCTCGACCGGATCGAGTCGGGTGAGCAGCGCACCCATGCCTCTCTCGACCTGCTGGGCGACCGCGTCGAACGGCTCGGCAGCCGGGTGGAAGAGATCGCGGAGCGCCCTGTCGACATCAAGGCAAGGGACATTCCGGGCTTCTCGGCGCTTGAAGGCGCGGTGCGCAACATCGTCGACCACATCGCCAAGTCGGAAACCCAGTCCCGCGACACCATTTCGAGCCTGCAGGGCCGGCTGTCCGAGCTGAACGGCAAGATCGAGAATCCGGCAAAGCCGGCAGGCGTTTCCTCGGAGGTGATTGCTGGCCTCGAGCGGCGCATGGCTGAACTGGCAGCGCAGGTCGAAGGCGTTGCGGGAAGTGTTGGCGACGACAAGCTCAAGCAGGTGTTCGAAGCCCGCATCCGCGAGCTGGCGGAGCGCATCGATACCGTTCGTCATTCTGCCGAGGCGATGGGCCAGAAGGCTGAAGCCACGGCAAGCGAGGCGGCCCGCAAGCAGGCAGAAGCCATTGAGCAGCGCCTGGCGGCCCTCGTGGCCGAAGCGGAAGAAAAGCTGTCCGGTTCAGGCGATGGCGATTCGCGGCTTGCCGAAATTCATGCCGAGATCGGCAAGCTCAACAACCGGTTCGAGCAGATCCGTCAGGAGGCGGCATCCGAAAACGAGGTGCAGGCCCTGCGCTCTGCCCTGGAAAAGCTGTCGAGCCGCGTGGAAGAAACGCCTGGTCTCGAGCCGATCGCCCAGATCGAGCAGCGGATTGCCGAACTGAGCGAGCAGCTTGAAGCGGTATCGTATCCGGCCGCTGAACTTCAGCCGCAGATCGGACAGCTCGAGCAGCGCATCCAGGCGCTGGACAGCCAGATTGCAACGTCGGCCGGCGTGGCACAGCCCGATCCGGTCCTGGCTGAACAGATTGCCCAGATCGAGCATCGCCTGGCTGCCACCGAGCAGCAGCTTGGCAGTCTCGGCACCATCGAGAACTCCATCCAGCAGCTGTTCGCCAGCCTCGAACAGAGCCGCGCAGAAACCCGAGAACTGATCTCGGGCATGGGTACCGGCGCTCCCGAGGCGGGCGATGAGGGTTCGCCGTCCGAACTGAAGGCGCTGCAGGATGGTCTGGCCGCCGTAAGGGCCAATGCCGAGGCAGCCGACCAGCGCACCCAGGAAACCCTCGAGGCCGTACACGAAACCCTTGCCCAGATCATCGACAAGCTGGGTGAACTGGATCGTGGCGGCAACGCCTCCGGGATGGAAGCCGCTTCCGGCATAGATGACATCACCGCAAGCGCAGCCGCGGCCGCTGCTGCAATGGCGGCCGCTGGCGCCCCTGAGGCCGGCAGCGCCCGGGCTGGTCAGCCGGTCCCTCCTGCCGCCGAGGCAGAAGGCCATCAGCCGGCTGCGTTCTCGCCGTTTGAAGATCCCTCCTCGATTGATGCCGCTGCTGCTGCCGCACCAGCTCCGGTGGCGCCGGCGGCGCCTGCCCCGGAACAGGCTGGAGCCGGCGGCAATGACTGGCTGTCGGTGGTGCGTGCGCACATGACCCAGCAACATGGCGGTGTCAGTGCACAGGCCATGCCCGCAGCCGCAGCTGCAGGTGCGGGCCACGTCGACTTCATCGCCGCTGCCCGCCGTGCCGCCGCTGCAGCCACGCCGAATGGCCCAGCCGGTGCAACACTGACCGCCGGGGCAGGCCTTGGCGACGTGCCGATGGGCAATGCCGACGACGTACAGCAGAGCCGCCTGGCGTCGCTGCTGTCACGCAAGGGGCAGAAGCAGTCCGGCAATGCCGCGGCTGGCAAGGCCGAGGGCAAGGCGTCGAGCCGCAAGCGCCTGGTGCTTGCCGCACTGGTGCTGCTGACCGCCGTATCCGCCTATGCCGTCAACTCGGGCATGCTGCTGAAGAAGCCGACCAAGCAAAGCAGCCTGTCCGGGCCGGTACTGAACCAGCAAATCCAGCCGGTCAGGCAGGCCGCCGTCGAACCGGCCAGCACCGTTGCCAACAAGATTGACCTGCCAGCCAACGCGTCCCCGGTGGAACTGCCGCAGCCCGCACCGGTTGCCGCCGCTGCGGGCATGGATGCAGCTTCGCCGGCTGACCCGATGACCACCGCCTCCATTGTGCCGGCACAGTCCGACCCGATGCTGTCGCAGTCGCCGTCGGCGCTCGGCCAGCCGCTGACCGCAGGCGTTGCCGCACCGGTTCAATCAGCTGAGCTGCCGGAGCAGATCGGCACTGCCGAACTGCGTCAGGCCGCCCTCCGCGGAGATGTCAGGGCGCAGTTCATAGTTGCCAGCCGCTACCTGGAGGGCCGCGTAATCGGGCGCGATCACGAAGCCGCCGCCTACTGGTACGCCAAGGCTGCAAACGGCGGTCTGTCGGCGGCACAGTATCGCATCGGCACCCTGTACGAGCGTGGCAGCGGTGTGCAGCAGGACAAGCTGGAGGCGATCAGCTGGTACGCCAAGGCGGCCGAGCAGGGCAACGTCAAGGCCATGCACAACCTCGCCGTGCTGTCGGCTGACTCGACCGTCGGCAAGCCGGACATGGTCCGCGCGGCCAAGTGGTTTGGCGCCGCTGCCGCCCATGGCCTGCCGGACAGCCAGTACAATTTTGCGGTTCTGAACGAGCGCGGACTGGGCGTACAGAAGAACGCCAACGAGGCCTACAAATGGTACCTGCTGGCCGCCCGCCAGGGCGATCGCGATGCCATCAAGAAGGCCGATGCCCTCAAGGGCCAGCTTGACGGCGGCACCGTGGCGAGCATCGCGCAGCTGGTTGAGACGTGGAAGCCCGAGCCCGCCAGCCGCGAGGCCAACTTGGTTTCAGTGAGCGAGCCTTCCTGGGGTGTCCAGCAGCCCTCGCGCGAAGCGTCCGCAGGCCGCGCGCCGGCTCCCGTTCCGATGAACGCCCAGCCGGTCCAGACGCTCACCGCGAAGGACCAGGTGAAGCTCGCCCAGAAGCTTCTCGCGCAGAAGGGCTTCGACGCCGGTTCTGCCGACGGCGAAATGGGAACGCGCACCGCGAACGCCATCCGGCTTTACCAGTTGCGCAATGGCCTGCCGGTAAACGGCTCGGTGTCGAAACAGCTCCTCGACCACCTGCAACAAGGCACGATCTGACGCGTTGAAGGGACCAGCGCCGGCGGCGCGCCTGGCCTGTGCATCGGCACTGGCTGTGCTAGACTGCCGGTCACCCTGCTGCGTAACGGAAGATCGCGCATGCGTATGACCGAAGCCATTGGCAAGATCCCGGTCCCGGCCCTGTGGCTGGGGCTTGCCGGCCTTGTTCCGTTCTGGCTGCCGCTGGTGCCGATGTATGGCGCACCGCTGATGGCGCCGGACAGGGCCTTGCTGCTGCAGATGGTCTACGCCGCGGTGATACTTTCATTTCTTGGCGGCATCAGGTGGGGAGCGGCGCTGAAGCTTCCGCGCGGACCGCTGCAATCGACCCTGCTGGCATTGTCGGTGTTGCCGTCGCTGGCCGGGTTTGCCGCGCTCATCCTGCCCTCGGTCGCCGGCCTGGTCCTTTTGCTGATCGGGTTTCTCGTACAGGGCTCATGGGACGTTCAGTCGGCCCAGCGCGGCGAGCTGCCGGCCTGGTTCGCCACGCTTCGCGCCCTGCTCACCGCAGGTGCCGTGATCGCCATCGTTGCCGCCCTGGCCGCCCGCCTGATGGCCTGAGGAAGCGTGTCCAGGCGGGCCTACAACACCGCCCGGCCAGGCAGCACGTGCAGGCTCGAACGGCCCACCATCACCACCCTGAAGGCATCGCCCGGCAACAGCGGCCGGAACGCCTCGTGACGCACGTCGAGCCCGCCTGTATAGGCGCCGAAGGCAGGCAGGATCAGCCGGTTCGGCGACAGCACGAAGCACTTTGCCCTGACCTTGCGCCCGCGCCGCACGATGGCCGCCGCCGGATGCAGGTGACCGGCGATCTCCGCCGCCGCCTTGACCGTCGGCTCGTGCCGGAGCGTCAGCGGCCCGAGCGCCAGCTCGCGGGCATGAAGACCCGGCAGGTCGTGCGGCAGGTCGGGGTCATGGTTGCCGGAAATCCAGGTCAGTTCGGTCCGCGCGCCAATGGCATCCAGCATGGCCCGGTCGCTTGCGTCCATCCGTTCAGGCCCGCCGCCGTCGTGGAAGCTGTCTCCCAGCAGGATCACCCGGTCGGGCTTCCACCGTGTAATCGCCGCATCGAGCGCGGCAAGGCCTGCGCGGGTATCGTACGGCGGCAGCTGAACGCCGCGATGCGCGCGCGCCGAGCCCTTTTCCAGGTGCAGGTCCGCCACCAGCAATGCGCCATAGGCCGGCAACCAGGCCGCGCCCGACAGGCAGGGGTGAAGCTCGATGCCGCAAAGCTGCATCATCGCCGCCTCAGACGAGCCGCATGGCTTCGCCGATGAGCTCGGATTCGAGGTCGCGGGCGGCTTCTGCAAGGAGAGCGTCATTCGCCTCGCCATAAACCGGTTCGCGCCCGATCTCAAGCATCACCGGCACCGCCAGCGGCGATACGGCATCGAGCGGCTTGTGGATGATGTGCCCGCGGATGCGCGCCAGCATCTGCGCAAGCCGTCTTGCATCGATCAGCCCGGACGCCGCATCGTCCCATGCGGCCTTCAACAGCCAATGGTCCCGCTGGTGCGAGCGCAGCACGTCATAGATCAGGTCCGCCGACACGGTCATCTGCCGGCCGGATTTTTCCTGGCCCGGCCAGCGCCTTTCGATCAGCCCGGCAATGATGGCGCAGGTGCGGAACGTGCGCTTCATCAGCATCGATTCAGCGAGCCATGCATCAAGGTCGTCGCCCAGCATGTCTTCGTCGAACAGTTGCGCCAGTGACAGGTGGCCGGTCTCGATCGCCAGAGACAGGTCGCGCACGCACCACACCGACAATGCATAGTCGTTGCATACGAAGCCGAGCGGCTTCATGCCGGCCCGCTCCAGCCGCCGGGTCAGCAGCATGCCCAGCGTCTGGTGGGCGAGGCGTCCGTCGAACGGGTAGCAGACGAGGTAATGCTTGCTGGCCCTTGGGAACGTCTCCACCAGCATCTCGTCCGGGCGCGGCAGCGCGGACTTCCACCGCTGCACGTTGAGCCAGTCGCGCACCTGCGCCGGCAGGCTGCCCCAGCTGGCAGGTTCGGCCAGCATTTGCCGCACCCGCGAGGCAAGGTAGGTCGACAGCGGAAACTTGCCGCCCTGATAGGACGGAATCATCGGCTCCGTGGCCGACGACCGCGAAACGTAGGCATTCAGTTCTTCCACCGCTTCCAGCCGCAGGACCTGGCCTGCGAACAGGAACGTGTCGCCCGCCGACAACTGCTCGATGAACCACTCCTCTACCTCCCCCAGCACCTTGCCGCCCCAGTTCTGCAACGGCCTGCCGGCGGACGACTTGCGCTGCGAGGCCAGCCTGACCTTGATCATCTCGGCCTCGACGATGGTGCCTGCGTTCATCCGCCAGGCTTGCGCCAGCCTGGGGTGCGCCAGCCGCAGCCGCCCGTCCGGCATCGACTTGAGCTTGGCATAGCGCTCATAGGCCTTGAGCGCATAGCCGCCGGTGGACACGAAATCGACCGCCTGGTCGAAGTCTTCGCGGGTCAGGTTGCGATAGGGCCAGGCAGCGGTGATCTCCGCATGGAGCTCGTCCGGGTGGAACGGGCCTGCCACCGCACAGCCGAGAATATGCTGGGCCAGCACGTCGCGCTTCAGCTCCACCGGGCCTTCCGCATCCTGCGCGCCGTCCTGTGCCGCAGCTCTCGCCGCTTCGCATTCCAGCACCTCGAACCGGTTCGCCGGCACCAGCAGCGCCCGCGATGGCTCGTCGTAGCGGTGGTTGGCGCGGCCGATCCTTTGCAGGATGCGGCTTGAGCCCTTGGGTGCCCCCACATTGATGACGAGGTCGACATCGCCCCAGTCGATGCCCAGGTCCAGCGTCGAGGTACACACCACGGCGCGCAGGCTGCCTGCCGCCATTGCAGCCTCCACCTTGCGCCGCTGCGACACGTCCAGCGAGCCGTGATGCAGCGCGATCGGCAGCGCGTCCTCGTTGATGGTCCACAGCTCGTGAAACAGCCGCTCGGCCTGCGAGCGCGTGTTGGTGAAGATCAGCGCCATGTGCGCCGCCTTGATGGCTTCGTACAGCGCCGGCAGCGCATAGACCGCCGAATGCCCCGACCATGGCATCCGCTCTTCGGCAGGTGAGAGGATGGCGATGTCGGGGTCCGCCCCGCCACGTGCCTCCACGAAGCTTGCCATGTCTTCCACGTCCGCCTCGCGCTGCGGCATCAGCCAGGCGCGAAGGCTGTCCGGTCGGGCAACGGTGGCGGACAGCCCAACCCGCTTCAGCCCTGGCGCCAGCTTCTCCAGCCGCGCAATCGCCAGCGCCAGCAGGCAGCCGCGCTTGGTCGGCGCCAGCGCATGCAGCTCGTCGAGGATGATGGTCTTGAGGTTGGCGAAGTAGTGCTTCGCACCCTCCTGCGCCATCAGCAGGCTCACCTGCTCCGGCGTGGTGATCAGGATGTCCGGCGGGTTGGTCTTCTGCCGCTGCCGCTTGTGGGCGGGCGTGTCGCCGGTTCGCGACTCGATGCGGATCGGCAGGCCCATCTCGGCAACCGGCGCTTCCAGGTTGCGGGCAATGTCCACCGCCAGCGCCCTGAGCGGGGAAACGTAAAGCGTGTGCAGCCCCTTGCCGGCCGCTCCTTGCGACAGCTCCACCAGCGAAGGCAGGAAACCGGCCAGCGTCTTGCCGCCGCCGGTGGGCGCGATCAGCAGGGCGGACTTGCCGGCGGACACTTGCGCATGCATGGCAAGCTGGTGCGGGCGAGGCTGCCAGCCGCGCGAGGCAAACCAGCCGGCAAACGGCTCCGGCAGCCGCACCGTGGAGTCTAGTTCCTGTCTGACCCGGTCATCCATGCCGCTTGAGTATACGCCCTGAGCGCGCCTGTCAGTTGACAATCATCGGTGCCGGGAGGCCAATGCCGCCCATGGCATCCCTAGCTCCCATCACCCACAAGTCGGTTGTGGCCATGGCCGTTCCGATCATGCTGGCCAACGTGTCCCAGCCGCTGCTCGGCATCGTCGACACCGCCGTCATCGGCCAGCTGCCCGAGCCGCATTATATCGGCGCCGTCGCCATCGGCGCGATGATCTTCAACCTGGTCTACTGGGCCTTCGGCTTCCTGCGCATGGGAACTTCGGGTCTGGCCGCTCAGGCCTGGGGCGCGGGCGAAGGCAAGGAGCTCACCGCCATCTTCTACCGCGCCCTGCTGCTGGCAGGTGTGCTGGGCCTGGCGCTGCTGGTGCTTTCGCCGCTGATTTCCCGAATCGCCTTCCTTGCCATCGATGCTTCCGCTGACGTGGAGCGGGAAGCGCAGACCTACTTCGCCATCCGCATCTGGTCGGCACCGTTCGCGCTCGCCAATTATGCCGTACTCGGCTGGCTTATCGGCATCTGCGCCATGCGCTGGGCACTGCTGGTCCAGCTCTGGCTCTACGTGGTCAACATGGTGCTGGACGCGGTCTTCGTGCTGCACTTCGATCTCGCCACCGAGGGCATCGGTTACGGCACCCTGATCGCCGAAGTCACCACCGCCTTCCTGGGCATTGCCGTGGTCTGGCGCTTCCTCAAGGCGGAAGGAGAGCCGACGTCGCGCGCCCGTGTGCTCGACCGCGAGAAGGTCAGGCGCATGCTGGCGGTCAACTCCGACATCATGGTGCGCTCGCTGCTACTGACTTTCGGCTTCTCGTGGTTTGCCGCGCAAGGGGCCAAGCTCGGCGAAGTCACGCTCGCCGCCAACGCCATCCTGCTGCACTTCTTCTCCATCGGCAGCTACATGATCGACGGCTTCGCCAACGTCACCGAGGCACTTGTGGGCCACGCGGTGGGTTCCCGCCAGCGCGACCGCTTTGCCCGCGCGGTGCGGGTCTCCAGCGGCTGGGCGCTGGCCACCGGGGCAATCCTGTCCCTGCTAATCCTGATTGCCGGTCCCTGGGCCATCGACCTGATGTCGGTCAACGAAGAAGTCAGGGCCACCGCGCGCATCTATCTGTGGTGGGCGGCGCTCACGCCCATTCTCGGTGCCGCCTGCTTCCAGCTCGACGGCATCTTCATCGGCGCCACCCGCACCCGCGACATGCGCAACATGATGATCGTTTCGCTCGCCCTGTTCCTCGCATCCGGCTACGCTCTTGTCGCGGGCCTTGGCAATCACGGCCTGTGGCTGGCCATGTGCATCTTCTTCATCGTGCGCGGAGCAAGCCTGTACGTCCGGCTGACCGCACTGGAGCGCGAGGTGTTTGCCTGAACCAAGCAATTGCGATCAGCGTTTAAGCCGCATGACACTCGATCCCGCCTCATGGCTTTATCCCACCCCGGCCGGTCTCTACTGCGAGCCCGGAGGCTTCTACATCGATCCTGCCCGCCCGGTTGACCGCGCGGTCATTACCCACGGCCATGCCGACCATGCCCGGCCCGGCAATGCCCATGTGCTGGCAACGCCTGAAACCCAGTCGATCATGCAGGTGCGCTATGGCGACCGTGCCGGTGGTCAGCTGCAAGCCATCGAGCCCGGCCAGATCGTTTCCATCAACGGTGTGGACGTTTCGGTCGCGCCCGCCGGGCACATTCTCGGCGCGGCACAGGTGATCCTCGACTGGAAGGGGTATCGCGCGGTGGTGTCGGGCGATTACAAACGTGCTGCCGACCCGACCTGCGCAGCCTTCGAGGTGGTGAAGTGCGACCTGTTCGTCACCGAGGCAACCTTTGGACTGCCGGTGTTCCGGCACGAGGACGCAAGCGGCGAAGCCCGCCGCCTGACCGGCTCGCTCGCAGCGTCCAGCCGCACTCACCTGCTCGGCGTCTATGGTCTCGGCAAGTGCCAGCGCATGATCTCGCTGGTGCGCGCGGCAGGCTATGAGCGCCCCATCTACCTGCACGGCGCGCTGCAGGGCCTGTGCGACTACTATGTCTCGCAAGGGGTGAACCTGGGCGACCTCAGGCCCGTTGCTGCTTCCGGCGGTGACAACCTGTCGGGAGAACTCGTCATGTGCCCGCCGTCCGCCATTGCCGACCGCTGGTCGCGCCGGCTGGGTGACCCGGTCACCGCCTTTGCCTCCGGCTGGATGCGGGTGAGGGCAAGGGCCCGCCAGCGCGGAACCGAGTTGCCGCTGGTCGTCTCTGACCATGCCGACTGGCCGGAGCTCATACAGACCATCCGCGACGTCGAGGCCGGCGAAATCTGGGTTACGCATGGCCGGGAAGATGCGCTGCTGCACCAGATCTCGCAGATGGGTCTGAAGGGCCGGGCGCTGGCGCTGGTCGGCTTCGAGGACGAGGGCGAGTGAGCACCATGCAGGCCTTCGCTGAACTGATGTACCGGCTCGCCTTCACCTCGTCGAGGAACGCCAAGCTCGACCTGATGGCGGCTTATTTCACCGGCGCACCTGACCCGGACCGGGGCATTGCGCTGGCCGCCATGACCGACGGGCTGAACCTGCGCCTGCCGTTCCGGCGGCTGGTGGCGGAAATGCTCGAACCGCACGTCGACCCGGTGCTGTTCAAGCTGTCGCGCGATTACGTCGGCGATACGGCGGAGACCGTGTCGCTGTTGTGGCCGGACCGCGAGACGGACCTGCCGGTGCCGTCGCTGGCTGAAATCCATGCCCGGCTGGAAAATCTGAAGCCCGCCGAGGCCGGTCCGCAACTTGCTGCCTGGCTTGATGCACTCGACGCCAATGGCCGCTGGGCGCTACTCAAGCTGGTGACCGGGGCGCTTCGTGTCGGCGTGTCGGCGCGCCTTGCCAAGACCGCGCTGGCGCAGGGCTTCGGCAAGGACGTCGCCGACATCGAGGAAATCTGGCACGGGCTGGAGCTGCCCTACACCGACCTGTTCGGCTGGCTGGAAGGCACGGCCGGACGGCCCGATCCGGGCGAGGTGCCGGTGTTCCGTTCGGTCATGCTGGCCCACCCGCTGGAGGATGGCGAACTTGCAGGGATCACGCCGGACGAATGGGTGGCGGAATGGAAGTGGGATGGAATCCGCGTCCAGCTGGCCGGAAACAGCGTCGAATTACGGCTATATTCTCGCACCGGCGATGACATTTCACCGGCATTCCCCGACATCATCGACGCATTTACAGGCTTTCACGGTGTCGCCGACGGCGAATTGCTGGTGATGCGTGGCGGTGAGGTCGCTCCATTCAACGATCTGCAGCAGCGCCTCAACCGGAAGACGGTAACCGCCTCGATGCTGAAAAAACACCCCGCACACATCCGCTTCTACGACCTGCTGTTCGACCGCGCCGATGACATCAGGGAGCTGCCATTTCCGGCCCGCCGTCAACGGCTTGAAGCGTTTGTCGATGAACTGCGCACCCCGGTGGCGTCCCTCAGCGAACTGTTCGAGTTTGCCGGCCCTGACGATCTTGCCGTTCTGCGAGAGCGCGCGCGCGATGCCAATATCGAGGGACTGATGCTCAAGCGCGTCACTTCGCCCTACCTGGTAGGGCGTCCGAGGGGGCACTGGTTCAAGTGGAAGCGTGCCGCGCTGACTGCCGACTGCGTGATGATGTATGCCCAGCGCGGTTCGGGAAAGCGCTCAAGCTATTATTCCGATTACACTTTCGGCGCCTGGCGGACAGCGGATGATGGTCGCGACGAACTGGTCCCGGTCGGCAAGGCCTATTCCGGTTTCACCGACGAGGAACTGAAGCGGCTCGACAAGTTCGTGCGCCAGAACACCACCGAGCGCTTTGGCCCGGTGCGTGCGGTTTCGCCATCGCTGGTGCTGGAGGTTGCGTTTGACGCCATCCAGCCCTCGCCCCGGCACAAGTCGGGCATTGCCATGCGGTTTCCGCGCATTCACCGCATCCGCTGGGACAAGCCTGCCGCCGAGGCTGACCGGCTGGAGACCTTGGAAGCCCTGGCTGCGACCTAGGCAGCAGCCGTCTCGCGCCGGAATGCCTGCGCTTCCTCGATAATCCAGTCGCGAAACTTGCGCGCATCGGGGTGAATGCCGCCGCGAACCGGCGACAAAAGGTAGAATGCCTCGTCAATCGGCAGCTCCAGCCTGAACGGCTTGACCAGCCGGCCCCGCTCAAGTTCGCGGGTCACCATCGACGTCCTCGCCAGCGCCACGCCCGCGCCTTCCGCCGCCACGGCAAACGTCATCAACGAGGTGTCGAACTGGTAGCCGCTGCCCGGGTTGAGGTCTGTCACCCCTGCCTCACGCAGCCACATGGCCCAGCCTTCCTCGTAGCCCAGCACATGCAGCAGGGTGTGGTGGCGCAGGTCTGCAGGTACCTTGAGCGGCCGGCCGCTTTCCAGCAGCGCAGGGCTGCACACCGGTGACAGCGCTTCCCATGTCAGCCGCTCGGCCGTGCAATCCTGCCACCCGTCGGTGCCATAGGCGATATCGAGGTCGATGGTGCCCGGGTCGAACGGCTCGTTCCAAACGCTCAGCACGATCCGCACCGGAGTCTGCGGATGCGTTGCAAAGAAGCGGCTGATCCGCGGCGCCAGCCAGTTGACCGCAAAGCCTGAAGCCACTCGCACGGTCAGCGATTCCGATCGCTTGCCGCCAAACACCTCTGCCGTGCCGTCGGCCAGCCGCTCGAACGCGTCGCGCACCTTGGGCAGGTAGGCCTCCCCGGCCTTGGTCAGCATCACCGACCGTGGCTTGCGGTGGAACAGCGGCTCGCGCAGGTATTGCTCCAGCAGCTTGATCTGCTTCGACACGGCCGCCTGCGTCAGCCGAAGCTCGTTCGCGGCCTGCGTGAAGCTGAGGTGCCGCGCCGAGGCCTCGAACGCCCGCAGCCAGCTGAGTGGCGGAAGTTCACGTTTCATGGCTGATATTCCCATAACCAGACTGGGGTCATAGGTCCAACTTACATTGTTTGACGCAGGTTGCCATAGGTCCCCTAATGACGGGAAACTGGCAGGAATGGGCGCATCCGGCTTTGTCACTTGGAATGACCGCTCCATGCTCGCAGAATGACCCGTTCCAACGACTGGTCTGGGAGGACCTCAAACATGACGATCTCGTTCATCAAGATGAAGCAGCTGGTTTCGACCGGCAAGATGAGTCGCCGCGACTTCGTGCAGCTTTCGATGGCTGCCGGCATGACGGCGGTGGCAGGTGAGAACCTGTTCAATGCCACGGCCCGTGCAACGCCGAAAAAGGGTGGTCACTTCAAGTCCGGTCTGGGCCATGGCTCCACCACCGACACGCTCGATCCCGGCACCTGGGAAAACTCCATGGTGTCGGACATCGGCAACATCGCCTTCGATTACCTTGTCGACATCGACACCAAAAACAACGTTGCGCCGGCACTGGCCGAAAGCTGGGACTCTTCGGACGAGGTCGATCGCTGGACCTTCCAGCTCCGCAAGGGCGTCGAGTTCCACAACGGCAAGACGCTCGATGCCGACGATGTCGTGGCTTCGATCAACCACCACCGCGGTGAGGACACCAAGTCGGCGGCAAAGTCGATCCTGGCGATCATCAAGGACATCAAGACCGACGGCAAGGACAAGGTGGTGTTCGAGCTGAACTCGGGATCCGCCGACTTCCCCTACGTGGTGTCCGATTATCACCTGCCGATCATGCCGGCCAAGGATGGCAAGATCGATCCGCAGGCCGGCATCGGCACCGGGCCGTTCAAGATGGAAAACTTCGAACCCGGCGTGCGCTATTCGGCCACCCGGAACGAGAACTACCATGGCGAGTCGTGGTTCGACTCGGTCGAGATGCTCACCATTCTCGACGTGGTTGCCCGCCAGAACGCGCTCCAGTCCGGCGACGTCCACTTCATCGACCGGCCCGACCTGAAGACGGTGCAGTTGCTCAAGCGCAATGCGGAACTGGAGATCGACCAGGTGACCGGCTTCGGCCACTATGTGGCGCCGATGAACGTCACCATGGCGCCGTTCGACAATGTCGATGTGCGCCTTGCCCTCAAGCACTGCTTCAAGCGCGACGAACTGGTCAACAAGGTGCTGCTCGGTTACGGCACGCCGGGCAACGACGATCCGCTGGCGCCTTCGATCAAGTACGCCATCGACCCCGAGCCGAAGCATCAGTACGATCCGGAGAAGGTGAAGTTCCACCTCAAGAAGGCCGGCATCGACCGCCTGAAGGTCGACCTGTCCGCTGCCGATGCTGCATTCGCAGGCGCCGTCGACGCCGCCATCCTGATGGCCGAGCATGCCCGCGACACCGGCATCGACATCAACGTGATCCGCGAACCGTCCGACGGCTACTGGTCCAACGTCTGGATGAAGAAGCCGTGGTGCTTCTCCTACTGGGGCGGCCGGCCGACGGCGGACTGGATGTTCACCACCGCCTATGCCGCCGGCGTGGACTGGAACGACACGTTCTGGAACAATGCCCGCTTCAACGAGCTGCTGGTACAGGCACGGTCCGAGCGCAACGAGGCCAAGCGCGCCGAGATGTACACCGAAATGCAGAACATCCTGCACGAGGACGGCGGCATCATCGTGTTGATGTTCAACGACTTCGTCACCGCCCACTCGAAGAAGGTTGCGCACGGCGAGCTCAACTCCAACTACGACCATGACGGTGGCTACATGTACCGCCGCTGGTGGATGGCCTGAGCAACATGATTGGCAGCGCCGCCGCAAAATTGCGGGGCCTGCCGCTTTTGGGTCTGGTCAGGCTCCGGATTTTTTGCAACGCTTCGATCAGGGTAAGTACGGCACAGACCGCCATGACAGGCGGCAGCAGATCAGGGTGGGGTCTGGATGCATCCGATTTTGAAGACCATTTTGCAGCGGCTTGGTCTCGGCCTGCTGACCCTGTTTGTGGTTTCGATCATTATCTTCTCGTCGATGCAGTTTCTGCCCGGCGATTTCGCTACCGCCGTGCTGGGCCAGTCGGCCACGCCGGAAACCGTCGCCGCCTTTCGCAAGGAGCTTGGCCTCAACGATCCGGCCGTGGTCCGCTATATCCAGTGGATCGGCGGCGTGGTTCAGGGCGACTTCGGCTCGTCTTTCTCCGGCCGCAGCGCAGGCCGCGAGCGCGAGGTGATGGAGCTGATCGCGCCACGGCTCTGGAACACGCTGTTCCTTGCAGGCCTTACGGCGGCGATTGCGGTGCCGCTGTCGCTGGCGCTCGGCATCACCGCGGCGCTCTACCGCAACTCGCTGTATGACCGCACCATCAACGCCACCACGCTGACGACGATCTCGTTCCCCGAGTTCTTCGTCGCCTACATTCTCATTCTGCTGCTGGCCACCTTGTGGAAGGTGTTTCCCTCGCTTGCCAATGTGCGGCCCGATACGCCGCTGATGGACCGCATATACATGTGCGCGCTGCCGGCACTCACGCTGACGCTGGTGATCGTGGCCCACATGATGCGCATGACGCGCGCCGCCATCATCAACCTGCTGGCCAGTCCCTACATCGAGATGGCGCGGCTTAAGGGCGTGTCGTCGAGCAAGGTCATTCTCAAGCATGCCCTGCCCAACGCCTGGGCGCCGATCGTCAACGTCATCGCCTTCAACCTCGCCTATCTCGTGGTCGGCGTGGTGGTGGTCGAGGTGGTGTTCGTCTATCCCGGTATCGGGCAGCTCATGGTGGACGCGGTGAGCACCCGTGACATCCCGGTGGTGCAGGCCTGCGCGCTGATCTTTGCCGCCACCTACATCCTGCTCAACCTGTTCGCCGACATCGTGTCGATCGTCACCAACCCGAGGCTGCTGCACCCCAGATGAGCAACGACGACCAGACATATTCCGCCGCCGGCGAAGTTGCGATGGTCGTGACCCGCCGCACCTGGGCCCAACGCGCATGGCGCGAGCTGAAGAAGGCGCCGATCACCGCCTGGTTCGGCCTGATCGTCATCGCGGCCTACATGTTCGTTGCCATTTTCGCCCCGTGGGTGGCGCCCTATAGCGAAAGTCAGGTGTTCGACACCCCCTATGCACCGTGGTCTTCCGAATTCATCTTCGGCACCGACCAGCTTGGCCGCGACGTGTGGACCCGGTTGGTGTATGGCGCTCGCAACACCATCGGCATCGCCGTGGCTACCACGCTGCTGTCGTTCCTCATCGGCGGCAGCCTGGGCGTCATGGCGGCGATCAACCGCTCGTGGCTTGACCAGGGCCTGAGCCGGTTCGTCGACGTGCTGATGGCCATCCCGAGCCTGATCTTCTCGCTGATGCTGCTGTCGATCTTCGGGTCCAACGTCTGGAACCTGATCATGATCATCGCCGTGCTGGACTCGACCCGCGTGTTCCGTCTCGCCCGCGCAGTATCGCTCAACGTGGTGGTGATGGACTATGTCGAGGCCTCGCGGCTGCGCGGTGAGTCGTTGGGATGGGTGATGCGCAACGACATCCTGCCCAACATCCTGCCGCCGCTGGTGGCCGAGTTTGGCCTGCGCTTCTGCTTCGTGTTCCTGACCATTGCCTCGCTGTCGTTCCTTGGCGTCGGCATCCAACCGCCCACGGCGGACTGGGGCTCGATGGTGCGCGAAAACGCCCAGCTGATCTCGTTTGCCGAGTACGACATGAAGGCGGCCATGACGCCGCTGTTGCCGGCCGGTGCAATTGCGTTGCTCACGGTTGCGGTCAACTTCGTGGTCGACTGGTTCCTGCACAAGACCTCCGGCATCCGCGATGAGAAGTGAGGCCGTCACACAGCACGGCCACGTTTGGCGCTCATTGAGCTGGGGCGGGTTTTACGGCTTTGTACTGGCTGCCTGGGCCGGCATCTTCCTGATGTCGGCAAGCCTGCCGGGCGGGCTGCTGGCCAACGTTTCCCACCCCGGCTTCTGGTCGGCCATCTGCACCGCTGCCTCTGATGCAGACCCGCTCGCCCTGTTCGCCATGTGGGCGCTGATGAGCGCGGCCATGATGGCGCCGACACTGGTGCCTGCACTTGCAACGTGGGACGACATGACGGCAACCGGAGCAGCGACAGGTACGGGGTTCTTTGCGCTGATTGCCGGCTACATGGCCGTGTGGCTAGGTTTTTCCGCCGCCGCCGCGGCAGCGCAAGGCTGGCTTTCGTCGCGCGGACTGCTCGCCGCCAGCGGGGCAAGCCTGTCATGGTGGCTCACCGCCGCGCTGTTGTTCATTGCAGGCGCCTACCAGTTTTCGCGGCTCAAGCACGCCTGCCTCAGCAAGTGCCGCCGGCCGCTGATGTTCTTCATGCAGTACTGGAAGCCCGGCCCGCTGGCAGCTGCCGGCATGGGGCTTCGCCTGGGCGTGGTGTGCATGGCCTGCTGCTGGGCGCTGATGGCGCTCGGCTTTATCGGCGGCACCATGAACCTCGTCTGGATGGGGCTGGCGACCGCATTCATGGTGCTGGAAAAATTGCCCGACATCGGCCGCTGGCTCACCCGCCCGGCCGGGTTCGTGCTTTTCGCGGGCGGCGCCTATGCCGTGGCCCGTGCAACTGGAACGGTTTGACAGGGAGTAGCTTAAGTGGCTGATCTGCCGCAGTGGAAAATCAGGGGTGAACTCATCCTCAACTGCAATTGCACGGTGTTCTGCCCGTGCGTCGTGAGCCTCGGCAAACACCCGCCGACGGAAGGCTATTGCCAGGCGTGGCTGGGCGTGCGCATCGACGAGGGCCACTATGACGGTGAGGACCTGTCAGGCCTCAACGTCGGCATGCTGATGGACATTCCCGGCAACATGGGCCGCGGCAACTGGAAGGCCGCCGCCTTCTTCGACGAACGCGCCACCGACAAGGCCTATCACGGGCTCGAGCAGATTTTCTCCGGTGCCGCGCGCGGCACGACCGGCCTGTTCTCCATGCTGGTGGGCGAGTTTCTTGGTGCCGAGCGCGCGCCCGTCACCTTCGAGACCGAGGGCAAGAAGCGCCGCCTGATGGTCGGCAAGAAGATCCAGGGCGAGATCGAACCGATCTCCGGCCCCGATCCGGACAAGGACGTCGTGGTGTCCAACACCGGATACTGGATGGGCCCGGACATCACCATTGCCACCGCCAACAGGGGCCGCGTGCGCAGTCACGGGCGGGTATGGGATTTCGACGGCCGCTCGGCCGAGATCTGCCAGATCGACTGGCACGGACCGAACTGAAACCGGACGGCAAACGCGGACAGGACCCATGGCGAAGAAGCAACACGGCGAACGAAACAAGGGTGACCTCCTCCTCGACATGCGCGACATCCGCATCGAGGGCTTCTCCGACGAGAAGTGGCACCCGATCATCAAGGGCGTAGACCTCAAGCTGCACCGCGGCGAGGTGATGGGCCTGATCGGCGAATCCGGCGCCGGCAAGTCTACGCTCGGCAAGGCGGCGATGGGCTATACCCAGCCCGGTTGCCGCATCACCGGCGGTTCCATCCTGTTCGACGGCATCGACCTGCGCGCCCTGTCCGACCGCGAACTGCGCCGGCTGAACGGCAGCCGCATGACCTACGTGGCGCAAAGTGCGGCCGCCTCGTTCAACCCCGCCCACCGGCTCATCGAGCAATGCGTCGAGGCCACCGTCGATCATGGCCTGAAGCCGGACTCCGACGCCAAGGCCGATGTCCGCAAGCTGTTCCGCTCGCTGCAATTGCCCGACCCGGACAATATCGGCCAGCGCTACCCGCACCAGGTGTCCGGCGGCCAGCTGCAGCGCGCCATGACCGCCATGGCCATGTCGCCTCGGCCCGACCTGATCATCTTCGACGAGCCCACGACGGCGCTTGATGTGACCACCCAGGTCGAGGTGTTGTCGGCGATGCGCGATATCGTTCAGCAGTTCAACACCGCCGCGATCTACATCACCCACGACCTTGCCGTGGTGGCCCAGATGGCCGACGTCATCAAGGTGCTGCGCTATGGCGAAACGGTCGAGGACGCCCCGGCCCGCGAAATGCTCAAGCACCCGAAGATGCCCTACACCAGGTCGCTGTGGGCCGTGCGCTCGCTGGAAAAGCCCGAGGAGCGCAGCGACGACATCGTGCTGCGCGTCAACGGCGTGGACGCCAGCTATGGCGGCGTGGTGAAGGTGCTGCAGGATGTGACCATCGACGTGCCGCGCGGGTCTACCGTGGCGGTGGTGGGTGAATCCGGTTCCGGCAAGTCCACCACGGCGCGCGTCATCACTGGCCTTTTGCCGCCGATGAAGGGCAACGTGCTGTTCAATGGCGAGCCGCTGCCGCTGGCGCTGAAGGACCGCAACAAGGACCAGCTTCGCCGCATCCAGATGATCTACCAGATGGCCGACACGGCAATGAACCCGCGCCACACCGTGCGCGACATCATCGGCCGCCCGCTGGAGTTCTATCTGGGCCTGTCCGGCAAGGCGCTCGACGCCCGCATCTCCGAACTGCTGAAGATGATCGAACTGGACGACAGCTTCATGGAGCGCCTGCCGGGCGAGCTGTCCGGCGGCCAGAAGCAGCGCATCTGCATTGCCCGGGCGCTTGCCGCAGAGCCTGAAGTGATCATCTGCGACGAGGTCACGTCGGCGCTCGACCAGATCGTGCAGGAAGGCATCCTCAAGCTGCTGCTGCGCCTGCAGAACGAGTTCAACATCACCTACCTGTTCATCACCCACGATATCGCCACCGTGAAGGCGATCTCGGACCAGATCGTGGTGATGTTCCAGGGCAAGGTGGTGGAGCAGGGCATGAAGAGCGAGATCCTCGAACCGCCCTATCCGGACTACACCCAGCTGCTGTTGTCCTCGGTGCCGGAAATGGATCCGGACTGGCTCACCCACCTTCTCGCCGAGCGGGAAAAGACTGGCGCCATGTCGTCATCGGGCAACTGAACCTTTTGCCGGTTTGCGGCGTTCTGTGACCGTACTTCCCATCCTGACCGGTTACGGAAAGCGCCATGAGCGAAAGCCCTGTCATTGTCTGGTTCACCCATGATCTGCGCCTGGCCGACAACGCCGCGCTGGTGAAGGCGGTTGAAACCTGCCGGCCCATCCTGCCGGTCTATATCCTCGACGATGAAACTCCCGGCGACTGGGCCATGGGCGGCGCGACGCGCTGGTGGCTGGAGCAGTCTCTCCACGCCCTGGACACCGCGATTGCGGAAAAGGGAGGCCGGCTTTGCCTGCGCCGCGGTGGCAGCCTGGATGTGCTCAAGGCTCTTGCAGGCGAAACCGCCGCCCATGCAATCTACTTTTCGCGCAACCATGCGCCGTGGTCCGGTAAGCTTGAGCAGGACATCGCCTCATGGTGCAGGGAAAACGGTATCGAGTGCAAACGGTTCGCCGGATACCTGCTGCACGACCCTGAAAACATCCGCACTGGCGCGGGCGATCCCTACAAGGTCTACACGCCCTTTTCGAAGGCGTGCTTTGCCACCGAACCGTTCCGTGAGCCGCGCGCTGTGCCGGACAACATGCAGTTCTGGCTGGGCGGCATCGCGAAGGACGATATCGCGGACTGGAAACTCTATGATGGCAAGCCGGACTGGGCGTCGCAGTTCGCCGAACGCTGGACGCCGGGCGAAGCCGGTGCGCGCGACAAGCTGGAACGGTTCATTGCCGAGGCTGTAGGCGATTACAAGGACGACCGTGACCGGCCGGACCTGTTTGCCACCTCCCGCCTGTCTCCACATCTGCACTTCGGTGAAATCTCGCCGCACCAGTGCTGGCATGCTACCCGCCACGCCATGGCCGATGGCCGCCGCAATGTTGACCGTGGCGCAGAGCATTTTCTGAAGGAACTGCTGTGGCGCGAGTTTTCCTATCACCTGCTGCACCACTGGCCCGACCTGATGAGCGAGCCGTTCAGACCTGAGTTCGCGGACTTCCCCTGGAGCGACGATGACGACGCGTTGAATGCGTGGCAGCGAGGCGACACCGGCTATCCGATCGTCGATGCCGGCATGCGCGAGCTTTGGGCCACGGGCTGGATGCACAACCGCGTGCGCATGATCGCTGCCTCGTTCCTGATCAAGGACCTGCTGGTGCCGTGGCAGCGCGGCGAGGCCTGGTTCTGGGACACATTGGTGGATGCCGATATCGGTTCCAATTCGGCAAGCTGGCAATGGGTTGCAGGCTGCGGCGCGGACGCGGCCCCCTATTTCCGCATCTTCAACCCGGTGCTGCAGGGTGAGAAGTTCGATCCCGATGGTGCCTATGTCCGCCGCTGGGTGCCGGAATTGAAGCGCCTGCCCCCGGCCTTCATCCACAAGCCGTGGGAAGCCCCGGCGCTTGTGCTCAAGGATGCCGGGGTCGTACTGGGCAAGACCTACCCGAAGCCGATGGTCGATCACGGCAAGGCGCGCGATGCGGCCCTGGCGGCCTACCAGAAAATCAGGAAGTCGGCCTGAGTATAGTTGTCATACCGGCCCGCCCGGCGGACGCTTGCGAAACCGGCTGGTCAGAAAGTCGACGAACGCCCGTGTCTTGGCCGGCCGGTACTTGTCCGGCGGATAGACCGCGTGAAGCGCCACCGGCGGCGGCTCGAAACCTTCCAGCACAGGCACGAGCGCACCGGAGGTCAGTTCGTGGGCCACGATGAACGCCGGCAGTAAGGTGATGCCCCGGCCGGCCGTACAGGCCACCTTCAGGACGTCGCCATTGTTGGAGCACAACGCCGGTGTAACCGCCAGCCGTCCGTTGGTGCCTGCACCACGCACCGGCCACACCAGATCGCTCTCCATGTGCCCATAGTGCAGCAATGCATGCGAGGCCAGGTCATCCGGTGTGCGCGGCCGCCCGTGCGCGTCAAGATAGGCCGGGCTGGCGCACATCAGCCGCCGGATCGGGCAGATCTTTCGCGCCACCAGCGAGGAAGGCTCAAGCTCGCCGATGCGCAGGGTCACATCGAAGCCCTCTTCGTACGGGTCGACGAAACGGTCGTTGAGGATCAGTGAAACTGTGATATCGGGATGCAGGGCCATGAAGTCTGCCACCGCCGGTGCGATTTCGCTGACGCCGAAAGTCATCGGCGCATTCACCTGCAGCAGGCCCTTGAGCTGGCCGGTGGACTCTCCGGCCGCCGCTTCGGCTTCCTCCAGCTGCGCCACCAGCGCCCGAGCCCGCTCGACGAAGACCTGTCCGGCTTCGGTCAGCGACATGGTGCGGGTGGTGCGGTTGAGCAACTGCGCTCTCAGATGTTCCTCCAGCGCGCCCACCAGCCGCGACACCTGCACCCTTGAAAGTCCCAGCTTGCGCCCCGCCGCAGCAAACCCGCCTTCATCCACGGCAGTTACCAGCGCCTTCATGCCATCGAATCGATCCATGTTTGCATTGTAGCATTGTGAGAAACAATGCGTAGCAAATTTGCGGTATTGTCATGAGTTATGCAGTGTTTATCTGTTGTCCATCACGCAATTACGCCGGCTTGCACCGGTCAGACTGACAAGGAGAATGACGATGCTGCAACTGAGACCATCAGAAGCCCGCGGCCACGCCAACTTCGGCTGGCTTGTCTCGCGCCACAGCTTTTCCTTCGGCCATTACCATGATCCCGCTCACATGGGCTTCGGACCGCTTCGGGTCATCAACGAGGACCGGGTGGCTCCCGCTGCCGGCTTCGACACCCACGGCCATGCCGACATGGAGATCATCTCCTACGTGCTGGACGGCGCGTTGGAACACAAGGACTCGCTTGGCACCGGATCGGTGATCCGTCCCGGCGACGTGCAGCGCATGTCGGCCGGCACCGGGGTCAGGCATTCCGAGTTCAACGCTTCGAAGACCGATCCTGTGCACTTCCTGCAGATCTGGATGATCCCGGAGAGCAAGAGCCTGGAACCGTCCTACGAGCAGCGTCACTTCACTAACGAGGAACGCCGCAACCAGCTGAGGCTGGTGGCGTCCGGCACTCCTGGTGACAGGGCGCTGAAGATCCACCAGGACGCCGACATTCACGCAAGCCTGCTGGATGCCGGACAGGTGCTGACCTTCGCGCCGCGCGCAGGACGCCGTCAGTGGCTGCAACTTGCTTCAGGCGAACTCGTGGTCAATGGCGAGCAACTGCGCCGGGGCGACGGGCTCGCCATGGCCGATGAAGCTGAGGTCCGCATCGAGGCCCTCGACGCATCGGAGTTTCTGCTGTTCGATATGGCCTGAGCGTACAATGGGCCAGGGGAAGCAGAACATGGCAGGACTCGACATGACGGGGCAGGTGGCATTGGTCACCGGCGGGGCGCAGGGCATCGGCCTGGCCGTGGCGCAGAAACTGGCGGCGCTGGGAGCGAGGCTTGCCTTGTGGGATGTCGACGCCGCGCTGGCGGAAAGTGCTGCCGCCTCGCTTCCCGGCGGGGCGGCAGGCTTCGCCGTCAACGTGACCGGCGAGGCGGCCATCGCCGCCGCGCTGGCCAGCACCGAAGCCAGGCTTGGTCCGGTATCGATCCTGGTCAATTCGGCTGGAATAGCCGGGCCGAACACCACGGTCGCCGCCTACAAACCGGATGACTGGCGCCGGGTGATCGACATCAACCTGAACGGAACCTTCTACGTGAACCGGGCGTTGGTGCCGGGAATGATGGAGCGCGGCTATGGCCGCATCTGCAATATTGCTTCCATCGCAGGCAAGGAGGGCAATCCGAACGCGTCTGCCTATTCGGCGTCCAAAGCCGGCGTGATCGCGCTGACCAAGTCGCTCGGCAAGGAACTGGCCGCCCACGACATTGCCGTCAACTGCGTTACGCCCGCCGCAGCCCGCACCCGCATCTTCGACCAGATGAGCCAGGAGCATATCGACTACATGCTGTCCAAGATCCCGCGAAACCGGTTCCTGAAGGTCGAGGAGGCCGCCGACATGATCGCCTGGATCGTGTCGCGCGAGAACAGTTTCACGACCGGCGCCGTCTTCGATCTGTCGGGCGGGCGCGCCACCTACTGATCGCCATTTTCACAATCATCACAGGAGGCATGATCGGCATGGCCGGCAAGCTGAAAATCCTAGCCATTTCCGGAAGTCTGCGAGAGCAGTCCTACAACACCAAGCTGCTAAACGTGCTCAAGGACATGGTATCCGGCGCCATGGACATGGAAATCGTACGGCTGAAGGGCATACCCGTCTATGACGGTGACGACGAGGACGCCAGCGGCGTGCCGGAGATCGTGCAGGACCTTGCAGCCAGGATACACGCGGCGGACGGGGTTCTGATCTCCACGCCAGAATACAACTTCTCCATTCCCGGCGGGCTCAAGAACGCCACCGACTGGGTCAGCCGCGTCAAGAACCAGCCGTTCAAGGACAAGCGTGTGGGCATTGTGGGCGCGGCGCAAAGCCCAGTCGGCACTGCGCGGTCACAGTATCATTTGCGCCAGAACCTCGTCGGCCTCGAGGCATTGACCATGAACAAGCCGGAACTGTTCGTCAGCCTGGCCCAGAACAAGTTTGATGCAGACGGCTATCTCACCGATGAATCCAGCCGCAAGATATTTGCCGTCTGGCTGGAAGCCTTCGAGGCCTGGGTGCGCCGCGGCTGAGGCGTCATGCCGGCTCAGGTTTGTGATGTGAGCCCTGCTGACCTATATGCAGCAGCAGGGGCGTGCACGTCGCAGACCGGGAGACGGGACCGATGACAAATTCTTTCCGCATCTTGAAGACCTCCAGATTGCCGTTTGCGTTGGCGGCGCTGGCGCTGCTGCCATCACTGGCCTTCGCGGCCGGCTCCGGGCCACGCTATGAACTGCGCGAGACCGGGAGCAACGAGTTCATCCGGCTCGATACAGTGACCGGCAACGTGTCGACGTGCAGCCGGTCGTCGGGCAACTGGGTCTGCAAGAGTGCTGCCGATGACCGCAAGGCATACCGGGACGAGATCGCCCGGCTGGAAAGCCGCAACCGCCAGCTGGAACTCAAGGTCGGCACTCTCGAAAAGAAACTCGAGGGCAAGAGCAGTGAGCCCGGCCTGCACCTGCCCGACGAGGCCACCATCGACAGGATGATGTCCTTCCTGCGCTCCATCATGGAGAAGTTCATGGACATGGCACGGGATCTGGAAAGCCGGCCTGATCGCGCATGAGCGGGCTGCTGCAGCTCCATGAAAGTTGCCCGCCCGGACCAAGGTCCGGGCGGGCATGGATCGCGCTGCTCGGGACGGCGACAGGAGCCACGCGACCATCTCTTGCGACAAAGCACCCGCCAGATCGGCAGTTCTTCGGCATTTCCGGTTCCTGACGACTTTCCCGGCAACCTCTTGCCCGGACGCTGGAACCCTTCAAATCTTGTGAGCAGACCCCTCTGCTGTTGAAAAGGATGCTTGTTCTTCCGGGCGACAGATGGGCTAAACCTTGACAATTGTGGGGCCGTAACAAAGGAATGAAACATGAGGCAGGCTCATATCTGCACTGGACATGTCCCCAAATTGGTTTGAATAATGCAAGAAAAGACCGGTTTCGCCGTTCGCTGTCTGGCTGACATGGCAGGGGAGAGCGAAAAAACCGGCATTGTGAGGAAACCTGGCGGATGAGGGAGCGAGGTTGATGGGCTACCGGATTGTCCTGGCAGATGACCATCCGCTGTTTCGTGATGCGTTGCGGCTGACGTTGCAGGACGCGCTGGGCGACGTGAGGTTTGACGAGGCCGGCTCGCTCAAGGAAGCGATCTCGATACTTTCCAGCGCCGACGACATTGACCTTGTGCTGCTGGATCTCAAGATGCCGGGCGTCCAGGGCTTTTCCGGGCTCGTGCTGGTCCGCTCGCAGTTTCCGCTCGTTCCCGTCGTGGTGGTTTCCGGTACCGAGGAATCGGCCGTCATCGCAAGGGCCATCTCTCTTGGCGCTTCGGGCTTTGTGCCGAAATCGGCCCCGGTTCCGCAGATGCAATCGGCAATCTCAATCGTGCTTGAGGGCGGCGAATGGGTGCCGGAAGGCGTCAACACCAGCCAGCCCGTGGACAGCGAGGCCGATGAAATAGCCCGCCGCATGTCGACGCTGACTCCGCAGCAGATGCGGGTGCTGATGATGTTGCGCGAAGGTCTCCTAAACAAGCAGATTGCCTACGAACTGTCCGTATCGGAGGCCACCATCAAGGCCCATGTCTCCGCGATCCTGCAGAAGCTGAACGTCGAGAGCCGGACCCAGGCCGTGATCGCTGCCTCGCGCATCGACGGAGAGCCGTCCGATGGCGCAGCTGTCGGAGAATTCGCGGTCTGAAGTGCGGGAGGTCTATTCCGCTGCGGCCCGTTGCGACCGGGCCATGGACAGTACGTTGCGCAGGATCGCCGGCCGCACAGGCTTTCTGAGATAGACGACGTCTTCCGCCTCGGCCCGCGCCTGAACATGCGCCGAACGCTCGGCAGTTATCAGGGCAGCAACGAAACCCTGGCCGCTACGGCCGCGCAATTCTGCGATCACATCAAGCCCGTTCTCACTGTTGAGGTGGTAGTCCATCAACACCACGTCGAAGCCCTGGTCACGGGCATTGCCGGCATCAACCAGCTTGCGCGCGCCCGCCGCACTGCGTGCACTTGCCACCTCGCAACCCCAGCCGGTAAGCAGGCTGGTCATGCCCTCGATGATAGATGGCTCGTTGTCTACCACCAGCACCGACAGCCCGGCAAGCCTGGCAGAGCCGGCAACCGGCGACGGGCGGGCTTGCTGGAAGGGCACGTCCTGGCTTGCCGCTACCGGCAGCTTCAGCCTGAACGTGCAGCCCTTGCCTGAATCCGACTGCAGGCTGAGGGGATGATCGAGCACACGCGCCATGCGCTGTACGATGGACAGCCCAAGCCCCAGCCCCGATACATCCGAGCCCTTGTGATCGAGACGCTCGAACTCCCGGTACACCAGTTCCTGCTTGCTCGCGGGGATGCCCGGACCGGTGTCGTGAACCTCGATCCGCAAGCATCCGGCCTCGCGGCGGCAGCCCATCAGCACCTTGCCGCCTTGCGTATACTTGATAGCATTGCTGAGCAGGTTCTGCAGGATGCGCCGCAGCAACCGCCGGTCGGACAGCACGATCTGGCTGGATGGCACAATCGACAGCTTCAGGCCTTTCTCGGCCGCTGCCATCGAGAACTCGGTCTTGAGCTGGCGCAACAGGTCGCCGATGGCGAAGCGGGTTATGTCGGGATTGATTGCGCCGGCATCGAGCCTTGAAATGTCGAGCAGCGCGGAAAAGATTTCCTCCACCGACTCCAGCGACTGGTCGACGTTGCGGACCAGTTCGCCCTCCGGCTTCTTCTGCGTGCGGTCGAGCAGCGACGACGTGAACAGCCGGGCCGCGTTGAGCGGCTGCAGAATGTCATGCGAGGCAGCGGCAATGAACCGGGTCTTGCCCGCATTGGCTTCCACCGCCTGCGCCCGCGCCGTCTCCAGCTGGCTGTTGAGCGTTGTCAGTTCCTGGGTGCGCTCGCGCACCCGCTGCTCCAGGGCCTGTGCGGTTTGCACCCGCTCGGTAATGTCGGTGAAGGTCAGCACCCGGCCATCCTCGGGCATGGCGTTGGAGCGCACTTCAAGCACCACCGAGCCGTCCTTGCGCGTGATCTGGAAGGGCTCCGACTGCATCGCCATCAGGCGCAGCACCTGGGTATGGGCATCGCTCAGCGCGCGGCCCTCGTACTCGAAATTCCGATCTAGTTGCGAAAGCACGTCGCCGAGCGGAACGCCAACCTTGCCCATTTCGGGTGGCAGCGACAGCAGGTTGCGGAACTGGTTGTTCCAGCACACCAGGGCCAGGTCATGGTCGAACACCGCAATGCCCTGCTGAACGTGGTCGATCGCCGATTGCAGCAGGTCGCGGTTGTAGACAATGGCATCGGACGCATCGTCCAGCAGGCGCATGGCGCCGCGGGCATTCTCGGTGCCGCGCTGCAGCAGCAGCGCCATGACCACTCTTGCCGATGCCGTGCCGATGGCACTTGCCAGCAGCCGCTCGGTAAAGCGCAATGCATCGTGGTCGGCAATCGAGCGGGGAGACAGGGTCTTGTCGTGCTGGCGGTGGAACTCCTGGAACGAGCGCTTTGCCCGTTCCTTGCCGAGATAGCGTTCAACCGTGGACTCGAGCTGGCGCATGGTCACATTGCTGTTGCGCTGCCTGAACGAGTAGGTCGTGGTGGCTTGCCCGGTAGGGACGAATGCCTGTGCCTGCATCCGCTCCAGCGGGTCGCTTGACGTGACGAGTGACACCCCGGCATAGACCAGCGCGTTGACGGTCAATGACCAGAACACGCCATGGGTCAGTGCGTCGAAATCGCTGTTGAAGAGCTGCCGTGGCCGCAACCACTCGATGCCCCAGGGACCATTGACGATCAGGCTGTAGCTGAGCCAGCCGGCATCGGCGAACAGCGGAACCAGCAGTGTATAGGCCCACAGCACGAAGCCCGCCATCAGGCCGGCCATGGCGCCGCGAGCGTTTCCTCGCGACCACACCAGTCCGAAGAAGAAGGCCGGGGCAAACTGCGAGATGGCCGCGAACGACACCAGGCCGGTCTGCGCCAGGGCCGCATTGTTGCCGATCATCAGGTAGTAGGAGTAGGCCAGCACGATGATGCCGCCAATGGCGGCGCGGCGGATCTGCAGGATGCGTGTGGAGAAGTCGTCCTGCCACATGGTCCGGTTGGACGAGCGCAGCATCAGCGGCAGCACGATCGAGTTGCAGACCATGATCGACAGCGCGACGGTTTCCACGATCACCATCGCCGTTGCCGCGGACAGTCCGCCGATGAACGCCAGCATAGCCAGCAGGCTCTGACCCTGCGCAACCGGCAATGCCAGCACGAAGGTATCGCCATCCACCGGCTGGCCCTTGAACACAACCATGCCGGCAATGGCGATGGGCACCACGAAGATGTTGATCATCACCAGGTACAGCGGAAACATCCACGCCGCCTTGCGCACGTCGTAGATCGAGGTGTTCTCGACCACGGTAACGTGAAACTGCCGCGGCAGCAGGATGATGGCGAACGCGGCAAGCAGCGTCATGGTAATGAACCGCGGCCCGTCGGGAGCCGAGGAGAACATGTCGCTGATCGACGGGTCGGCGGCGGCACGGTCGAACAGACCGGACGTGTCGCCGGCCAGCGCAAAGGTGATGGCGGCACCGACCACGATGAATGCCACCAGCTTGACCATGCTCTCTGCAGCTACCGAAAGGATCAGGCCGTTCTGGTGCTCGGTCGCGTCGGCGTGACGGGTGCCGAACAGCATGGCGAAAACCGCCATCGCTATGGCGATGAACATCGGCATGTCGCCAAACGGCGTGTCCAGCCTGCTGGTCTCGACGCCCAGCGGCGCAAGCACGCCCAGTGACAGCGCCACCGCTTTCAGTTGTAGCGAAATATAGGGAATGATGCCGATCACCGCGATGGCCGCGGCCAGCCCGCCAAGCAGCTGGTTCTTGCCGTAGCGCGCCGACAAGAAGTCGGCAATCGAGGTGATGTTCTGCCCCTTCGACAAGGTCACGATATGACGGATCAGCGGCCAGCCCGCCCCGATAAGCAGGATCGGGCCGAGATAGATGGCCAGAAATTCGTAGCCGGTCGTTGAGGCTAGGCCCACACTGCCGTAGAAGGTCCATGACGTGCAGTACACGGCAATCGACAAGGCGTAGACGTAAGGACGGCTGAGCCCGCGCCGGAAACCCGAAACCTTGTCACCATAGGCGGCGATCGAGAACAGCACGCCCACGTAGCCAAGTGCGATAAGTATCACGCCCCAGGTCGAAAGCATCGCCCAAGTGCCTTCCATGCTGCGGCTGCTGCCCGGGACCAGCGCTGGGTCACCTGCAGCCCGCCGTGCCGGCAGATTAGCAGAAGTGACGGGGCAGACAATTGGCTGCTGCCGGGAACAACACCTGCGGCAGCAACTGATAGAAGTTGTAATTGACCATGCGGCGTTTATCCTGAGGGTGTTTCCACCGGTTTGTCGCCGGTGGGGTGAACCATGCCCGCGAATCCAATCTTGGCGATACAGCACTGGAGGGGAACCAGACCATGTGGAAGGAATTCAAGGAATTTGCCTTCAAGGGCAATGTGCTCGATCTGGCGGTCGGCGTCATCATCGCCGGGGCATTCGGCCTGATCGTCAGCTCGCTTGTCGACGACATCATCATGCCGATCGTTGGCGCCATTACCGGCGGCATCGATTTCTCGAACCTGTTCGCGCCGCTGGCTGAAGGCGTGAACGCAACCACGCTTGCCGCAGCGAAGGAACAGGGTGCCGTGCTCGCCTACGGCAGCTTCCTCACTGCGGTTGTCAACTTCCTGATCATCGCCATTATCCTGTTCATGATCGTTAGGGCAGCCAACAACATGAAGCAGAAGGAAGAAGTTGCTCCGGCTGCTCCTGCCGAGCCGCCGGCCGACGTGCAGCTGCTCACCGAGATCCGCGATCTGTTGAGCAAGAAGAAGTAGCCTGCCGGTTTTTCCGGCGACGGGCCCGGTCCGCCAGCACGGCGGGTCGGGTTTTTCATTTGCGGCCCGGCGTCCGCCGCAGTAGGCAATTGCCGTAGTCCGACACCGAGGCCCTCCGATGCATTCCCTTTCGCCCGAGCAGCTCATCGCAGGCATCCGCAAGAGCCAGCGCGATGAACCCGACAGCGGCATCCTGCGCGCCGTCAATCACGGCTTCGGCCGCGATGGCCTGATTCCGCTTTGGACCGGCGAGGGGCACCTGCCGACACCGCAGTTCGTCTGCGACGCGGCCGTCGAGTCTTTGCGGGCGGGCGAGACGTTCTACACCTGGCAGCGCGGCATCCCGGCATTGCGGGCCGCTCTCGCCGCCTATCATGACCGCTTCTGGCCGGGTCCGTTCTCGCCCGGGCGTTTTTTCGTCACCGGCGGCGGCATGCAGGCCATCCAGATTGCGCTGCAGCTGTTGCTCGACAAGGGCGACGAGGTGATCGTGCCGTCTCCTGCCTGGCCGAATTTCCCCGGTCCCATGCGCATGATGGGAGCGGTGCCAGTGTTCGTGCCGATGCAGTTCGAGGATCGCACCTGGTCGCTCGACCTGGACCGGATGCGGGACGCCATCGGCCCGCGCACCCGCGCCATCTGCCTGATCTCGCCATCGAACCCGATCGGCTGGGTGGCCAGCCGCGATGACCTGATTGCCATTCGCGACATGGCCCGTGCCGCCGGCATCTGGATCATCGCCGACGAGGTCTATGGCCGCTTCCAGTATGATGAGACGGTTGAACGCGCGCCCTCGTTCATGGACGTGTGCGAACAGGAAGAACGCGTGCTCTATACCAACACCTTCTCCAAGAACTGGGCCATGACCGGCTGGCGCATCGGCTGGCTGCAGGCGCCCGAGGCTCCCGGCCCGGCAATCGAGCGCATCATCCAGTACAACACCTCCGGCACGGCAACCTTCCTGCAGCGCGGCGCCGTCGCTGCGCTGGAGCAGGGTGACGAGTTCCTCGGCCTACAGCTCGCCATGGCCAGAGCCGCCCGTGACCGGGCGGCCGAAGTGCTGGGCCGGCACGAGGGCGTCAGCTTCGAACTGCCCAAAGGCGCGTTCTATCACTTCTTCCGTCTCGATGGACTGGACGACAGCCTGGCGGCGGTGCTGTGCATCATCGACGATGCCAATGTCGGCCTGTCCCCGGGCGGCACGTTCGGACCCGGCGGCGAGGGCTTCCTGCGCATTTGCTACCTGCGCGATCCGGCCAGCCTCGACGAGGCGCTGGAGCGGTTGTCGCGCTGGATCGCTTCCCGCAATGGTTGATCATGGCCGGACAATTGACCGGAACGGGCAGAATGCTTATCTGAAAGCCAGCGCAATCAAGTTTGGTGCACGGAAATTTCATGACCATTCGACCGATCGTCAAGCTGCCGGACCCGGTGCTGAAGCAGGTATCGCAACCCGTCGAGCGGGTTGACGACGAACTGCACGCCCTGGTCGGTGACATGTTCCAGACCATGTACGACGCGCCCGGCATCGGTCTGGCGGCGGTCCAGGTCGGCATTCCGCGCCGCCTGCTGGTGATCGACCTGGCCAAGGAAGACCAGCCCAAGGACCCGATGGCGTTCATCAATCCGGAAATTGTCTGGTCGAGCGATGACCTGTCCACCTACGAGGAAGGCTGCCTGTCGATCCCTGACGTGTTCGACAATGTCGAGCGCCCGGCGGAGGTGAAGGTGAAGTACGTCGACGAGAGCGGCAAGCAGCAGGAGATGCACTGCACCGGTCTGATGGCGACCTGTATCCAGCACGAAATCGACCATCTCAACGGCATCCTGTTCATCGATCACCTGTCGCGGCTCAAGCGATCCATGGTCGTGCGCAAGTTCACCAAGCTGGCCCGCCAGCAGCGGGAAACGGCGTGAGCCTTCGCTGCATCTTCATGGGCACGCCGGACTTCGCCGTGCCCACTCTTGCGCGGATGCTCGAAGACGGTCACGAGATCGCGTGCGTCTACACCCAGCCGCCACGGTCGGCGGGTCGCGGCATGGCCGAACGCAAGTCGCCTGTCCACCAGTTCGCCGAAACGCATACCATCGAGGTACGCACGCCGAAGTCGCTGCGCGGCGAGGCCGAGCAGGCGGAATTCGCCGCACTCGGCGCCGACGTGGCGGTGGTGGTGGCCTATGGCCTGATCCTGCTCAAGCCCGTTGTTGATGCGCCGCGCTTCGGCTGCCTCAACGTGCACGCCTCGCTGCTGCCACGCTGGCGTGGAGCAGCACCCATCCAGCGCGCCATCATGGCCGGCGATGCCGAAACCGGGGTGGCGATCATGCAGATGGGCGAGGGCCTAGATACCGGACCGGTCATCAGCGAGGTGAGTACTGCGATCAACGATGCAACGACCGCCGCCAGCTTGCACTACGAACTTGCCGTCGCCGGAGCGGAAGCCATGTCTGCCGTGCTCGCCCGGCTCGAGCATGACGGCCGACTGGATGCCACGCCGCAGGAAGAAGCCGGCGTGACCTATGCCGAAAAGATCACCAAGGCCGAAGCTCACGTCGATTTCAATCGCCCGGCGAAAGACGTACTGCGCCATGTGCACGGCCTGTCGCCGTTTCCAGGCGCCTGGTGCCTGCTGCCGGGGCCGGACAAGCCGGTGCGGGTGAAGCTGCTGGAAGTGGAACTGGAGCCATCGCTGAAAGGCTCGCCTGCAACCGTGCTGGACGACCGGCTGGCAATTGCCTGTGCCGGAGGTGCCATCCGCCCGGTGCGGCTGCAGCGCGAGGGCAAGGGGCCGATGGACCTCGATGCCTTTCTGAACGGGTTAAGACCTGCGCCCGGCGCCCGTGTGGGATAGCACCATGACCCGCTACCGGCTCACCATCGAGTACGACGGCACGCCGTTCTCCGGCTGGCAGCGCCAGGACGGTCAGGACTCCGTGCAGGCTGCGCTGGAGGACGCCATCGCACGGCTGGGCGAAGACAATGTGACCCTGTTCGGCGCGGGCCGCACCGATGCCGGCGTGCATGCGCTGGGTCAGGTCGCGCACGTCGACCTGCAAAAGGACTGGGCGCCGGACAAGCTGATGGGCGCGATCAATGCGCAGGTTCGCCCCGATCCGGTCAGCGTGCTGGACGTGGCCATCGTGGATGAAGACTTCCATGCCCGCTTTTCGGCCACGGCACGCCACTACCGGTTTCGCATTCTTGACCGCCGCCCTCCGCCGGCACTCGACCGCAACCGGGTGTGGTCGGTAACGCACCCGCTTGACGCTGATGCCATGCACGAAGCCGCCCAGACGCTCATCGGCCATCACGACTTCACCACCTTCCGTTCTGCCCAGTGCCAGTCGAAGTCGCCGGTAAAGACGCTCGACCGGCTCGACGTGGCGCGCGAGGGTGCGGAGGTGGTGGTCTATGCTTCGGCACGGTCGTTCCTGCACAACCAGGTGCGCTCGCTGGTCGGCACGCTGAAACTGGCGGGTGAAGGCAAGTGGTCGGCGGCGGATGTGCGTGCGGCACTTGATGCTGCGGATCGCGCGGCCTGTGGTCCCGTAGCCCCGCCGGACGGGCTTTATCTTCTCAGTGTCGACTACTGACTTCCGGCAACTATACCAGGGCGCTGCCGGCAATCGACAGCGCCAGGTCGCCCGCCACCAGCGCGGCGGCGACCGGCGCATTCACCTCAAGGCCGTGACGCGCCACGAACCAGCGGATGAACAGCGACCAGCCTATCACCACCAGGCTGAGCAGCGCGGCAAGACCGGGACCGGCAATGCCAAACTGCCTCAGCACCAGCACCGGTATGATGGCTGCAACAATGAACACGCTGGTCCAGTTGTAGGCAATGATGTAGCGCACATACTTGCGCCCGGCACCAACTTGCTGGCTGATGTAGATCATCATCCACGGCCACAGCACCCACAGCAAAGCCAGCAAGGCGAGCGTGCCGAACAGCGAAGGTTCTTCCTGCGGCGGGATCGACAGGCGCGCGCCCATCACCGAGGAATAGAGATAGAGCGGAGCCACCAGGAAGAACGCCTTGAACGAGGTCCAGAACGCCTTTTCGCTCAGGTCGAAATTGCGAATCCCCTGCTTGTCGAGACCGATCAGTCGCCAGGATGCCTTTAGTGCACGTAGCGCATCTATGGCGAAGCTCATGCAGCAACCTCCGCAAACCAGTCATCCAGTATGCGACGGTAGACCCGGGTCAGCAATTCGAGATCGGCAACCGGAATATTCTCGTTGGCCTGATGAATGGTCTGGTTGATCGGGCCGAACTCGACCACCGGGCAATAATCCTTGATGAAGCGGGCATCCGACGTGCCGCCGCCGGTATCGAGCTTCGGCTTGACGCCGGTCTCCGCCTCGACAGCATTTGCAATCACGGACACGAATGGTCCTGGCTCGGTCATGAAGGCATCGGCGCCCTCAACCACCTCGATGGCATAGCTGCCGCCCATCTGCTGCTTCACCGTTTCGCATGCCCGCTCCACCCAGTCGTTGAGGCTGGCCGCCGTGTGCTCGGTGTTGTAGCGGATGTTGAAGCGCGCCTTCGATGAAGCCGGGATCACGTTGTTGGCAGGGTTGCCGGTGTCGAAATTGGTGACGGCCAGCGTTGACGGACCGAAGTGTTCGTTGCCATTGTCGAGTTCATGCGCCGCCACCCGGTCGATGAGACGGGCAAGCGGCGTGATCGGGTTCACCGCCTTGTGCGGATAGGCGGAATGGCCCTGAACTCCTTGCCAGGAGACCTCGTAATGGATCGATCCGCGACGCCCGATCTTGATCGTATCGCCAAACACCTCCGGACAGGTCGGCTCGCCCACCAGGCAGACATCGGGAACTTCCCTCCGCCGCTTCAGTTCGGCCAGCATCTTCACCGTGCCGTTGATGGCAATGCCTTCCTCGTCGCCGGTAATGAGCAGCGAGATCGAGCCCGGCAGCCTGCCGCCGTGGTCCTGCGCAAAACCGATGGCGGCCGCACAGGACGCCGCCACCGATCCCTTCATGTCACAGGCGCCGCGGCCATAGATGACCCCGTCATGGATCTCGGCGGCAAACGGCGGGTACTTCCACAGACTGTCTGCGCCGGGCGGAACGACGTCCACGTGGCCGGCAAAGCAGAAGTGCGGGCCGCCCGTGCCGATGCGAACGACCAGGTTGTCGACGTCTGCCGTGCCATCCTCGCTGAACGGCATCCGGGTGCAGGCGAAGCCATGCGGCTTCATCAGGCCTTCCATGTAGTCGAGCACACCCGCCTCCGCCGGCGTCACGGAAGGACAGCGGATCAGCTCCTGCAGGATGGCGACAGGGTCGGGTGCAGCCAGCATCAATCCCTCAACAGCTCGTTGATCGAGGTCTTCGACCGGGTCTTCGCGTCCACTCGCTTGACGATGACGGCGCAGTAAAGCGATGGCCCGGGCTCGCCATTGGGCAGCGGTTTGCCGGGCAGGGTGCCGGACACCACGACGGAGTAGGCCGGCACTTCGCCGTACATTACCTCGCCGGTGGCCCGGTCGATGATCTTGGTGGACTTGCCGATATAGACGCCCATGCCGAGCACTGCGCCTTCGCGCACGATGCAGCCTTCGACCACTTCCGAGCGTGCGCCGATGAAGCAGTTGTCCTCGATGATCACGGGACCTGCCTGCAACGGCTCCAGCACGCCGCCAATGCCGACGCCGCCGGACAGGTGCACGTTCTTGCCGATCTGGGCGCAAGAGCCCACGGTCGCCCACGTGTCCACCATGGTGCCGGTGTCCACATAGGCGCCGAGATTGACGAACGACGGCATCAGCACCACCGACGGGGCGATATAGGCAGAGCGGCGCACCACGCAATTGGGTACCGCGCGGAAGCCGGCCTTGCGGAACTCCTTGGCACCCCAACCGTCGAACTTGGATGGCACCTTGTCCCACCACTTGGCCTTGCCGGGGCCGTTGGCGATGGTGGTCATGTCGTTCAGCCGGAACGACAACAGCACCGCCTGCTTGAGCCACTGGTTGACGCTCCAGTTGCCGTCGGCCCCGCGCTCGGCCACGCGGGCCTTGCCCGAATCGAGCAGTTCCAGCGACTTCTCGACAGCCTCGCGCACGGCGCCCTTGGTCTTCGGCGAAACGCTGTCGCGCTCTTCCCAGGCCGTCTCGATGGTTGCTTTCAGCTTGGCATGGCTCATGGGTTCAACTCCTCGAAACGGGTGATCTTGAATGGGTGGTCAGCGGTTGACGATCCCGCCGAGAAAACCGGCCAGATCGGTTGTCAGGTGGTGGACATAAGGCGCGCCGTCGGCATCGCCGTTCAGCTTGTTGATCATCGCCCCGTCCTCGTTGTCCTCGTCGCGAACCAGCACGGTGGTCATGCCAAGCGCGGCAGGCACTTCGAGATTGCGGGCAATGTCCTCGAACATGGCGGCCCGGGTCGGGTCGACGCCGTGCTCGGCGATGAACTTCTCATAGGGTCCGCGCGCCGGCTTCGGAATGAAGTCGGAGTGCACGATGTCGAAGATGCCGTGGAACAGGTGGGTGACGCCAATGCGGTGCATGACGTTCTCGGCATGGCGCACCGTGCCGTTGGTGAAAACGAGCTTGCGGCCCGGCAGCGCTTCGAGGTGCTCCGCCAGCAGCGGGTTGGTCGGCACCGGCGAATGGTCGATGTCGTGCACATAATCCAGGAAGGCGTCCGGATCGATCCGGTGCTCTTCCATCAGCCCGCGCAGCGTCGTGCCGTACTTGTAGAAATAGTCCTTCTGGATGCGGCGCGCCTCGGTGCGGTCCACCTGGAACAGGTTGGAGATGAACTCGCCCATGCGCACGTCGATCTGGTCGAACAGCCTGCACGACGCCGGGTACAGCGTGTTGTCGAGGTCGAAGATCCAGGTCTCGACGTGATGGAAGCCGGGTGCGCTCATCGGTTTACTTGGTCTGCCGTTCGGAAATCCGGGTGCCAACGCCGTGCGGGGTCAGCAGTTCCAGCAGCACGCAGTGCGGCACGCGCCCGTCGGTGATGACCACGCCCTCGACCCCGCCGCGCACCACCGAGGCACAGCTTTCGAGCTTCGGGATCATGCCGCCGGAAATGGTGCCGTCTGCTGCCAACCGGTCGATGTCGCCGAGCGTCAGTTCGGGCAGCAGGTTCTTGTCCTTGTCCAGCACGCCCGCCACGTCGGTCAGCAACAGCAGCCGCTTGGCCTTCATCGCCACCGCAATGGCGCCGGCGAACGTGTCGGCATTGACGTTGTAGGTCTCGCCGTCGCGGCCCACGCCGGTCGGCGCGATCACCGGGATCGCTTCCGAATGAAGGATGGTGCGCAGGATTTCCGGGTTGATCTTGCCGGGGTCGCCGACGAAGCCGAGGTCGACTTCTTCTTCCTTGCCGGTTTCCTTGTTGATGCGGGTCTTGGTCAGCCGGGTCGCCACGCACAGGTTGCCGTCCTTGCCGGAAATGCCGATAGCCTTGCCGCCAGCCTTCTGGATTGCGGCCACGATCGCCTTGTTGATCGAGCCCGCCAGGATCATCTCGACCACTTCCATGGTCGCCTTGTCGGTGACGCGCAGGCCGTCCTCGAAGCGGCTCTCGATCTTGAGCCGGTCCAGCATGGCGCCGATCTGCGGGCCGCCGCCATGTACCACGATCGGGTTGATGCCCGACAGTTTGAGCTGAACCATGTCGCGGGCGAACTTTGCCGACAGTTCCGGGTCGACCATGGCGTGCCCGCCATACTTCACGACCACGGTCTGGCCGTCATAGCGCTGCATGAACGGCAACGCCTCTGACAGCACGCGTGCAATATCCTGGGTGTGGTTCTCGGCGGTCATCTGCTGGCCATCGCTGCGGGAGGTTCGGACACGGTCCGCCTTATAGCGGATTGGCCTGTCATTGCGAACAAAAACACGACCGGTTGCAGCTCACCGGCAGCGGATCAGGCCAGCATACCGGCAATTTCCGCCCTGAGTTCGGGAATACCCCAGCCCTTTTCGGACGAGGTGATGATCACGTCCGGAAAGGCGGCCGGCCGTCTCGATACGGCCTGGCTGGTGGCTGCCAGCACCTTGTCGCGCTCGGCCTGCTTCAGCTTGTCCGCCTTGGTCAGCACGATCTGGTAGTTCACCGCCGCCTCGTCAAGCTGGTCCAGTGTTTCAAGGTCGTTGGCCTTGATGCCGTGGCGCGAGTCGATCAGCACGAACACGCGGCGCAGGTTGGGCCGGCCCTGCAGGTAGCCCATGATGATGGACTGCCATGACTTCACCAGCTTCTTCTCGGCCTTGGCGTAGCCATAGCCCGGCATGTCGACCAGCGCGACCTGCCCTTCACCTACTTCAAAGTAGTTGAGTTCGCGGGTGCGCCCCGGCGTGTTGGAGGTGCGGGCGATGTCCTTGCGCCCGGTCAGCGCATTGAGCAGCGACGACTTGCCAACATTCGAGCGTCCGGCAAACGCCACCTCCAGCACATAGGCCGGGGGAAGCTGCTCGAGCTTGGCGACCCCCATGCGAAACACCACGCCGGCGGCAAACAGCAGCCGCCCGCGTTCGATCTCTTCCGGCTCGTATTCGCGCATGGGATGAGCCTGGCGGCCCGGCGAAGCTTACTTGCCGGGCTCGTCCTTCTTCTTCTTGTTCAAGCCGAGCGAGTCCTTGATGTTGCCCAGCAGGTTGATGTCAACCCCGTGCTTTTTCATGATGAATGACTGCTGCAGGATCGACAGCAGGTTGTTCCAAGTCCAGTACAACACTAGGCCAGCCGGGAACGATGCCAGCAGGAAGGTGAAGAACACCGGCATCCAGTTGAAGATCTGGGCCTGCACCGGGTCCGGCGGCGTCGGGTTGAGGCGCATCTGGATCCACATGGTGATGCCCATCAGCAATGGCAGGAAGCCGATCAGCAGGAATGAGGGAGCCTCGAACGGCAGCAGGCCGAACAGGTTGAATATGGAGGTCGGATCCGGTGCCGACAGGTCCCTCAGGTAGCCGACGAACGGCGCATGGCGCATTTCAATGGTGACGTAGATCACCTTGTAGAGCGCAAAGAACACCGGGATCTGGATCAGCACCGGCCAGCACCCGGACAACGGGTTGACCTCTTCCTTCTTGTACATCTCCATGATCGCCTGCTGCTGCTTCATCCGGTCGTCAGGGAAGCGCTGCTTGATCTTCTCCATCTCGGGCGCAAGCTTCTTCATCTTGCTCATCGAGGCGTAGGACTTGTTCTGTAGCGGGAAGAACAGGAGCTTAAGCAGCACTGTCACGATCAGGATCGACACGCCGAAGTTGCCGATCAGGCTATGAATCCAGTGCAGCACGGCAAACAACGGCTTGGTGATGAAGTAGAACCAACCCCAGTCCACCATCAGCTCGAACTTGTTGATGCCAAGCTTGTCCTGGTATTCGTCGATCAGGATCGACTTCTTGGCGCCGGCAAATACCCGCGAGGTGAAGCTGGCAGACTGGCCCGGCGCGGCCGAAACAGGTTCGGCGGTGAGGTAGTCAGCCTGGAACGCATCGGTTTCACCAAGCTTGAGGTGGCGAAGCGTGCCGGTGAATGCCAGCTTTTGGTCAGGGATCAGCGCGGTCGCCCAGTACTTGTCCTGAATGCCGAGCCAGCCTCCAGTGCTCGCCTGCGAATACGGACGGGCGGAGTCGTCCACCAGGTCGGAATAGGTGATTTCCTCCAGCGTATCGTCCAGCACCGAGTTAAGGCCTTCAAACAACACATAAATGCCAGCCGTCTGGGGCATGCCCTGGCGCTGGATGCGCGCATACGGGAACAGGTTGACGGCGCTGCCGGCCGTGTTGGTCACCTTCTGCTCGATGGTGAACATGTAGTCCGTGTCGACCGAAACCGTCTTGGCGAAGGTCAGGCCCTCGCCATTCTCCCAGGTGAGCGTTACCGGCGTGGCGGGCGTCAGGGTGGCGTTGGCAGGCGCCGTCCACACCGTGTCGGGCCCGGGCACCTTGTTGGTGGCGCCTTGCGGCAACACCCAGCCCTGTTCGGCGAAGTAGGTCTTCGCCGCATTGTGCGGCGACAGCAGAACGATTGTCGGCGAGCTCTTGTCGACGGTCTCGTGGTATTCCTTCAGCCTCAGGTCGTCGAGGCGCGCCCCCTTGAGGTTGATGCTGCCCGACAGGGTGGGGGTATCGACCGGCACGCGCGGCGACTGCTCCAGGGCGGTCTCGCGTGGAAGGGCGGTTGCCGCACCCGGCACGGCAGGCGCCGGCGTCTGTGCCTGCGGCACGGCATTGCCGCCACCCGCGGCGGGTGCTTGCGGAATGCCTGTCTGCTGCTGCGATCCGGCCGGCTGCTGTTCTGCCGTCTGGCTCATCTGCTGTTCGGCCTGCTGTTGCGCATCCTCGAGCGCGGGCTTTGCCCAGAACATCTGCCAGAGCAGGATGACGCCGAACATCAGCACCATCGCAAGGATGAAGTTCTTCTTCTCGTCGTGGGGTTTCATCATTGCCGGTTCTGCCTTGTCCCGCCGTCTCGTTTTTTGCCCCCGGCACCTGACCTGCCGGACTTCGCCGCCCTGTATCCGCCGCGATCGCGGGGAGGATCGGA
>JAHEBA010000096.1 GCA_024642465.1 Alphaproteobacteria bacterium
CCCTGGCCAGCTGGCGTAACTCGCACAGTTCGCGCGTAAATTCTTGCAGCTTCGCACATTCCGGAGATGTCGAGCTTGGTTGTCTTGACACCTTCAGCGAAAAGGCCCAGTCTTTTTACGACGGGTTGGCAATCTGAGTGTTGAATGTAATCAAGACGTTTAGTTATGAAATAATCTATAAACATCATGAGTATTCCATCGTTTATAGGTTTTTCGTCTCATGAAGGCCATAAGTTTTTTCAAATAGAACAATCTGATTGTGTTTTAAATTTACGTTGAATTCTGTTGAGAGTTTTTTTATCACAGTCAACTTGTATAAAGAGTGGGGAGAATCACAAGTGGCCGACGAAACACTCAATGCTGAGGGGCTAAATTGCCCGTTACCGATTTTGCGAGCAAAAAAAGTCCTAAAAGGCATGAGTGCTGGGCAGGTGCTTGAGGTTCGTGCGACCGATCCGGGGTCCGTTGCCGATTTTGCGGCCTTTTGCAAGCAAACCGGAAATGAGTTGCTCAGTTCTACAACTGAGGGTGATATCTACAAGTTCGAGATTAAACGCTGCTAGACAACCTTATGTTGACGCACACGGTGGTGACCCGTTGCGCCGTTCGTTTCAGATTTAATTGAGCCAATGAAATCCAGGAAGTCGGTGACCCAGGGCGTTTGGGTGCAGTGGCGTAAATGGAAAAATCCTGCTTGGGTATTTGCTTTAATAAGAGCGTCGTGAGTGCCATCAATCCCGTATCCACGAATGATGTCTCGGCCCCAAGTGGGCTGCACGAGATTTTCGATGCTGGCATAGTGAAACTCGTGAGCGTGACTTTCGTTAGAGTGCAATGGCCACAAGGCATTCGCTGTGGATGTGAAACTAACGTAGCCGCGGCCCTGCGGGCGATTGTGCAGTACCGCGTCGGCCTCGAAGAAGCCCACCATACGATGCTTTGTCCCCTGCCATGTAAGTGAATGGCAAAGATACATCAGGCCACCGCACTCAGCGTAGGCGGGAAGCCCCGCCTCCAGGGCGTTCTTGATGCTTGTCTGCAATGTCGTGTTTGAAGCAAGCGCGGCTGCATGGGTTTCCGGAAATCCTCCGCCAATAAAGAGTCCGTCGATTTCCGGAAGCTGCTGGTCTCTGATCGTGTCGATTGGCACCAGTTCAGCACCAGACGCGCTAAATGCTTCTAAATCATCTGCATAGTAGAAAGAAAATGCATCGTCGCGTGCGATCCCAATGCGTAAACGGCAATTCGTTGTAGGGACTTGCCGCCCATGTAAGGGAAATGGAATGTCTGGTGTGTTCTTAGCGATCTGCAATACTTCCTCAAGATTCACTGATTGCGCGATTACACGGGCGACACCGTCGATAAGCGCGCGCAACTGCGACACTTCACGCGGAGTGGTCAGTCCAAGATGGCGTTCAGTTATATCCAACTCTGCCAACTCACTGATGGCACCGTAAACTCGCAGGTCAGTGTAGGTCTCAACGGCGCTGCGAAGTTTGGTTTCGTGACGGCTTCCTCCAGTCCTATTGAAAATGATGCCGGCGATACAAACGTTTGTGTCGAAACCCAAATAACCCTGCAAAAGGGGCGCGATCCCTCGACTCATGCCCTTTGTATCTACGACCAGTACCACAGGAGTGCCCAACAACTTGGCTAGGGCGGCATTGGAGTTGCTACCGTCAATTGCGACGCCGTCGTACAAACCCTTGTTTGCCTCAATAAGGCTGATATCCGCACCCTTAGCCTTTAGCGAAAAAAGCGATTCAAGCTCCCTATGGCTCATTGTGTTAAAGTCCAAATTGTAAGCTGGTCGACCAGCGGCTAGTTGCAACCACATCGGATCGATGTAATCTGGACCTTTCTTGAAGACAGAGACCTTGTACCCACGCTTGGCCAGCGCGGCTGTGATGCCTGTGGAAACCAACGTTTTGCCGGACGACTTGTGCGTTGCGGAAATCATGAAACGTGGCAGGACAGTCACTTTAACGGCAAGAAGACGCGGTCGCGGGCGTCCCACATTTCGCGCGCCATTTTCTCGGCATCTTCGATTGACCCGGTGCGTCCCATCGCTCGTAGAGTTATCGCCAGCGTACCCACGATAGCAGCAAGCGCGTAAGGGTCTTGATCGCTGCCAGACCACACTGACAGCAGCCTTTCGGGGTTCATTTCCTCGTCAGCCGGCTGATGTGGATTATCGAGCAAAGCCGGCCAAGTCTCGATAACAGGTTCTTTGCTGCCCTGAGTAAACCAAACCTGGGTAGGCTTATTCGGACGCCGTTCAATCTCTCCGCCTTCACCTCGAAATACCGCAGCGCGCGGCTGATTCAATATTCTTGCAGCACCGGCATGGATATCCATGAAACCTCGGTGAAAGATTCCCTGCATCATGCAAGGTGCATCAAACGGGTTAATCATCCGAGTGAACGAATGGACAGGAGATCGCAAACCAAAAATGGGACGCAACTCAATCAGTTCGCGAAGCTTAAGGCTCATTACTTCCAAAGGAATATAGGTGAGCCCGGTTGCTTCGACCTGTTTGGCCGCATCGGCAAGATTCGTTGCCACGGGCACGCCCAGCAGCTCCATTACACTACGCGTATACATACGACCGGCGGTGTGCCCCTCAGTGCCGTGGACCACCACTCGGGTTCCTCTTGAAACCAATGTCAAGATTGAAAGAACAAACCAAGGCAGCTGGATCCTTTTTCCCGCATAGGAGGACCAGTCTAGATCGACTGCCGGAAGCGTTTTCGGTCGGTTCAGGCAGTCGCGGGTCGCCTGCGCAAAGCCCGCAATCTCCTCGGGCGCTTCCTCCTTCAGGCGAAGCAGCATCAGGAATGCACCGATTTGCTCAGGCAATACCTGTCCGTCAAGGATCATGTGCATCGCCTCCAGGGCTTCCTCATATGTCAGGTGACGCTGCTTGGTCTTGCCGCGCCCCAGAATGGCGACAAAACGGGAAAACGGATGCGGTGTCATGGGATTATGCAGCATTCAACCTAGTCCTTTGCCGCAAGATTCTGATCTGACAGATTTGTAGGCAGGATACGCAATACCTTGGCGCCGACACCAGCAGAAAACAGTGCAAGGGCAACACCTCCGATACCCAGAGCAATTTCAGGCAGGCTGGGATGATAGGCAGCGACCTGGCCGTCTTGAAACTGCGAAGAGGCCTCAAACCCCGGGAACAGTTCCTGCGGATACGCCTGCCCCCCCACGATGATCACATACAGTTGGGCGAGCCCGCCCAAGACCACCAGCAGCGATGCAACGGTCGCCCGGCCCATACTGACGGGGGCGGCGCTCCCTAGCACCAGCGCCAGCGGGAGCACACCGCCGAGGATCACCTGAACGAGCCAGAACAGAATGGTATATATGCCGCCGTCGCGCAGCGTGAACACTTCAAAGCCCGTATGTTCTGCCGCATACAAATTGGTCAGATGCTGTACGGCGGTAAAATACAGCACAACGCCCACACACAGCCCAAGCAATCCTGTCAGCCGGCTCACCAGTGCGCCGCCAAGCAGGCAACCTGAAAAGCGGCAAAGTGCCTGCAGCACAAGGATGAATACCGCGAGCCCAAGTGAAAAGGACATGGCAATGAAAAGCGGCGCCATAATTGCCGCGTCATAACCAGGCCGCGCGACCAGCCATCCGAAAATTGAACCGGTCCCGGTGGTCAGTGCGAGCCGCCAGACAAAGGCAACGAGACCAGCGGGCCTGACCCATTTGGGGTGCACGCTGCGGTCCATCTGGACCCAGAGATACGCGCCGACTATCACGATAAAACCGGAATAGAGTAGGATGTTCCAAGTGAAAATGGACACGAAATTGTAATGCGTGATCTGGACAATGAGGCGGTCCGGCCGGCCGAGATCGAGAACAAGCACAGCGAGACCGCCCGCCAGAAGCGCGATTGCCAGCACACCTGACAGTCGGGCCAGCGGCTTGTAGACCTGTTTGTCGAATACACTGGCCATGGAGGCAACGTTGAGGGCTCCGGACGCGCTCAGGATAAGAAAAATCGCAAACACGTGCGGCATCCCCCAAACGACCTGGTTTGTCATGCCGGTCACGATGTGGCCGTGGTGTTCTATGTACACGAATGCGACCAGCCCGCAGAGCATCAGGGCAGCCAGACACCCGGCCGCAATAGCCAGAGGGAAATTGACCGGGATTTCGCGATAGATTGTTCTGTCGATGGCCAAAGGTCAGACCTCCGTGTACCGAACGCCCGGATTGAGGTCGAGATCGGGACGAAGCGCCGTGGACGGGTACTGCGCAAGGCGTTTCGATATTTCACTGTCCGGATCAAGGAGATCACCAAATACCATTGCTCCGTGGCCGGCAGCCGTACAGGCTTCGACGCAAGCCGGTATGCGTCCTTCGTCAACCCGGTGGACGCAAAGCGTGCAGCTTTCGACCGTGCCCACGCCACGCGGCGCATGCGACTTCTGGTTCGTGACGCGCTCATGAACGAAAGACCTGGCCTTGAACGGACAGGCCATCATGCAATATCGGCAGCCGATGCATATGTGCTTGTCGACCAGCACGATGCCATCGGCGCGCTTGAACGAGGCTCCTGTCGGGCAAACGTCCACGCAGGGCGGCTCTTCGCAATGCTGGCACATGACCGGCATGCTGGATTCCCGCCCGGTGGCCTTGTTCTTCAGAGTTACCTTGCGGATCCACTGCACGTCAGTTTCCGGGTTGCCGCTCCCCTTCCAGCCGTTCTCGTTTTCGCACGCGGTGACGCAGGCCGAACAATCCGGAGCACATTTTCCTGCGTCGATCAAAAGACCCCAACGCTTGCCGGCATCTGCGGCTCCGCGAGCTTCGGATCCGCCGAAAGCCATCAAGGTGACGCCGGGCGCCAGAACTAGGCTGGCCAACTTGGCGCCACTTCTCAGAAAATCACGACGAGACACGGTCGGGAGCTGTTCAGCGGGGCCTGGTGTTGCGGTTTTCACTTGCGCGCCTCCTTCCTGCCAAGCGCATCAAGATAGGCTTGCAGCGAACCTGTTTGCTCCGCGTCCGGCATGAGAGGTGTGATCGAGCCGCTCACCGCAGCATGGGAAGGCGGCTCTTCGACACCCTCCGGGGTCGAGCGATGGCAGTCAAAGCAGTCGATCTTGACAGCCGCAAAATCGTGACATGCCCGGCAGAAATGCCGGCTGTTGGCAAAGGTCACTGGAGTACTCGCCTCATCACGCACGGCATGGCACTCGAAGCACTTGCCGATCGACGCCCCGATGCCCCGGTCACCATTGTACATTGTAAGGTCGCGGTCGTGCTTCATCATAGACATATGCCAGCGCCGCATATAGGCGTTGCCTTCAGGGTGCGGCTGTCCCGTTGCCTTCGGAATCTGTGGGCCAAGGCCGCCTGTCAATTCGCCGGCATATGCCGGCGAAATCAGCAGGAAAATCATGCCGCATCCTCCGATCCACGCGCGCATGCTCACTCGCCGAGGCCCATCTTGATGTATCCTGTCGGGCACACGTCAGCACAGATATGACAGCCAATGCATCTGGTGTAATCGGTGTCGACATAGCGGCCGACGGTACGCTCGGATTTCTTGACCCGAAATACAGCGTCCTGTGGGCAGAAAATCACGCAGTTGTCGCATTCAAAGCACATGCCGCACGACATGCAGCGCTCGCCTTCCTTCCGTGCTTGCTCTTCGGTTAGCCCAACGATCCGCTCCTGGAAATTGCCCAGCACATCATTCGCCAAGATATGAATTTCCTGTCGCTCCTCACGCCTGACAAAGTTGAAATGCCCCTTGAACAATTCGTCATGCGGTATGATTTGAGACGTGGAGCGGTCTTCATAGTTGTGCACGGCGTAGCTGGCCGAACTGGTGCCTCGAACTTGCGTGTGGTTGTAAGCCTCCGGGTCCTTGCCACGCTGATGAAGTTCTTGAAGTAGGTTGAAGTGGTGTACGTCCACTTTAGGGCGCCGGGCAATTTCACCGTCATCGAGGAAATCGGTGATGGCATCAGCGGCGATGCGGCCGTGACCGATGGCGGTCGTCAAAAGATGGGGGCGCACAATATCCCCGCCCGCGAAATGCTTGTCGCGGCCCTTCACCCGGTATTCCGGCGTGATCTCTATGTAGCTCCGCCCGTTGTCGAGTTCTTCGACTCCGGACAGATCGCCGACCTGGCCGATGGCGGCGATGATGATGTCGGCTTCGATTTCGAACTCGGTACCTTCCAAGGGTTCAGGCGCATTGCCCTTCATGGTGCATTTGCACAACTTCAGCCCGATGGCCCTGCCGTCCTTCTTGATTACCTCGATCGGCATGACGCCCCCGAGGATGGTGATTCCTTCGCGCTTTGCGTCTTCACGTTCGCGCTCTGCGGCCGTCATCTGCTCAACTGGGAACAACGAGGTTAACGTGGCCTCCATGCCCTCCCGGGTCAGTGACGTGGCGACGTCGTGACTGGTGAAATCCACCACCGATCCATCGTTGCGTTCAGGAAGATAGTCCTTTGTAATATGGCCAAGCCGCCGCGCCACCGAGGCGACGTCGATAGAGGTATCGCCGCCGCCGACGACGACCACCTTTTTCGCTGTGCCCAGAACATAGCCCTGGTTAAATGCGTCGAGGAACTCGATTCCGTTAATGCAGTTTTCGGTATCGTCCCATCCGGGTATCGGCAGCGCGCGCCCGGACTGCGCCCCAAGGGCCCAAAAAATTGCATCGAATTCCGCCTCAATGTCTGCGATGGACACATCGGTGCCAACACGGGTACCAGTTCTGACTGTCACCCCCAGATCCGTGATCCTGCCGATCTCGATATCAAGCATGTCGCGGGGCGTCCGATAGCCAGGGATGCCGTAGCGCATCATGCCGCCGAGCTCGCTGTTGGCTTCAAACACGGTTACCGCGTGGCCGTCCAGGCGCAGGAAGAAGGCCGCAGACAACCCGGCCGGACCGCCTCCGATCACGGCAATCTTGCGGTTCGTATCGGGGCCCGGGGAAACATGGGCAAGTTTGTTTTCATTGGCCCAGTCACCGACATATTGTTCAACGGCGTTGATACCGACGAAATCGTCCACTTCATTGCGATTGCAGCCGGCTTCGCAAGGTGCAGGACACACCCGGCCCATGGTGGCCGGAAACGGGTTAGCCTCGGCCATGCGCCGAAAGGCATATTCCTGCCAAGGCATGTCCTCGACAGGCGGTTTGTCCATGCCGCGGGCAATCCCAAGCCAGCCACGTATCTCATGGCCCGAAGGGCATGCCCCCTGACAGGGCGGAGTCTTGTGAATATAGGTCGGACACTTGTGTGAATGATCGGCATTGAAGATTTTCTCTTCGAGGTCCCAGTCCGATGCCCTCTCGCCTTCCGCGTAGCGGCGAAAGGTTGCGCCTTCACCTGAGTCTGTCATGTACTTGTCCTCCCAAACCTAACGCGTTCAATTTGTTACAGACGCTTCCTTGACGTTCTCATCATCAACTCCATCCTGTCCGGCCAGGACGATGGCATTCGATACCAGTTGATGAACCGACAGGATAGAATCCATGTCATAGCCGAACTTCGGCATAACCTTGCTGAACTGTGTCTTGCAGATTGCGCAAATTGCAGCCATGTGCGTGACCCCGTGTTCCTCGGTCACTTCCTTGAGTGCGGTCATGCGCGGACTCGCCCCCTTGACGCGCAAATCCATCAATTCATCGGTCAACAGACCGCCGCCACCTCCGCAACACAGTGTCGACTCCATGATCGTGTCACGCGGCATGTCGTAAAAGTGGTTGCAGACAGCCTTCAGAATGTTGCGCGGAATCTCGAACTGACCGCCCATCTCTTCGCCCATCCCGCTCGCCCGGGCCACGTTACAACTGTCATGGAAGGTCAGCTTGATATGATCGTTCTGCGACTTGTCGATGTTCAGTGTCCCTTTCCGGATCTCGTTCCAGGTAAATTCGCAGATGTGCTGCGGTACCGGGAAGTTGGGGTCGAGGAAGTCCCAGGGACCAGCCAGCGTGTCCAGAAAGGAATAGGCGACACGCCAGGCGTGGCCGCATTCGCCGAAGATGATGCGCTTGACGCCAAGGTCCTGCGCGGCCTTGCGAATCCTCAGTGCCACCTTCTGCATGTTTTCATGTGAGCCAATAAACAGCCCGAAATTCGCAGCTTCCGAGGCGTAGCTGGAAATTGTCCAGCTTGCTCCCGCCTCGTGAAAGACCTTTGCATAGCCGATCAGACCCTCGATATGCGGTTCAGCGAAGAAGTCGGCCGAGGGCGTCACCAGCAGAATATCGGCGCCCTTCTCGTCAAGCGGCAGGCGCACCGAGACGCCGGTATCCTCCTCGATTTCCTCTTCAAGGTCTTCCAGCGTGGCCCGCAAGGCCTTTTCCTGGAGGCCGAGATTGTTGCCAATGTTGTGAACCTTGCCAATGATCTCATTACAGTACTTCTGGCCCTTGCCGACCACATCCATGATCTCGCGGGCGGCCATGGAGATTTCGGCGGTATCAATCCCGAATGGACAGAACACCGAACAGCGGCGGCACTGGCTGCACTGATGGTAGTATGAATACCACTCGTCCAGCACCTCTTTGGTCAAATCGCGGGCACCAACCAGCCAGGGAAAGTACTTTCCGGCAAAAGTAAAATAGCGGCGATAGACTGATCTAAGAAGGTCCTGCCGGGCGACGGGCATATTCTTGGGATCGCCGGTGCCAATGAAATAGTGACATTTGTCGGTGCAGGCCCCGCATTTCACGCAAGCATCAAGATAGACCTGAAATGCGCGGTTGGTCTCTGCAAGCTCCTTGATTTTTGCAAGGGCACGTTGTTTCCAGTCGGGCAATAGTTCCCCGGGAAAGCCCAGGTCCGCCTGATGAGCCGACGAGGCCGCGTATGGCGAGGAATCCGCCATTGCGCCGCATTTCAGTTTAGGGATTTCCAGCGGGTAACTCAGTTGTGGGACGTCTGTGTCCTCAGCAGCCATGCGTCGCTCTCCCTAGCTTTCGAGTTTCGCCGACCACGGTGCGACATGACGCTTTTCGCGCGAGTTATCCACCTGGTTGCGGCTCGGGCTAAAGAAAACACCCGGCGCATGCAGCAACTTTGAGACCGGAAATACCATCATCAACACGGCGACCAGAAACAGGTGCACCATCAAGGTAGGGTCAGGCGGCAAGTCGCCTATTCGGAAGCGCATCAAACCAAGCATGAATGATTTGACTGCGACGATATCGGTGTGGGCGACAAACCGCATCATTGCTCCCGAAACGGCAATACCGAACAGGAGCGCCAACATCAGATGGTCAGAGGGGCTCGAGATATATCTGATCCGCTCAACGACGACGCGGCGAGCCCAAAGCCCCGCCAGACCCAACATCATGGTAAAGGCGGCATAGGTACCGAACGGCTGAACAAGCTCGACCCATCCCCAAACTGGCTGGGTAAAGTACCGCAGATGGCGGGCCAGAACCAGCCAAAGCGACATGTGGAATGTCCATCCGAACAGCCATATCCACTTGTTGGACTTGTACAGGCTTTCGAAGAATGCAACTTCCCGTACCATGCGCCAGAAAACGCCGGCACGGGTCTTTGGCGCGGGTGCGGTAGGGATTCTCAGCGGTGCAGGTATGCGTCCATAGGTCCACGCCTTGACCACCAGTCCAAACAGAAGAACAGCGGTAGCCGCGTAGAACAACACTGCATAGACCGTTCCCAGCACTCAAATCCCTCCGCTCTTGGCCAACGGTGCCGAAGCCTGTATAGGGCTTGGCGGGTGATTTTCGGCGTCAGACACAACCGGTCGGCTTGGGCAAGCCGGCAATCTTGCAAGCCTGCTTGGCCGGGCCGTAGGGAAACAACTCGTACATGTACTTGTTGTTGCCTTTTTCGGGGCCCATTTCCTTCTTGATCGCCTTGATCAATACCCTAACGGCAGGAGCGATCTGGTACTCTTCATAGTATTCCCGCAGGAAATCGATAACCGCCCAGTGCTCGTCGGTCATTTCGATGTTCTCGGTCTCGGCGATCAGCTCGGCCAGTTCTTTTGACCAGTCAGAAAGCGTGGTGATGTAGCCTTCCTCGTCGTGCTCAACGGCATGTCCATTAATCTGATAGGGCATCTTGTTTTCCTCTCAAAATGTTCAGACCCGAATGATCGGGTTGTGTTAAAGCCAGGACTGGGTGCGGTCGTGATTGGTCACGAGATCGACGAAACCATCATATCCGACCGCCTTTACATTGCTCGCGATCTTCCCGGTGTCGATGCCGCGCGCCTGCAGGTCGCCAGCCAGTACAAACAATGCCACCTCCTGAGTGCAGGCTTCCACCTCATCTGCGATTGCAGAGCCGGCAATGGCGCCGTAAACTCCATCTTCGATTAATAATACAGCATCACCGGACCGACAGTGTTTGAGACAGCTCAAAAGTGTGCTGGTCGCAAAGGGAGATTTGTTTACCGTGTGAAGGGTCGACATTCGCTCTTTTCTCTAGAAACTCAGGATCACGTCCTGATCGGCCATGATATCGGCCATCTCGGAGCGACTGACGATGCGGATCGAGGGCTTCTCTTCCCAATCGTCATCCTCGTCCTCGTAGGTGATTTCCTGCAAGTCGTCCTCGCTCAAGCCTCGCTCTTCTAGCGATTCCTTCTCGACATACAGCTTGGTAACTTCGTAGTCGCCCAGGGCCCGAAACGTGGGAGAAAAGTTCTTGACCTCGATTTCCTGTGTGTTCTGGCCCT
>JAHEBA010000246.1 GCA_024642465.1 Alphaproteobacteria bacterium
ATTCGCCATTGCTGCGGCTGTTCGGGCGCGGCACCCTCAATGCCCAGCTTGGCGTCGTGCGGGTGCGCTGGATGAGCCTGTCCACCAGCCGCCAGAACCGCACCTTCGACGCGCTGCTGCTCAACCAGGTCATCAACTCGGTGTCGTTCTTCGGCTCCGCCACGCTGATCGTCGTGGCCGGCCTGTTCGGCACCTTCGCCAGCGTCAAGTCGGTGCACGAGGTCATCACCGGCCTGCACTTCTTCGCACCGATGAGCGTCGAACTGCTGGCCGTCAACCTCGGCACCGTGACGCTGGTGCTGGCGATCAGCTTCTTCTCGTTCACCTATGCGCTCCGCAAACTGATCTACACCGTGGCCCTCACCGGCGGCCTGCCCGAACAGGCCGAACAGACGCCCGCCCTCAAGGCCCAGGTCGCAGCCACCGCCACCGTGCTGTCCGAGGCCATCCGCAGCTTCAACAACGGCATCCGCGGTTACTACTATGCCGTGGCGGCGCTGTTCCTGATGGCCGGCCCCATCCCCTGCATCATCGCCACCTGCCTGGTCATGGCCATGCTGTTCTACCGCCAGACGATGACGCCCACCGCCCGCGCCATCGCCGCTTATGTCGACGCGCTGGAGCAGGAAACATCTGCCGGATGAGGTGGCAGGCCTGCCCCTCACAAAGCACTGGCCGGCAACGTTTGCATGCGGCAATCTCGTATTTCTGATCATTGCCGTTACGTTCCGGGAGCCCGCACATGCCCATGCTGAACCAGCACCAGATCGAAACCTTTCACCGCGACGGCTGCATCACGGTCGAGAACGCCATCTCCCCCGCCCAGCTCGACGGCATGTGCGCCGCCTTCGACAGCTGGGTGAACGACTCGCGCGCCCATCGAAAGCCCTATGGCGAACAGGCCGACGGCCGGCCCCGCTTCGACCTCGAGCCCGGCCACACAGCCGACCGCCCGGGCCTCCGCCGGGTCGCCTCGCCGACCGAGCTGGAGGACATGTTCCTCGACGTTCTGACTAATTCCGCGATGATCGCCATGCTGCAGGACCTGATCGGGCCTGACCTGCGCCTGCATCACTCCAAGCTCAACTCCAAGCTGCCCGGCACCGCGACCACGGTGAAATGGCATCAGGATTTCACCTATGACCCGCACTCGAACGATGACGTCGTCACCTGCCTCGTTTTCCTCGACGATGTGACCGAGGCCAATGGCCCGTTGCGCGTGGTGCCCGGCTCGCACAAGGGACCGCTCTACAGCCTGCGCCAGGACGGCCGCTTCACCGGCGCCATCGCCGACGAGTTCGTGGCGGACCTCGATACCCGCGCCATCCTCCAGATGGGCCGGGTCGGTTCGGCCTGCCTGATGCATTCGCGCCTGCTGCACGCTTCCAGCGCCAACGCCGCTGATCGGCCGCGCACCCTCTTCATCGCCGAGATCGCCGCCGCGGACGCCATGCCCCTCACCCCCAATCCGCTGCCCAGCCGCCATGCAGGCCTGCTGCTTGCAGGCACCGAACCGGGCCGCATCCGCTCGACCAGCTTCAAGATGGAAATGCCGGAAATCCCCCCCGGCGCCTCCTTCTTCGACCAGCAGGCAACCACGATGTAGCCGCGCAGCCGGGCCGCCTTCACGAAACCGCAGACAGTCCCGCCGCCGTCAGGCCATAGACCCCGCGCTCGACCCGCTCGAACCAGCCATAGTGATTGTCGGCCATGATCGCACGCGCCCGCTCCACCCGCGCCAGCCGCGCCACCTCGGCGGCCTTCGCCGGCCCCGCGCTCAGCACCGCCGCACAGCGCAGCGCATCCTGCCGGTAGGCCGTCACCAGCCCGCCTTTGCGCGTCTGCCCGCCGGTGTTGGGATCGCCGTTGAGCCGGGCGAATTCCTTCAGCAACCGCGCCTGCTTGCGCACCTGCTTTCGCGGCGCATAAGGCCCCGGGTCCGCATGCACTTCCACCAGCCCGTCTTTCAACCGCACCGTCATCAACCCGAGGCCCAGCCTGCGGCACAGCATCAGGTTGTTCTTGAGAGATTTCTGGAATGCCCGGCCCGTACCGCGCGGCACCGCGACATACACCGCTTCGGCAAGCTTCAGCCGCTCGATCGCCTGGTGGAACAGCGCCAGCGAGAACCCCGTCTTGAGTTCGACGATCACCGGCGCTTCATCGCCCCGGCGCGCCACAACATCGGCAGCGCCCACCTCGGCCTTGACCTCGTAGCCCTGCCTTTCCAGCAGTTGCTTGACGGGTTCGTAGAGGTCGGTCTCGCGCACAGGCTTTGCAGGCATGAAAGCCTGCATATCCGCAACTTGCTGAGTCTGGAAGCCGGTCCGCGATCAGGCGGCAACCGCCGCCGCTGCAGCCTCGTTTTCCCTTACCAGCACGATCTCGACGATGGCCTGCTTGGCCACCAGCGACAACCGGCCGTCGGCATGCAGGAACTCGATCGTCGCGGCATCACCGTTGAGCGCGCGCCGTACTTCGCTCGTGACCGGCAGCAACAGCGTGCCGGATACGACGCGACCGTCGAACAGCACAAGCTGCACCTGCTCTTCTTTTCTCTGGCTCTGGCTATTGAACATGGTTTTCGAGGGTCCCCGCATGTTTCGGTCTGTCCGTCCTTGTTGCCACAGAACCTTTAAGCAAGCGCCGCCGAAGCTGTCGCAAATTGATCTAGTTTTCTCACCCATTTCCGGATGACAAACCCGCACCTTGGCGCTAGTTTGCCGCCAATTCCAAACACCACGCTACCGACGTTCGAGGACTAACTTCTTATGGCCGCGCCACGCACACTGTACGACAAGATCTGGGACGATCACCTGGTCCACGAGGCCGAGGACGGCACCTGCCTGCTGTACATCGACCGCCACCTCGTCCACGAAGTCACC
>JAHEBA010000247.1 GCA_024642465.1 Alphaproteobacteria bacterium
CACGCGCACGGCTTCTGGCGCGGCGCGGCGAGCTGCGCGAGCAATCCTCAACGTCTGCCGCGGAGCGCGATGCCGTCGAGCTGGACCAGCAGTCGGTTGGCCGGCTGTCGCGCATGGATGCGCTGCAGCGCCAGGCGATGGCGCAGGCCAACGAACGCGCGCGAGCGGCAGAACTGACCCGGATCGAACAGGCGCTGCGGCGGATCGAGGACGGCGAGTACGGCTGGTGTGCAAAATGCGGCGAGCAGATTGCGCCTGGACGCCTTGAAGCCGACCCGTCGGTGGCTGTGTGCGTGGACTGTGCGGGAGGGCGGGCATGAGGCGGCGGACAAGCCCGGGACCGTTTGCCGTGACCCTTCCCGCGTTGCTTGCGGCAGCCGTGCCTTCTGCCAGTGCTGCCGAGGTTTGCGGGCAGGACGTGCAGCTTGCGCGAGGCAACGTGAAGTTCCACTCGCGTGACTTCACCGCCACCTGCCAGCCGGGCGGAGCGTGCGCCATCATAACCCACCGGCTAGACCGTGCCGCGCCGCTTGGCTTCAGCCACCTGTTCGGCTTCCGGCGCGAGACGTCCGATGGAAGGTGGCAGGCGGTGCTGGTCGATGAAATGGGCGCGGCTGACACCGCTGCCGGCTTCAGCTTCGTGGTCGACAAGAACAAGCCGGCGCCAGTGCCTGCCAATCTCGTCGCGGGTGCCGGCGAAAAGCCATACGGCTACTATCTGGATGCCGGGCTCACGGAACTGGTGCTGGCCGAGGCGAAGCCTGCCAACAGCATCGAATGGCGCTACAAGTCGGCTTCCGGGGAAGCGCGTGCGGCATCGTTCTCGCTGATCGGACTTACGGATGCACTTGCCTGGACCAACTGCGCGCAGGGCCAATTGACGTCAGCCAAGTCGGATGCGGTTGCGCCGGGAGAAGACGAGCCGGAGGATTCCGGCCCGGAAGAAGGGGTTCCCGTTTCTCCCGATGGCCGCGAAGAGGGAGAAGACGGGCAGTAGGCCCGTTCGGCGTGGACGCAATACCGCTCGATGCCTACTCCCACTCGATGGTGCCCGGGGGCTTGCTCGTCACATCGTAGACGACGCGGTTGATGCCGCGGACCTCGTTGATGATCCGGGTGGCGGCGCGGCCGAGGAACTCCATCGAGTACGGGTAGAAGTCCGCAGTCATGCCATCGACCGAGGTAACGGCGCGTAGCGCGCAGACGAACTCGTAGGTGCGCCCGTCGCCCATGACGCCTACCGTCTGGACCGGCAGCAGCACGGCGAATGCCTGCCAGATCTCGTCGTACAGGCCGGCCTTCCTGATCTCGTCGAGATAGATGGCGTCGGCTTCCTGCAGGATGCGCAGCTTGTCGCGCGTCACCCCTCCAGGGCAGCGGATGGCGAGACCGGGACCAGGGAACGGATGGCGGCCGATGAAGCTTTCAGGCAATCCCAGCTCGCGGCCAAGTGCCCTCACCTCGTCCTTGAACAGTTCGCGCAGCGGCTCCACCAGCTTCATGTTCATGCGTTCGGGCAGGCCGCCAACATTGTGGTGCGACTTGATGGTGACTGATGGACCGCCGGAGAATGACACGCTTTCGATGACATCGGGGTAGAGCGTGCCCTGCGCAAGGAAATCGGCTCCGCCGACCTTCTTCGCTTCCGCCTCGAATACCTCGATGAACAGCTTGCCGATGGTCTTGCGCTTCTTCTCGGGGTCGCTCTCGCCCTCGAGGGCATCGATGAAGGTGTCGGCGGCGTCCACCAGCACCAGCGGAATGTTGTAGTGCTCGCGGAACATCTCGACGACCTGGGCGGCCTCGTTCTTCCGCATCAACCCGTGATCCACGAGGATGCAGGTGAGCTGATCCCCGATGGCTTCGTGGATGAGCACGGCCGCCACGGAGGAGTCCACGCCGCCGGACAGCCCGCAGATCACCCTGCCCTTGCCGACCTGCTGGCGAATGGCAGCAATTGCCTCGTCCTTGTAGGCGGCCATTGTCCAGTCGCCGGTGAAGCCGGCAAGCTTGACGAAGTTGGCATAGAGGCTCTTGCCATGCGGGGTGTGGTGCACCTCGGGGTGAAACTGCACGGCATAGAAGTTGCGGCTGGTATCCGCGGTGATGGCGAACGGCGCATTGGGCGAGGTGCCGTAGACCTCGAAGCCCGGCGCGATCTTTGACACGTGGTCGCCGTGGCTCATCCAGACCTGTTCGTCGCCCTCGGCGAACCAGCCGTCGAGCAGATGCAGCTGCCTGTCCGCCAGCGTGACATAGGCTCGGCCGAATTCGGCCGTGCCGTGGCCGCGCTCAACATGGCCGCCGAGACAATGCATCATGACCTGCTGGCCATAGCAGATGCCGAGTATGGGTATGCCCATGGTGAACACGGACGCCGGAGGCATCGGCGCGCCCTCGTCGAAGACTGATGCGGGGCCGCCGGAGAAGATCACGGCCTTGGGCGCGAACTCCTTCAGGAAGGCGTCAGTGACCTTCTGGAACGGATGGATTTCGCAATAGACGTTCAGTTCGCGCAGCCGGCGGGCGATGAGCTGCGTGACCTGGGAGCCGAAGTCGATGATGAGGAGCTTGTCTGTCATGTCGAGCGAATACTCAAATCAGCCCGAATCCGCAAGCCGGTGCAGCTTTCCATCCCCCGTTTGTTCAGGTTGGCGGGCCTATGTGGTATACTGACATTCATCTGGAGGGGATCAACTCAAGTAGAGGAGACATCACAGATGGAAGCTGTAAAGGTTGCCGAACATGCCCGCGCCCTGCTGACCGCACATGGAGACAAGGCGGAGGCTGAAGCCGCGCAGAAAGCGCGTGCCGCCAAGGACGCCAACAATGCCGCTGAAGCCGAACAGTGGAGCAAGGTTCGCAAGGCCATCGCGGAGTTGCG
>JAHEBA010000097.1 GCA_024642465.1 Alphaproteobacteria bacterium
GCGGCCATCTCGCCCTCGACCGCCGCGATCGCCGCGGCCTTGTCCGGCGGCTTGACGTTGAGCACCTGCTTGCCCTTGCGGGTGTTGGCCATGCACTCGTCCTCAGGCACCACGAAGCCGTTGCCCTCGGTGGACGCCAGCAGCAACTTGCGCCCGGGCCGGTACACGAACAGCGCGATGATGGCGTCGGACGCATCAAGGTCTGCCATCAGGCGCACCGGCTCGCCGTGCCCTCGCCCACCCGGCAGCTTTGAAGCGTCAAGGGTGAAGAACTTTCCGGAAGACCCCAGCATCAGCAGCTTGTTGGTCGTTTCGGCGTGGAACACGAAGCGCTGCTTGTCGCCGTCCTTGTAGGAAATCGAGCCGGTGTCCTGAAGGTGGCCCTTCATCGCCCGAATCCAGCCCTTCTCGGAGCAGACGATCGTCACCGGCTCCTTCTCGATCAGCGCTTCCTCGATGTCCACGTCGATCGTCGGCGCCACCGCGAACTCGGTGCGGCGGGCGCCGAGCGCGGTCTTCTTGCCGAACTTGTCCCGCGTTTCGCGGATTTCATCGGCAATCCGGTTCCACTGGGCTTCGTCCGACGCCAGCAGCTCTTCAAGCCCCGCCTTCTCGGCGCTCAGGCTGTCATGTTCCTTGCGGATCTCGAATTCTTCCAGCTTGCGCAGGGCGCGCAGGCGCATGTTGAGGATTGCCTCCGCCTGGGTGTCGGTCAGGTCGAAACGGCTCATCAATACCGGCTTGGGCTCGTCCTCGCCGCGGATGATGGCGATCACCTCATCGATATTGAGGTAGGCGATCAGGTAGCCGCCGAGGATCTCCAGCCGCCGGCCGATCACGCCCAGGCGGTGATTGGAGCGGCGCACGAGCACGTCCTTGCGGTGGTCGAGCCATTCGCGCAGCACGTCGCGCAGGGACAGCACCTTCGGCACCTTGCCCATCGAAAGCACGTTCATGTTGAGCGAGAAGCGGCTTTCAAGCTCGGTCAGCTTGAACATCTGCTCCATCAGCAAGAGCGGATCGACCGTGCGGCTCTTCGGCTCCAGCACCAGACGGATGTCTTCTGCCGATTCATCGCGCACGTCCGCCAGCAACGGCAATTTCCGGTCAGTCAGCAGCTCGGCGATCTTTTCGACCAGCCTGCCCTTCTGTACCTGGTAGGGAATTTCGGTGATGACGATCTGCCAGGTTACGCGGCCCAGGTCTTCGGTTTCCCATTTGGCGCGGATGCGAAACGCGCCCCGCCCCGTCCGGTAGGCCGCGGCGATCTGCTCAGGGCTGTCGATGATGATGCCGCCGGTGGGCAGGTCCGGTCCCGGCACGAACTGCATCAGCTTGTCGATACCGGCATTGGGGAACTTGATCAGGTGCAGGGCTGCGTCACACAGCTCTCCCGCATTGTGCGGCGGGATCGACGTCGCCATGCCGACCGCGATACCGGTGGCCCCGTTGGCGAGCAGGTTCGGGAAGGCGCCCGGGAGCACCACCGGCTCCTTGTCCTCGCCATTGTATGTCTCGCGGAAGTCGACGGTATCCTCGTCGATGCCGTCGAGCAGCGCCATCGCCACTTCGGTCAGGCGCGCCTCGGTGTAACGGTAGGCGGCGGCGTTGTCGCCGTCGATGTTGCCGAAATTGCCCTGCCCCTCGACGAGCGGATAGCGCTGGGCGAAGTCCTGCGCCAGTCGCACCATTGCGTCATAGACGGCCTGATCGCCGTGCGGGTGATACTTACCGATCACGTCGCCGACCACGCGGGCGCACTTCTTGAAGCCCTGGTTGGGGTCCAGCCGCAGCATGCGCATGGCGTAAAGCAGCCGCCGGTGCACCGGCTTCAGGCCGTCGCGCACATCCGGCAGCGCGCGGTGCATGATGGTCGACAGCGCATAGGCCAGGTACCGCTCCTCAAGAGCAGAACGCAAGTCGATGGGCTCAACGCCGTCGGGTGAACCGGGCGGGACGATTTCGGACATGATTCGACTACCTCAAGTGAACCGCCAAAGTGCAGCGATTTGACCGGATTCGGCAAGCTTTGAGGGGCTTTGCGCAGTCAACCCCGGTGGATCAGGATATGCACGATGGGCTTCTTGCCCCACTCGGTCTCGAGCCGGCGCCGGATCGCCAGCCGCAAGCTGTCCTCGACAACGTCGTCGATGTGGCGGCGTTTGCGGGGAATGGCCTCGAACGCTTCCTCGGCCACGTCGAGAACCAGTTCGTGGAATTCATAGCCTGAGCCGGTCTCCTCCGGCACACCATCCAGCACGGCTTGCGGATCGTCGGCCAGCTTGCCGGCACCATCGATGACCAGCGACACCGCAACGACTCCGACGAACGACAGCTTGCGGCGCTTGCGGGCCGGCCCATCGATGCTGGGCACGATCAGGCGCCCGTCGACATGCAGGCGGCCTTCCGGCGCCTCATCGACGATTTCCGGCGCACCGGGGCACAGCCGCAGCATCTCGCCACCCATGACCTGCGCCGTGGCAGGGATGCCGCAGCCTTCGGCAAACTCGATCTGGCGCTTCAGGTGGCGCATCTCGCCGTGCATCGGCACCAGCAGCTTCGGCTTCACCCAGCCATAAAACTGGCGGATCTCCTCCTGGCGCGGGTGGCCGGATGTGTGCACCAGCGCATCGTCGGAGGTGATCACGTCCACGCCCTGTCCCGCCAGCAGGTTGAGCAGATTGCCGACGGCCTTCTCGTTGCCGGGAATGGTCTTGGACGAGAAGATCACCATGTCGCCGCCATCCAGCGTGATGTCGGGGTGGTTGTCGGCGGCAATGCGCGCCATGGCGGCACGCGCTTCACCCTGGCTGCCGGTACACAGCAGCACCACCTTGTCGGGTGGCAGGTAGCCATATTCCGTCTGGTCGCGGAAGGCGCGGCCCTCCTTGAGCAGGCCAACTTCCATGGCGGCGGCAATGGTGTTCTGCATCGCGCGGCCGGCAATCACCACCTCGCGGCCATTGGCGCGGGCGGCCTGGGCCACCGAGGTAATGCGGCCGACATGGCTGGCGAAAGTCGTCACCGCCACGCGGCCCTTCGCCTCGCCGATGATCTGGGCCAGGTTGGCGGCAACATCCGACTCGGATGGTGAATGGCCCTCGCGCAGCACGTTGGTGGAATCGCTGACCAGCGCATCTACCCCCTCGTCGCCGATCTGCCTAAGCCGCTCGATGTCCATCAGCGGCGGAATGGTTGGCGTGGGGTCCAGCTTCCAGTCTCCTGAATGCACCACGGTGCCTGCGGGCGTGCGGATGGCCAATGCGGACGGTTCAGGGATCGAGTGGGTGACGGCGACGTATTCGACGTCGAACTCGCCAACCTTCTCGCGCCCGCCCAACGGCACGACACGCAGCGGCACCTCGCCCAGAAGTCCGGCCTCGTTGAGCTTGCGCTTCAGCAGTTCAGCGGCAAAGGGCGTGCAATAGACCGGGCAACGCAATCGCGGCCAAAGCCAGGACACGGCGCCAAGGTGATCTTCATGGGCATGGGTCAGGAACAGGGCCAGCAGGTTGCGCTGCTCGCCTTCGAGGTAACTTACATCCGGCAGGATGACGTCAATGCCCGGGTCCAGTTCGTCGCCGAACTTGACGCCGCAGTCGACCAGGATCCACTTGCGTCGGGAAGCGGGCCCGAAACCGTAGGCATAGGCGTTCATGCCGATCTCGCCCATGCCGCCAAGCGGCATCAGCACGAGTTCGCTGTCAGCCTTGTCACGCCGCGCCATCACCCCTCCTCCGGTCTTGCGTCCAGCCACTCGACGTCGCCGGCATGATGCACAACAACCGAGCCGTCATCGCGTTCCACTTCCAGCGCGCCGGAGGACGACAGCCCCCTGAAACTGCCGGTCTCGCCGGAGCTCAGGCGGATGCGGCTGCCAGGACCAAGAGCACGCGACTGCCAGTCCTCGCAAATCGAGGCAAAGCCGCTGCTCGCGTCCCATTGCCCCAGGCGCACCTCCATCGAGGCCGCCAGCAGGCCCAGCATGTCGCGCGGGTCGACCGGGCGCCGGTGGGCGGCGAGATGGGTTGCAGGCCAGCGGGTGTTTTCCGGGTGGTGGGCAAGATTGAGACCGCAGCCGATGATGGCCGCCAGTTCGCCTGGCTGTCCGGTTGTCTCGATCAGGATGCCCGCGGCCTTGTAGCCGCCAATCAGGACATCATTGGGCCACTTCAACTGGATCGCAGCATCGGGCCCGGCGGCGACGAACGCATCGGCCACGGCAAGGCCCGCCGCGAGCGACAAACCGGCAAGGCGGTCAACAGGTACGTTTGATACCGGCCACACCAGGCTCGCGTAGAGATTGCCGGGCGTCGAGACCCAGGCCCTGCCTTCGCGGCCCCGGCCCGCCGTCTGCTCTCCGGCAGCCACCCACACGGGGAAACGCTGTCCATTGGCGTACAGCTCAAGGGCTTCCGCGTTGGTTGAGCCAACGCTGTCATGCCAGATGATCTCCGGCATTCCGCCGGCTTCGTGGCTCACAGGAACAGCGAGGCTGCAGCCGCATTGGCTGCGATGTTCAGCTGCTCCAGCACCAGCACCATCCCGAGCGCAAGGATGCCGGCAGCCACCGCGATGAGGCGAACTTCAAACGGCGCCGCATCAAACTCGTCGGCTGGTTCATCGAAGTAGATGACCTTCACGACCCGCAGGTAATAGAAAGCCGAAACCACCGAGGCCAGCACGCCGATGACCGCGAGGGTGTACATGTTTGCCTCGATTGCGGCGAGGAATACGAAGTACTTGGCGAAGAAGCCGGCCAGCGGCGGAATCCCGGCCAGCGACAGCATCAGCATGGCCAGCACGAAGGCCATCACCTGGTCATTTCGGGCCAGGCCCGCAAGGTCGGAAATCCGCTCAACCGCAGTACCACGGCGGCGCATGTAGATGACGCAGGCGAAAGCACCCAGCGTCATGGCCATGTAGATCGCCATGTAGATCGCCACGCCGCGCACGCCGGACTGGGTGCCGGCGGCAAGCCCTACCAGCGCGTAGCCCATATGACCGATGGACGAGTAGGCCAGCAGCCGCTTGATGTTGTCCTGCCCGATAGCCGCAAAGGCGCCCAGCACCATCGACGCGATGGAGATGAACACGATCACCTGGCGCCATTCGGCAACGGCACCGGCGAAGCCATCGTGCATGACGCGCACGAACACCGCCATGGCGGCAACCTTGGGGGCAGCGGCGAAGAAAGCGGTGACGGGCGTTGGCGAGCCTTCGTAGACGTCTGGCGTCCACATGTGGAACGGCACGGCGGAAATCTTGAAGGCAAGGCCCGCAATCAGGAACACCAGGCCGAACATCAGTCCGAGGCCCACTTCTCCGCTGGTTGCGGCCCTGGCGATGTCGGCATAGGCGACGGAGCCCGAGAAGCCGTAGATCAGCGACGCACCATAGAGCAGCATGCCGGACGACAGCGCACCGAGCACGAAGTACTTCAGGCCGGCTTCGGACGAGCGTGCGCTGTCGCGATTGAAGGCGGCAACGACGTACAGTGCCAGCGACTGCAGTTCGAGACCCATGTAAAGCGCAATGAGGTCGTTGGCCGAAATCATCGTCATCATGCCGACGGTGGCCAGCAGCACGAGCACGGGATACTCGAACTTGTCCAGCCGCTCGGTCTTCAGGAAGTTCGAGGACAGGATTATTGCCACCGCCGAGCCGAACAGCACCAGCATCTTCATGAAGCGGGCGAAGCCGTCGACGATGAAGCTGTCGCTGAAGGACCGGGCCACGCCACCATCGGAGGTGAAGATCACCAGCGCGGCAGTAACGGCCAGCGCGGCCAGCGACAACGTGTTGACCAGGTCGGTGCGGTTCCTGTCGGTGAAGACGCCGAGCATCAGCAAAGCCATGGCGGCGACGGCCAGGAATATCTCCGGCAGTGCGGCGGTCGCGTCTGCGGTTGCGAGAATGTTGCTCATTGCTTCAAGTCCTGACCTTCACAAATCCGTTTAGTTGCCGAGCGACAGCATGGCGGCCTTGATGGCAGCTTCATGCGCGGCAATGCCTGTCTGCACCTGGCCGATGATGTTGTCGACGGACGCAGACACCGCCTCCATGATCGGTACCGGGTATACGCCGAAATAGAGCGTTGCAGCGGCAAGCGGCACCAGCGTCATCGCTTCGCGCGGGGTGATGTCCTTGATCGCCTTCAGACTATCCTTCTGCAACACGCCGAACACCACGCGCCGGTAGAGCCAGAGGGCATAGCCGGCCGACAGGATGACGCCCGTCGTGGCGAAGAACGCGACCCATGTGTTGGCCTTGAACGCGCCGGTCAGCGTCAGGAATTCGCCGACGAAGCCCGACGTGCCCGGCAGGCCCACGTTGGCCATGGTGAACAGCAGGAAGACGGCCGCGTAGGCCGGCATGCGGTTGACCAGACCGCCATAGGCGGCGATTTCGCGGGTGTGGATGCGGTCGTAGACCACGCCAACGCACAGGAACAGCGCGCCGGAGATGAAGCCATGGCTGATCATCTGGAAAATGGCGCCGTCGATGCCCTGCTTGTTCAGCGAGAAGATGCCCATGGTCACGAAGCCCATGTGGGCGACGGACGAATAGGCGATCAGCTTCTTCATGTCCTCCTGCATCAGCGCCACCAGCGAGGTGTAGACGATGGCGACGACCGACAGCACGAACACCATCGGCGCGAACATTTCCGACGCGACCGGGAACATTGGCAGCGAGAACCGCAGGAAGCCGTAGCCGCCCATCTTCAGCAGGATAGCCGCCAGCACCACGGAGCCAGCGGTGGGCGCTTCCACGTGGGCGTCCGGCAACCAGGTGTGCACCGGCCACATCGGCATCTTCACCGCAAAGGAAGCGAAGAAAGCCAGCCACAGCCAGGTCTGCATCGCCGCCGGGAACTGCTTGGACGACAGGATTTCGGCGATGTCCGTCGTGCCGGTGTGGGCATACATGGCCATCACCGCGAGCAGCATCAGCACCGAGCCCGCCAGCGTGTAGAGGAAGAACTTGAAGGCAGCGTAGTTGCGCCGCGCCCCGCCCCAGATGCCGATGATCAGGAACATCGGGATCAGGCCGCCTTCGAAGAACAGGTAGAAAAGCACAAGGTCGAGTGCGCAGAACACGCCGATCATCAGCGTTTCGAGCACCAGGAAGGCAATCATGTATTCCTTGACGCGCTTGGTGACGCTCCAGCTGGCGATGATGCACAGCGGCATGATGGCGGCGGTCAGCATGACGAACGGCATGGAAATGCCGTCGACGCCGAGATGATAGGTCATCAGGCCGCCAAGCCAGACCACCTTGTCCTCGAGCTGGAAGCCGGACTGCGCCGGGTCGAAGCTGGACCAGGCCAGCAGCGACAGGAGGAAGTTGATCACTGTGACCGACAGGGCGGTGGCGCGCATGTTGCGCCGGGCAACGTCGTCGTCGCCCCGGATCACCAGGATGAACAGCGCACCTACGAGCGGCAGGAAGGTGAGCGTGGAAAGAATGTACCAGCCGGTCATCAGTGCGCTCCTGCGAACATGAACCAGGTGATCAGGAACACGACCCCGATCAGCATGGCGAAGGCGTAGTGGTAGACGAAGCCGGACTGCAGCTTCACGATGCGATTGGTGGTATCCATGACGCGGGCGGAGATGCCGTCAGGTCCGAAACCGTCGATCAGCCAGCCGTCGCCCTGCTTCCACAGGAAGCGGCCAAGCCACTTGGCCGGGCGCACGAAGATCAGGTCATAGAGCTCGTCGAAGTACCACTTGTTCAGCAGGAACTGGTAGACCGGCTCGTTGGCGGCAGCCAGCTTGCCCGGCAGGTCCGGACGGCGGATGTAGAACAGCCAGGACACCCCAAAACCGATCACCATGGCCACGAACGGCGACAAGACCACCCAGCCGGGCACATGGTGCATTTCCTCGACGATATTGTTCTCCGGTGCGCGGTAAAGTGCTTTACCCCAGAACAGCGCCTCGTCGTGGCCGATGAAATATGCCTTGAACAAGGCCCCCGCCAACAGCGCGCCAACGGCGAGCACATAAAGCGGAATGAGCATCACCTGCGGGCTCTCGTGCACGTGGTTCATCACGTCGCGGCTGGCCCGGGCCTTGCCGTGGAAGGTCATGAACATCAGCCGCCACGAATAGAAAGAGGTGAAGCAGGCCGCGATCACCAGCAGCCAGAAGCCGAAGGTGCCCGCGCCGCCATGGGCCGCGAAAGCGCTTTCGATGATGGCGTCCTTGGAGAAGTAACCGGCGGTGAGCGGGAAGCCGGTCAGCGCCAGGGTGCCGATCAGCATCATTGCCCAGGTGACTTTCAGGTGTGGCATCAGCCCGCCCATGTTGCGCATGTCCTGCTCGTCCGACATGGCGTGGATGACCGAGCCGGACCCGAGGAACAGCAGCGCCTTGAAGAAGGCATGGGTGAACAGGTGGAAGATCGCCACGCCATAGGCGCCGACGCCGAGCGCGACGAACATGTAGCCCAGCTGCGAACAGGTCGAATAGGCGATGACGCGCTTGATGTCGTTCTGCACAAGGCCGACGGTTGCAGCGAAGAATGCAGTGATCGCGCCGATCACCGTCACCACCGTCAGCGCGGTGTGCGACAGCTCGAAGAACGGCGACATGCGCGCCACCAGGAACACGCCTGCCGTCACCATGGTAGCGGCGTGAATCAGCGCGGACACCGGCGTCGGGCCTTCCATGGCGTCCGGCAACCAGGTGTGCAGCAGGAACTGCGCCGACTTGCCCATGGCGCCCATGAACAGGAGCAGGCAGATCGTGGTCATGACGTCCACTTCCCAGTTCAGGAAGGTCATGGTCTTGCCGGCCTGCTCGGGGGCGGCGGCGAAGATGGTGTCGAACTCGATCGAGCCGAAGATCATGAAGGTGGCGAAGATGCCAAGCGCGAAGCCGAAGTCGCCGACGCGGTTGACCACGAACGCCTTGATGGCGGCGGCATTGGCGCTTGGTTTCTTGTACCAGAAGCCGATCAGCAGGTAGGAGGCAAGGCCCACGCCTTCCCAGCCGAAGAACATCTGCACCAGGTTGTCGGAGGTAACCAGCATCAGCATGGCGAAGGTGAACAGCGACAGGTAGCTGAAGAAGCGCTGCGGATGCAGGTCGTGGCTCATGTAACCGAGCGAGTACATGTGCACGAGCGCGGAAACGGTGGTCACGACGACCAGCATCACCGCGGTCAGCGTATCGACGCGGAACGCCCAGTCAGCCGCCATGCCGCCGGAGCGGATGAAGTCGAGCACGTGCACCTTGTAGGTCTGCTCGTGGATGGCCACGTCGAAGAAGGCAACCCACGCCAGCACCGCCGAGATCATCAGGAAGGCGGTGGTGAGGTACATCGGCCATGACGGCCCATGGTCGTGATGGTGGTCGTCATCGTGATGGGCATGGGCGGCATGGTCCTGCGTGCCCCTGAGCAGCGCGGTGCCGAAGACCCCGGCCACAATGGCGCCCAGTAGCGGCAGGAAGACAATGAGAAGGAAGATGGTGTTCATGGCGAATGCAGGTCCCGTCAGCCCTTCATCATGTTGATGTCTTCAACGGCGATGGTGCCGCGGTTGCGGAAGTAGGTCACCAGAATGGCAAGGCCGATAGCTGCCTCGCCGGCTGCAACGGTCAGCACCAGCAGCGCGAACACCTGGCCGACCATGTCGCCGAGGAACGAGGAGAATGCGACCAGGTTGATGTTGACCGACAGAAGCATCAGTTCGATCGACATCAGGATGATGATAACGTTCTTCCGGTTGAGGAAAATGCCGAAGATGCCGATCGTGAACAGGATGGCGGCGACGGTGAGGTAATGTCCAAGTCCGATGGTCATGATCGTCAGATCCCCTGCCCCGGCTTGACCTTGCGCACTTCCACGGCGGTTGCCGGGGTGCGGGCGTTCTGTTCGGAAATGCTCTGGCGCTTGACGCCTTCCTTGTGGCGCAGCGTCAGCACGATGGCGCCGATCATCGCGACCAGCAGCACCAAGCCTGCCATCTGGAAGAAGTAGATGTAGCGCGTGTACAGGATTTGCCCCAACGCCTCGGTGTTGCTGACCTGTGCGGCGGCAGACGGCGCGGGCGCGGCGATCACCTGGGTAATTTCAGGCGCAAGGCCCCATGCGCCAACCACCAGCGCCAGTTCGGTGAACAATATTAGGCCGACGACCATGCCGAACGGCGCATACTGCAGAATACCCTCGCGCAGTTCGGCGAAGTCGATGTCGAGCATCATCACCACGAACAGGAACAGCACCGCCACGGCGCCCACATAGACCACTACCAGGATCATGGCGAGGAATTCGGCGCCCAGCAGCAGGAACAGCCCGGCTGCGTTGAAGAAGGTCAGGATCAGGAACAGCACCGAGTGCACGGGATTGCGCGAGGCAATCACCATCACCGCCGACGCTATCGCGATGGCGGAGAACAGATAAAAGAACGCGGCAGACACTGCCATTGCTTCAACCCCTGTGCTCGTTCAGGCCGGTGCGGGCCCATTCCCTCTGGTGGGTGCGCAGCCCGCTTCAGCGGTAAGGCGCATCCATGGCGATATTCGCCGCGATTTCCCTCTCCCACCGGTCGCCGTTGGCCAGCAGCTTCTCCTTGTTGAACAGAAGCTCCTCGCGGGTTTCGGTGGCGAATTC
>JAHEBA010000098.1 GCA_024642465.1 Alphaproteobacteria bacterium
TTTTCTAATCTAGTCCGGAAACTGGCAATGCTGCCCAGATCCCTGCCGTAGCTCAGCGAAAGCCAAGCTCGATATCAAAGGCGGTCGCAAAAAGCCCCTTTAGTTCCATTTCTTTCGCGGTCCGATCAAGCCCGTCGGTCAGAAACTGTATCGAAATCCTTCTTATACTGCTCCTCCCGGGCCGCCGCGGCGCGCGATCAACCCCTTGGATGGATTGTAGGCAAATACTGCCAGCGCAAGGAACGCGACCATGCAGGCCAGCGACACCACCAGCGAGAACCACTCCACCTCGAGGTAGAGCGCGAACCGGATCAGTTCAACCGCATAGGTGAAGGGGTTGAACTGGCAGATCATGTGAAGGAAGGAGCTCGCCTCCTTCATTCGCCATAATGGGTACAGCGCCGACGACAGGAAGAACATGGGGAAGATCACGAAGTTCATCACCCCCGCGAAGTTCTCAAGCTGCTTGATGACCGACGACAGCATCAGTCCCAGGCTCCCAAGCATCAGGCCAGACAGGATCAACGCCGGCAAGACCGCGAAATACCCGGCAATCGGCGGCTGCACTTCCCAGAACCAGGCAATCAGCAGGAACACGTAGACCTGAAGCACGGACACGGCCACGCCGCCGAACAGCTTTGACGTGAGCAGGAACCAGCGCGGGAACGGACTGACCAGAAGCGAGCGCATGGTGCCTACCTCCCGGTCGTACACCATGGTGAGAGACGACTGCATGCCGTTGAACAGCTGGATCATGCCGATCAGCCCAGGCGTGATGTAGACCTCGTACAGCACATAGGTCGAATAGGGCGGAATGATCGACACACCCAGCACCGAGCGGAACCCGGCGGCAAAAATGAACAGCCACACCAGCGGCCGGATCAGCGCGGCGATGAAGCGCCCGCGCTGCTGGATGAAGCGCAGCCCCTCGCGCCAGACAATCCCGGTCATGCAGCGCAGATACTCGGCCAGGCCGAAACGCCGTGTCACAGGCTCGGGAAATGCCGGCGCACTCATGCCGCCACCTCCTGCACCTTCTCGTCCGTCAGCATAGTGAAGGCTTGCGTGATATCCTTGTCCCCGGCCTGCCGGATCACGTCCTTCGTGGGACCTGATGCAAGCACCTTGCCCCTGTGCAGCACCACGACCGTGTCGTTCTCACCGACCTCATCCATGAGGTGCGTGGCCCAAAGCACGCCGAGGCCATCCTCCTTCATCAGCCGGCGGACATGGTTCTGGATGTCGAGCCGTGATCCGACATCGAGCCCTATCGTCGGCTCGTCGAGCAGCAGCAGGCTTGGCCGGTGCACCAGCGCGCGGGCAATCTCGACCCGCCTCGCCTGCCCGCCCGAGAGGTTGCGCACCTTGTCGTGCGCCCTGTCGCTCAGCCCAATGCGCTCAAGTTCTTCCATCGCCCGTTGCCGGCCCAGCGAGGCCGGCATGCCCTGCAGAGCTGCGTGATAGGTCAGGTTCTGCATCACCGTCAGGTCGATATCGACGGTACGGCTCTGGAACACCACGCCCAAGTGCTGCAACGCCTTGGTGGGCGCGCGGCGTACGTCATGGCCCATCACTTCGATCGACCCGCTCACGTTGTCGTAGAGACGGGTGATCAGCGAGAACAACGTGGTCTTGCCGGCCCCGTTCAGGCCAAGCAGCGAACAGTACTCCCCGCGCTGTAGCGTGAGGTCGACGTCGTCCAGCGCCTTTCGCTGTCCGAAGCTGTGCGACACGTTGGTAATCTTGAGGGCGGGCAACATGTGAGGAGGCGGAACTACTTGATCGTGATCGTTCCGGTAATACCACGATCCTCAAGGCCTTCCACCCACCATTTGTAGACAACGAGACGAACCGTTTTGAACTGCACCTGTATCGTCACCTCGTCGTCGAACTTCAGCCATGCCAGCGCGCCCGCCATGTGCAATATGGAAGATACAAACCGATAATCTCGCCTACATGGCAGGTCTGCACTGTCAGCTGCCATCCGCGCATGCCCGGCAGGCAGCAGAACGAAGAGGGGCCCCGGCCGCGAACTAGTCGGGACGGCTGAACATGAATCCCTTGCCTCGCACCGTGCGAATACTGTCCCGAGCTGCGCCACTCAGCTTGTCCAGCTTGCGACGCAGATAGCCCATGTAGACGTTTACCACGTTGATCGCCACGCCACCCTGCGATTGCCACAAAGCGTCGAAGATGTCAGTCCTGCTAAGTGGCCTGCCTTCATTACGCATCAGGTAGAGCATAATTACGCATCAGGTAGAGCATAAGATCGGCCTCGCGCTCGGTCAGTTCCACCCGCTTGCCGTCCATCCCAACCTCCTGCGTCGCAGACCAATAGCTAAGCTGTCCTGCCGAAAGCTGTTCATCGTCAGGGCCGGGTCTTGCCTCATCTAGCCAACGACACTGCAGACTGAATGCACGCCAGGAGCTCCTCAATCGCGAACGGCTTGGTCACGTAGTCATCGGCCCCTGCCGACAAGCCCTCGATCCGCTCGGTCATCGTGTCGCGTGCCGATAGCATGATGATGGTGGCTTCGTAATCCTGGCTGGTATTACCCACACAGCATGGTCGCGAGAGCGCCGATCTCGATGTCAAGGTCTCCTACTGTCGGGTTAGGCCATGTGCGAGCGCAGCTGTTACGCACAAACCAAGCGCCGAATCCTGACTTCACATTTTCTTCAACGAATGTAGCTTTCCTCCAACGGAATCGGGGCAGCCGAGGAAGTCTACATCGTCCTTATTGATGACTACCGAAACTACCCGCGAGACCCGGCAAATTCCGGCCATCATCAGGACCAAATGACCGATCTATCGCACATTCCATGGGGCGAAAGCGACCACTGTCACGGCACCTGACTAGCTCCGCTTCCGACAGGCAAAAACTAGGCTATTGTAGTAGTCCTCTACTACCTTAGGCTAGCTTTGCTGCCCAATGATAGAACCCAATGGGTCGGCAAACAAAAAACCTGTTGGGAGGATACAAGATGCGTTACCTGCTTACTGCAATTCTGATGGCCGGAGCCAGTTCTATGGCGATCACAAGCAATGTCGCAAACGCCCAATCAAATCTTGACAAGATGCGAAGCGTTCAGACAACCGGCACCTCTTTCGAGGACAAGCTGGTCCCTCAGACTGGACCCAAGGCAGATCAAATCAGGAAGAACCTCGAAAACATTAAACTACCGGCAGGCTTCAAGATTTCTTTATATGCGATTGTGCCGGATGCACGTCACATTGCCGTTGCCCCGCAGGGAACCGTGGTATGGGTAGGGACCCGAAAGGTGGATATCTATACGCTAGCTGATCGTGATCGCGATCGCGTTGCCGAGGATGTGGAAGCTTTCGCTGCTCCCTTGGATTATGCGGTACCGAACGGCGTCTGCATCTCCAAGGATGGTTTTCTGTACTCGGTTGAAGCTAACCGAGTGCTTGTCTACCCAGCTGCAGAATTCTTCTGGGAGAACCCGGATGTCGCAGTTGATGTGGTGGTGCCGCAAGGTGAGTTGATTCCGCCCGAAGAAGAAAGTTACAATCACGGAGCGCGAGTGTGCCGAATTGGTCCGGATAACAAACTCTACATTTCGCTTGGCCAACCCTATAACGTTCCGCCGAAGGAAAAACGCGAGCTCTACGCGAAATGGGGTATTGGCGGCATCATTCGAATGAATAGGGATGGCTCGGGTCGGGAGGTCTATGCAAGCGGTATTCGCAATTCCGTCGGCATGGACTTCAATCCGGCTAATGGGGATTTGTGGTTTACAGACAACCAGGTTGACGGCATGGGAGATGACATCCCACCTGGCGAGATAAACCGCTCGACGGGTCCCGGCCAGAACTTTGGATTCCCTTGGTATGGCGGCGGCAAAGTGAGGACTAACGAATACAAAGACGAGGAAATTCCGGCCGATGTTGTCGATCCGCAGGTCGAGACAGCTCCTCATGCAGCTGACTTGGGAATGACGTTCTATACTGGCACGCAGTTTCCCGAGAAATATCGAGGTGGGATTTTCTCGGCACAGCATGGCTCTTGGAACCGGACTACGCCGGTCGGAGCACGGGTAATGTTCACGAAGCTTGATGCCGACGGTAACGCGGCCGGAACCGAGGTTTTTGCTGAGGGCTGGCTGAATGCCAACGGTGAATACTCCGGTCGTCCGGTCGACATCGCCCAGTTGGCCGATGGGTCGATCCTCGTCTCCGATGATTTTGCTGGAGCAGTTTACCGCATATCTTACGGAGATTGACGGTTATTAAGGCCGGTGCGCGACCCGCTCGCGCACCGGCCACCACCATAACCAGCGAGAGGCGGACCAGCCCGATGAGAATCGTCCCGAGCCTTCTGGCCGCAGCAACCCTCGCTGCTGGCCTTTTGCCCAATGTCGCCCTCGCCGACGCCACCACCGGCAAAAACCTCGCCAAGGCCAAATGTCAGGTCTGCCACGGCATTGATGGAATTGCGAAAATTCCGATCGCTCCGCATCTGGCGGGCGAAAGCCAGATTTATATTGAGACCCAGTTGAAGGCGTTCCGAAGCGGCAAGCGGGAACACGAAATGATGTCCGTGATCGCCAAGGATCTCAGCGACGAGGACATAACCAATCTCGCCCAATGGTACAGCGCCATCAAGATTCAGGCGACCATGCCGACCGAGTAGGCACCTTATGCAACTGGCACCAAGGTGAAGGACCACCGACATGCCTTGGGCACTGCCGGTGTTATTTTATGCGTACGGAATAAATTCGGACGCAATGTCCGCGAACAATCGTTCAGGCACGTTCTCACCGCATAGCAAGTCCCGGAATGCGGTCACTTTGTAACAAATCTCTCGCCTTGACCTACCGTTATAGCTAAAGTGCTTGGTCCGGGATCGACCTTGAACGGTCCAGTCCGGTACAAAAACAATGATAAATGGAGGGAAGCATGGCCCATAAGCATAGCGGTGGATGCAATCACGTCCACACCCACTCGGATGCCGAACCTATCGACAACCATACCTGCCATTGCTCGGTCTGCAAGCGTGTGACAGGCCAACCCACGACGCACGTGGTGTTCTTCAACCATGGCGACCTGAAGGTCGACAACGAGAAGGGCCTTAAGCGAATGCCGTTCAACGACCAGAACCCGGACGGCCCGCTGGAACTGTGCGTGTGCGCCGATTGCGGCACGCCGATCATGCTCGATGACAAGCAGCATCGCATCCGCGTGATCGTACCGAACCTGATGGGCTACGACGAAAAAAGCCTTCCAGCCACCTACCACGCCTTCTACGATCCGACGACCGGCGTGCCGAAACCGAACGATGGCCGTCCGGTCTATGAAGGCCTGCGCCCCGAATTCGTCTGGCCGAAGGGCTCCTGACGTCCGCTCTCGATATAAAAGCAAATCGCGCCGGGCCCTTGAAGGTCTGGCGCGTGTGTTTCTGCGATGTCGCTGGTGCGGCGAGCTAAGCGAGTCACTCGACCAGTTGAGGCTTGGGGCGGGCGGCTGTTAGCACTTCTGCGTTTGTGGTTTCTGCCTCGATCGCCGAGCAATGCTGGATCGCAGCAGCCGCACGCACAGCCTCGCGGCGAAGCACCGGCAAGATACGGTCCTGGATCATGTTCTTGGTGCGGCTAGCAGGTCCGATGATGCCAAGCGCAAACACTGAGCCGAGCTTGTCGATCATGATCGGCACGGACACGCTGGTCACGCCTTCTTCCATTTCGCCGTCGCACACCGCGTAGCCGTCTTGCCGCACCCGGTCCAGTTCGCGCTCGATTTCCCGCTTTGACGTAAGCGTCCGCTCGTTGTAGCGGATCGGGTTGGCATCGTGCATACCGGCGCTCAACGACGGATCGATGAACGCAGCAATGACCTTGCCGGATGCGCAGGCATGAACCGGGCGCTGGCCAAGCCCGGGGTAGACATAAGGCACAGCTGGATCGCTTGGGGTTGCAATGTGGATGAGTTCGACCCTCCCGCCACGATAGCGTGACAGGAAAGCCGTCTCGGCCAGCGCGCGCACCGTTTTCTGCATCATCGGCGTCACCGCATTGATGACGTGGGAATCCGACTTGCCGGTCAACGCGATTTTCACAAATCGCATGCCGAGAACATAACGGTTGCCCTGGCCGGCTTCTTCAACCAGCCCGGTCTCAAGCAGCGCTGAAATGTTCCGGTAGATGCTCGTGCGCGGAAAACCGGTCAACGTGATCAGATCTTGCACACTGACCGGCGTACCGGCGGAAGAGATTGCCTCCAGCAGTTGTATCAGTCGCTCATGCACGATTTGAACCCTGTGTAGTTGATGTTCGCCGTGGCTGAAGAACTTAATTCAACGAATTGATACGCCAACTTGCTACGCAGGACTATACAGGTTCAGCGGCTTCCGAAAGCGGTAAATCGAAGCGGACTGTACTATTCTGCCGGAAATTGCAACCTAAAAGCCCTCTTCCTGCAAGTATGGCTGACCAGTCGTAACACGTTGGCAGCATTGAATAACACGTTGGCACCATTGAACAGGCGGACCTGCCAATCGCCGTGCCGGCTTCGGGACGGCACGCTGCGCAACCGCCCACCAAGACAGCGGGGAAGCAGACATCAACCAGCCGTCAACCCACCTCACCGGTCAAGAAATCCTCTGGAAACATTGTTCTCTTTCGTTACAGTGTTGTCGTGATCCGGCTGGAAAATGGTCAGGTCAAGCGTATCAAGGGAGATAACTGATGAAGTCAGATGACAAGCTGATGCACGCATTGCAGTCACCTAAAACGTCGCGCCGCGATTTCATTCGCTACGCCGTCGCTGCCGGTGTCACTGCAACCGTTGCAGGTTCCATGTTCGACAAGGCCCGCGCGGCCACGCCACAGAAGGGCGGATCCTTTGTCCAGGCTCTGACGGGCGGCGGCACCAAGGACGTGCTCGACCCCGCACAGACCAACGATAGCTACATGATCAACGTCGGCAACCAGCTGCGCAATAACCTTACGGAAATGTCGCCGGAAGGTCAGTTGCGCTCGGAACTGGCTGAAAGCTGGGAAAGCGCGGATGCCGCCACCTGGGTGTTCAAGCTGCGCAAGGGTGTCGAATTCCACAACGGCAAGACCTTGGACGCCAATGACGTGGTGGCCTCGTTCAATCACCACCGCGGTGAGGACTCCAAGTCCGGCGCCAAGGGCCTCGTCAAGCAGATCAAGGACGTCAAGGCCGACGGCGACAACGTGATATTCGAACTGGAAGGCGGCAACGCCGACTGGCCGTTCATCGTGTCCGACTACCACCTGATGATCTGCCCCGGCAAGGACGGCAAGATGGAGTGGGAATCCGGCGTCGGCACCGGCGGCTACAGCCTCGAGAACTTCGAGCCCGGCGTTTCCACCAAGGTGAAGCGCAATCCGAACTACTGGAAGGAAAACGCTGCCTTCTTCGAGGACATCGACAACCTGTTCGTGGCCGATGCCAACGCTCGCACCACCGGCGTGCGCACCGGCTCGCTGCACTCCATGTCTAACCTCGACCTGAAGACAGTAGCGCTGCTGGAAAAAGACCCGAACGTCGTGGTCAAGCCGGTGACCGGCAACAAGCACGCGGTGCTGCCGATGCACTGTGACGTGGCTCCGTTCTCGGACGTCAATGTTCGCCTGGCGCTCAAGCATGCCATCAACCGTGAAGAGTTCGTCCAGAAGATCCTTCTCGGCCAGGGTGAAGTCGGCAATGACTCGCCAATCGGTCCGGCAAACATCTACCGCGCCACGGCCGAGGAAATGCCGCAGCGCCAGTACGATCCGGAAATGGCCAAGTCGTTCCTGAAGAAGGCAGGCATGGAAAACCTGAAGGTACAGATCCACGTTGCCGACACGGGCTTCGAAGGCGCCGTCGATGCAGCGCAGCTGTATGCTGAAAGCGCCAAGGCGGCCGGCATCGAGATCGAAGTGGTGCGCGAAGCTGACGACGCCTACTGGGATGACGTCTGGCTCAAGAAGCCTTGGTGTGCCGGTTACTGGGGTGGCCGTCCAACCGAGGACTGGATGTTCTCTCAGGTCTACTCGAAGGGCGCCGACTGGAACGAAACCAAGTGGGCCAACGAAGAGTTCAACAAGCTCCTCGTGGAAGCCCGTTCGGAGCTCGACGAGAAGAAGCGCCGCGAGTTGTACGTCCAGATGCAGATCCTCTGCAATCAGGACGGCGGCGCTCTCATCCCGATGTTCATGGCCTACACCCACGCCGTGTCAAAGAAGATCGGCACGCCCGAAAAGTGGGCGAACAACTGGGAACTTGACGGCCACAAGAACGGCGAGCGCTGGTGGATGGCCGGCTAAGCCGCCCCTTCAGCCACAACACACGAAGCCGCGCCTCCGGGCGCGGCTTTTTCGTTGCCACGGTTGACTCATTGTTCGGAGAAAGTCTTCTAAAGCCCTGAAAAGTCAAACAATTTCCGGTCAAGTAAATGACTGGACTTCACGTTCATGAGGGCTTTCAGCATGGTGTCCTTGCGCCCCGGTTGTCGGCGTTCCATCTCTTCCAGCATGGCCTTCATGGCGTTTCGCTTGAGCCCGTCCTGCGATCCGCACAGGTCGCACGGGATGATCGGAAACTGCAGCGCGGCAGAAAACTTCGCAATGTCGTCCTCAGCTGCATAAGCCATCGGCCTCAGCACCATGAGATCGCCTTCGTCATTGCGCAGCTTTGGCGGCATCGCCTCAAGCCGCCCGGCATACATCAGGTTGAGGAAAAAGGTTTCCAGTATGTCCTCGCGATGGTGGCCCAGAACGATTGCGGAGCAACCCTCCTCGCGCGCGATCCGGTAAAGGTTCGCCCGCCGCAGCCTTGAACACAGCGCACAGTATGTGCCGCCCTCCGGCACCTTCTCGGTCACGATGGAATAGGTGTCGCGATATTCGATGCGATGGGCAATGCCGTGCGCCGACAGGAACTCCGGCAACACGTGCTTCGGAAACCCCGGCTGGCCCTGATCGAGATTGCACGCCAGCAGGTCCACCGGCAGCGATCCACGCCACTTGAGGTCCGACAGGATCGCCAGCAGCGCGTAGGAGTCCTTGCCGCCCGACAGGCAAACCAGCCAGCGTTCGCCCGCCTGCCCGCAAATCATCGAGAAGTCATCAAGTGCCTGGCGCACCTGCCGTATCAGCCGCTTTCGCAGCTTGTTGAACGACACGCTGTCCGGCGCCCCACGCAGCAGGCTTGGTCCGCCCACGCTGTCATCAAGCTCAACGATGTCTTCCGCAAGGCTCATGCGGTGAGCTTTAGCGCGTCTGCCACCCTGCCTGCAACATCGCGGCCCGACTGGTAGGCGCCATGCGCCGTTGCCTGCCACTTGCGCGAAAACGCCTCGCCGGCAAACGCCACGTTGCCCGTATCCGCCTCGATCATTGCATGCCGGCTGCCCACGCAGCCTGCCTTCGCATAGCTGTAGGCGCCGCCCACGTGGGGATTGTCCGTCCAGCCGGTCGGCGCCACGGCCTGTACCTGCTTGCGCACCGCCGATCCCCAGCCCGCTGCCAGCGCCTCCAGCGCATGCTCGCATAGCGCATCAGGCCCCTGCGCTGCCAGTTCGCGGGCGGTAGAACCGGCAATGTGGGCCACCACCAGACCCGGCCAGTAGGGACTGACCTGGAAATTGACAACGTGATCATTGGCAAGCTGCACGCTGCCACCCCGCTGACCCTCGACGGCAAACGGATCGCCACTGACCCGGATCGCCACCTTTTCATACCAACCGCACGGCACGTCCTCGACGAGATCCAGCAGCTCCCGCGCGGACCCCCGCGAGAACCTGATGTTTCCAGAGCGCAGCACGTTGGTGGACACAGTAACGATACAGGCGCGCGCTTTTACATGACCGTTAGCCGTCTCGATCCGCACATGGTTCGCACCCTGGTCTATGGCCGCGATGGGCGTGTTAAGCCGCACCGGCAACCCCGCCGCCATCCGCTCGATCAGGTCGCCATAGCCCGACACCACCGGCCAGTTCGTCTCGGTGTCCTCGTAGTCGGCATAGCCCCTCGCCGACACGGCCTCCGGATCGCCACTCGACATCAGCTGCAACCAGTGCCGCAGCAGCCCGCCCTGCTGGCCGGACAGGTCCATGACTTTGGATAGCGACACATCCGGCGGCCGCGCAGCGATGTCCGCCAGCGCCATGATCGGCGCCCAGGTTTCGTCCAGCACCCGCTGCCGCCCGGCCTTGTCCATCCAGCCGCCGTCCCGCCAGACGCCAAACCAGTCGTCCCGCCGGTCCTTCAGGTATGTGGCGCCAAGCCGGTCCGCCCAGTCAACCAGCGGGTTCACGTCGGCACAGTGCAGCCAGTGGCAACCCTGGTCCCAGGCCACCCCTAAAGAGGTCTTGTCGGTGAAGGCGCGTCCGCCCACCCGGCCCTGTGCTTCCAGGATGACGAACGGAATTCCCCTCGCCTGAAGCTCCAGCCCGGCCCCGACGCCTGCAGCCCCTGCCCCGACGATGACGACGGCCGGATCACTCATGCTTCACCCTGTCGAGGATGACCAGCGTGAACGCTGCATCATCCCTTTCCCCCTTCTGAAACTCGCGCCGCTCCACCTCTTGCCATTCGCTCTCCGGCAGCTCCGGCAGGAACGTATCGCCGTCCACCGTCAGGTGAATG
>JAHEBA010000248.1 GCA_024642465.1 Alphaproteobacteria bacterium
AGAGGGAGTGGCAGCTTGACATACGTCAAGAGAAAGTTACCTGGTTATTGTAATTTCAACTCACATCGGAATGCCGTAAAGACAGATTGCTGTAGGTCCGAGTTGGGTGTGCGCCGTGCAAAGGCGGCGTTTTCCAGTGGGTGAGAGACCCACCCGGCGATGTTGCTCCAGCCGGAAGCAATCGGAGCAGTCATGGAGGTAACGAAGTGGCTGAAGCCTCTGATGTAACGGGTCATTTTAGATGATCCAGCGAGTGTACAGGCCGTAACGTGAGTGAACGCTGAGCAATCCTCGAAAACGACGTTGCACAGGCCGACCTGCCCGCCATTGCGGGGAAGGCTGATAGGACTGGGGGAATTGAGCAAGGCAGTGCCCCCAGTCCCTGTGCCGGGGTAGTAGCGACAGCATGTACACAAGAGGGAAACGCACGCAACACGGGAAGCCCGATAGCGTGGTCGGTCGTGGCGACCAACCTGAGGCTGGTGACAGTCAGATAGGGCGCTATGGGGTGGCGGAAAGGCCCGTAGTACCGGGGAAGCCGGGTAATGCCGGTGGAGGAAAGGGGCCTTGGTTCAAGGCGGGTGCTGAAAGTGGCAACGCACGGGAGATTGGGGCAACCCTAGGAAACTCCTGAAATGTGTGCAAGCGCTGCGGAAGGTACTACATGCTGAAGTGAAGAAAGAACCCGGGTTGCGATCCGGGAAGCGAATGACTACCCAGGTGGTGGCATTGGCGGTTATATGCAGAACGCTCGATTGATGTGCACCGGGATAATACGGTCCTGTGTGAGAGTCAGGTGAACTGCGTATGACCTTTCGTGTGCGAAGGCATGACTGTCTTGTCCGAGAGCCGGATGCGGGAAATCTGCAAGCCGTTAACTTAATCTGTTGATCCAGCGCGTTTTACGAATGTAAGATGCACATATTAAATGCTATTTTGACTTTGGATCATGCAGGAGAAATCTTCCTCAACGTCTAATCGAAACCACCCCCGGATACCTCCCGAGCACGGTGGGGTCCAAGTCAACCATTGCAAGTCGCCGTTCTGCGTGAACTACGGCGTTGCGCCAGAACAAACATCGGTCCGCGGGAAAAATCGCTACACCCTGGAGCGCAGCAAACGTGTTGCATCCTGCATTTGTACGTTCTGCCGTGTAGAATTTCCTCTCAAGAGCAACCTCGGCATCGTCGAAGAAGTCGAGCGGATGGTATCTTACCTATCGCCTCCTGGTGCGGTGTGCTGCCCCAACGAGGCCTGTGCCAACCATACCAATCAGGTGCCCGTCGGAATTGCCGAAGCGTATGCCTCGTTCGGAAAGACCGCGATTGGTAATCCCCGCTGGCGTTGCAGCGTCTGCGGTAAAACGTTCTCCCGGAACACTAAGGCCACCGCTCGGCAAAGGGATCATCATAAGAACAAAACCATTTTCAAACTGCTGGTCAACAAGATGCCAGTACGACGCATTATCGAAGTCACCGACATCGCACCCCAAACCTTCTATCATCGCCTGGCCTTCTTCCATCGCCAGTGCCAGGGATTTGCTGCCCACAGGGAGCGCGCCTTAGCCAACCTTGCCATCCGCCGACTATACCTCGGTGTGGATCGGCAGGACTATCTGGTGAACTGGCTGGTTCGCAAGGACAAACGCAACATCCAATTATCGGCCATTGCAGCGGTGGACAACGAACATGACTACTGCTTTGGTGTGCATCTTAACTTTGACCCTTCGCTCGACACCGCAGCCATCCAGGCCGAAGTCGAGACCAATGGCGACCTCCACATGCCCTATCCGCATCGGCGCTTTGCCCGTCTTTGGCTCAATACCGACCACGACGAAGCCAGCTCAAGGTCAATGGCTACGAAGCGGCACAATCTTAGCCTGTCAACGGCGATCGATGACACCTACGCTGCGGCGTTGACGCGTGACGACATCGAAAGCCCCGATGCCCCATCATCTCTAGAGCGACTCCCCGAATATGGCATGCAGACTCATGGCGAGTACACGATGTACGGGCACTTTTTCTTCCTCAAACGCCTGCTGGGCAATGTCCAGAAGTGGCGCTTCTTCATCGACCAAGATCCTGGCCTCCGGGCAGCATGCCTGGCGGCATTCCACGACGAGATCCGGGGCCGCACAGCAGACGTCTTCTATGTCCGCATCAACAAGGGGCTGACAGTGGATGAAAGACGCCACAGGTATAACGACGCTAAGGCAGTGTTCGAGCAGGCAAAAGCCTCGCACCCAGACATGAAGCCGCAGGAGGTCAAGCGAGAGCTAATCAAAGAACGTCTGGCCATTATGACGGCGCACGGAAAATGGCAGGACCGGTGGCTTGACCATCCCTTCCCGACCATGGGCGAGCCAGAGAAGGCAGTGGCCTACCTCACCGACCTTGGCGACTACAACGAAGACCTCAAAGCTTGGCTCTACAACAAGGCAAGCCTGCACGGAGTTGATTCGTTTTTTAACCGAGTGCGCCGACGACTCTCCTTGCTTGAACGGCCGATCCATTCCAAGTCCAACAAGGGCCGGATCTGGAACGGTTACTCACCGTACAATCCGGGGAATGTTACCAAGGTGCTTGATATCATGCGCACAGTCCACAACTACGTTCTGCCTGGCAAGGATGGCAAAACGCCGGCCGAACGTCTTGGACTCGCTCAAGCACCGTTGGACTACGAAGATATCATTTATTTCCCCTGACCTCAGACCGTCCGCACAATGCTTGATACCTGACGAGTCGGGCCAAACAGTTCGCAGCACAAGGGTCAGTCTCTCACCACTTTGTTCAACAGTCTGATCGGTGATGCCCCTGCAGACCAACACCAACAGCCCAATGGAACAGCGCCACCCAGAGT
>JAHEBA010000249.1 GCA_024642465.1 Alphaproteobacteria bacterium
CGTCCGGAAGGGTGACGTGTTTCATCGCCGCAACTCCGCTATGCATCGGTTGCAGCTTGACGCGGAAAGCAAGGCCAACGCAAGCTGCAACGCAATCAATAACATCAGGAAATCCGGGAGAGCTGGTCCAGATGGGGCTAACGGGATTTATCGGGCTTGGGCACATGGGCGAGGGCATGGCCCGGCAGCTCCAGAGCAAGGGCCACAAGCTGGCGGTCTATGACGTTCGCAATGAGCCGGTCGAGGGGCTGGTGTCGATGGGGGCGGAGAATGCAGGCTCTGTTGCGGGCGTTGCCAAGGCATCGGACGTGGTGGTCACCATGCTGCCGGCCTCGGCCGACGTGGAGCAGGTCGTGCTGGGCCCGGACGGCGTGCTGGCCAACGGCCGCGAGGGCCAGCTGGTCATGGACATGAGCACGGTTGATCCGGAAACCTCCGACAAACTTGCGGCGGAACTCGCCAAGGCAGGCATCGGTTTCGTCGATGCGCCGGTGGGCCGGCTCGCCTCGCATGCGTGGGCGGGCGAGAGCCTGTTCATGGTGGGCGCTCATGATGACGATTTCGCCCGCGTGAAGCCGCTGCTCGAAGCCATGGGCACGACCATCTATCACTGTGGCGGGCCGGGCACCGGCACCCGCACCAAGCTGGTCAACAATTTCCTGACCATCGGCCTGTGCCAGATGAACGCCGAAGTGCTGACGCTGTCGCAAGCCTTCGGTCTCGATCTCGAGACCACGTTCGGCGTGCTCAACGGCACAACGGGTACCAACGGCCAACTCAAGGTGGCCTATGCCAACAAGGTGCTGAAAGGCGATACCGAGCCAGGGTTCAGGGTGACCCTTGCCCACAAGGACATGTTGCTCATCTGCAACGCTGCCAACGCCGTGAACGCGCCGGTGCCGCTGGCGGCGTCTGTGCGCGAGTCGCTGTCGCTGGCCAAGGCAGGTGGTTATGCCGAGCGCGACTTCTCGTCGGCGCTGGACCACTGGTGCGAGCGGGCCGGGGTGCCGAAGGCCCGGTTCAAGGACGCGGGCTAAACGATGGCGGGGTTTTCGTTTGCCGAGGGTGACTGGCGCGCCGGCATCTTCGGCCAGTTCAAGGCCTGCGGCGTGCAGCAGATGGCCTATGTGCCCGATGCCGGTCATGCCTCGCTGATCAAGGCGTGTCATGCGGACGATGCAATCGACTGCACGGTGCTGACGACGGAAGAAGAAGGCGTGGCGCTGCTGGCGGGCGCGGAGCTTGGGGGCCAGCGAGGCGTGATGCTGATGCAGTCGTCGGGCGTCGGCAACTGCGTGAACATGTTCTCGCTGCTGGCCTCGTGCCGGTTTCCGTTCGTGACGCTGGTGACGATGCGCGGCGAATGGGCCGAGTTCAATCCGTGGCAGGTGCCAATGGGGCAGGCCACGCAAGACACGTTCAAGCGGTTCGGTTTCATCGTTTACCGGGCCGATACGGGCGATGATGCGGCCGGGATGACCGGTTCTGCGTTGCGGCTTGCATATGACAGCAATTGCGCGGTGGCGGTGCTGCTGTCGCAGCGGCTGATCGGCGCGAAGACATTCTGAGGGGCGGGAAGCGATGATCGAGCGGCGGGAAGCTGTTGGCGAACTTCTGAAGGACCGGCCGGACAACCTGCTGGTGGTGACGGGTCTCGGCTCGCCGACCTACGACGTGGCGGCGGTAGGCGACGTTGGCCGCAACTTCTATCTGTGGGGTGCGATGGGCGGGGCGGCGTCGATGGGCCTCGGGTTGGCGCAGGCCAGGCCCTCCAACCGGGCGGCGGTGATCACCGGCGACGGTGAGATGCTGATGGGCATGGGAAGTTTGGCGACAATCGGTGCGAAGCAGCCAGAAAACCTTGCAATCCTGGTGATCGACAACGAGGCCTTCGGCGAAACAGGCGGGCAAGCGAGCCATACAGGGCTTACCACCAATCTGGCCGCGGTGGCGCTGGCGTGCGGCTTCCGCAAGGTTCTGACGGCGCGAAAACATGAGGAACTTGCAGAAGTCCGGCAGCTCTTGCTGGAAGAAAAGGGCCCAGTGCTGGCGGTGCTGAAAACTAGTGCCAGCGAGCTGCCGCGGGTATTGCCCGAGCGCGATGGACATGCCATCCGGCTCAGGTTCAAGCAGGCAGTGGCCGGAGCGTGACGGAATCTGATTGAAACTTGCGCAAAAAGCATCCAGACGGTTGCGCGAATCCACCAGAAAAAAGGACGAGAAAAATCATGACATTGAACAGACTCGGGGCGGGCAACCGCATGACGGACGCCATCGTGCACGGCGACAAGGTGTACCTGTCGGGTTACGTGGCCGAGAAGGCCGTGGGTGGAACGGTTGCCGAGCAGACCGCCGACATCCTGGCCCAGATCGACGAGACTCTGGCGCAGGCCGGCAGCGACAAGACGAAGATCATCAAGGCGGTGATCTGGCTGACCGACATGGGTACCTGGGCGGAAATGAACACGGTCTGGGACAAGTGGGTGGTGCCGGGGCAGACGCCATGCCGTGCAGCGGTGCATTCGGCGAAGCTGGCCGCCGCCGGTCTCGACGTCGAGATCATGATCGAAGCTGCAATCTGACGGACGCGGGGGCGGGGCATGGCGAAGGCGCTGGTACTGGGAGCCGGAATTGTCGGCGTCACCATGGCCTATGAGCTGTGGCGCGACGGACACGAGGTGACGGTGGTGGACCGCGAAGCGGGTGCTGCCGACTTCACCAGTTTCGGCAATGCCGGCATGATCGCGCCGGGCCATGCCTATGCCTGGGCCTCACCGGCCGCGCCGATGATCCTGCTGAAGTCGTTGTGGCGCAACGACCAGGCGCTCAGGCTCAAGCCGTC
>JAHEBA010000250.1 GCA_024642465.1 Alphaproteobacteria bacterium
GCTGAAATTGCGAAAGTAGATCTGAACATCAAAAACCACCTTTCCATTGTGATGTCCGGTTCCGCAACCGGACAGCCATAGGATCATTGGGGCAAGGTGATGCCCAGCTTTCGTGAAAAGCGTAACAGTGCAAGATCCCTGTCGCTTGAAATTCGATATCCGGATCTTACAGTGCATGGAAATTTTGGGAGGTTTGACGGGCTTGGGTCAGAGCGAGAAAATCAAGTCAGCTGATCGGATGACCTACCGAACAGGCCGCCGCTTGGGGGGGCACGTGGCAGGGCTTCCCGTGCTCGAAACGGAGACCGTGCAGCTTGGCTCTGGCAGGGGTGAATTTTACACCAGAACGGCAGTTGGTCGCGATTTGGTGCTGATCCAGACCCGGGTATTGCCAAAAATGATTGCCCACATAGTGCCGGATCCAGCGTGGGTCAGTTTGATGCTCACGCTCGACTACCGCGATGATTTTCTGTTCAACGGCGCCGCCGCGCGTCCGGGGGATGTCTTCATCTCAAGTAACCCCAGCGGCTACACCACGGCAGGCAAGTGCCGCAACACGTTGGCGATCGGCATCCGCCGGTCGCGGCTGGAGCGGGCAATACGCGCTCTGTCGGGTGGGGCAGATGTTCCACCGCTTCATGGTCATCGTCTGGCCCTGGACAGGGCGCAGTCGGACACCCTGATGCAAGCCGCTCTGGCGGCGATGTACTCGGCCTCGTGTTATCCTCTGGAACAAGGGAGATTCATCCTGCCCGAAACTGTGGAGAGCGATTTCATCTCGCTTCTTTCATCGCTGATGTTATCCCAGTCCGCCAATAGCGTAAGCCGTGATCCCGACCGATTTCAGTCAATGCAGATCGTGCGCGCCGCGGTCCGCGCGCATGACGCACAGCGCGGTGAAGGTGTCTCACTAGCGCAGCTTTGCGATGCCAGCGGTGTCGGCCATACTTGGCTGAGCAAGTGCTTCCATGACGTTCTCGGTATATCACCCATGGCCTATCTGCACGCACGCCGCCTCTCGGAAGCCAGGGCACGACTGCTCGACCAATCGAACCCTCCCGCTCTTGTCAAGGATGTCGCCCTGTCGCTGGGAATCTTACACTTTGGCCGCTTCGCAGCAGATTACCGAGCACGGTTCAAGGAGAAACCGTCCGATACCCTGGCGACCATGACGCGCAAATAGGCGGTGGGGACGGATTTGACCAAGATGAAGACTGCTGCCAGGGCGACGAAGTAGGCGAGGTTCCGTTTCGTCTTCCCGCAGCATAGGGCGGTGCGCTCTTCCGTCTCCGCCCAGCTCTTCAAAGCAGCGAAGTACACCGTGGATGACAAAGCTGTGTGTGATCGAGAACGCTGCAGCAGGGATTCTTCGATACCGCATTGGCGTGATTTGCCATTAGACAGCGTGCCCCGAGACGGCAAATAACTTCTTTGGTCGGTACGGGGTCACATAAGATGTTTGAACCCAAGTTTTTATATCCGATTCTTCCACTTTCGGAGAAGTTTGCTTGCATCTGACGGTTTCTTAGCCCCAAAGTCGAAGCGGTCTGTGCTGGGGGTGACTGGGAGAGGGGTAGTGGGTTTGCTTTCGAGAAACTTATCAAATAGCTTGGTGTTTGCCATTTCTATCGCTGCTGCAGCGCTGGGCTCTTCGTCGACATATGCAGCGGACCTTTCGGCGCCTTCCGAACAAGCGGAACCCGGCCTATTCGGTCAGAGATATCTGACGGGAAACTGGGGTGGGGCGCGAGATCAACTGGCTGCGCATGGCGTTATTCTGGATATCGAACTGACCCAATTCTATCAGGGGCTTATGAGCGGCACTGGCGACAAGGACGGGGAGTACGGTGGCAAAGCCGATTACCAGTTGATTTTCCTTGGTGATGAGGCGGGGCTGAAAGGCTTTACCGCCGTGATCCACGGCGAAACCCGGTTCGGGCATGACGTCAATACAGTGGCTGGTCTGACGCCGCCGAATGTCAACATGCTCTACCCCGATGCACCAGCGCAGCATTCCCATCTGACAGGGTGGATGCTGAGCCAACGGATTACGGACGATGGCTGGTCGATTGCCGGGGGCAAGTTCAATGGCATCGATCTCATGGACATGGTTCTCCATACCGGCCGTGGGGTGGAGAAGTTCATGAACACCGCCCTGGTGCTGCCGATGGGTTTTGTCGGAAGTACCAACTTGTCCATCATGGGTGCCGGCCTGATGAAAAACCGCGGCCGTGAGGTCGAAGGCGCGCTGTTTGTCTATGATACCCAGAATAGCGCTGCGACCAGCGGGTTTGATAACCTGTTTGGTGATGGTGCCGTTGTGCTGGGCTTGTGGCGGTTCTTCTATGATGTCGGCGGCTTAGCCGGAAACAGCACGATTTTTGGCAATTACAGCACCAAGAACTTCAATACCATTGATCCATCAGGCTGGACGATAAACCCTGGTGAAGGCCTCGTTATTGACCAAGAGCCCGGTACCTGGATGGTGGGCTATGCATTCGATCAGATGCTGTGGGCCGATGCTGCAAATCCCAATCGGAATGTTGGGCTTTCAGGCCAGTTCACGGTCACTGATGCCAATCCTAACCCGATCCAGTGGACAGCCAGTGTTGCCCTTGAGATCAATGGAATTGCCAGTCGGGATGAGGATAGCGTCGGCATCGGGTTCTTCTATCAGGGCTTGAGCGATGACTTCATTGCTCTTGTCGATGCTGCCAGCGAGTTAGATCCCAAGTTAGGCTTGCCTGAGCTGGAAGATGCGGCCGGGCTGGAGGTGTACTACAAGATGCAACTGGCGCCGTGGTTGGCGGTGACTGCAGATCTGCAGGTG
>JAHEBA010000099.1 GCA_024642465.1 Alphaproteobacteria bacterium
CCGCGTTGCAGCGATTCGTTTCCACGCGCGCGGCTTTCGTGACCCAGAAGAAGCTGTACGGCTATCTCAAGACCCGCATGGGGACGAAGTGGCCAACCGTCTTTGCCGACGAGGTGTACCGGCAGTCGATCAATATCGCCGCGGCGCAGATATTTGCCGCCAGCCTGTCCGACCTGACCATCCATGCGGTCGCCGCCGCGCTGGAGGGCGATGCGGTCTCCGATGACGCAAGGGCCGCCATCGCACGCCGGGTATATGATCACGGCCTCGCCGAGAACGAGGAAGTGAACGCAGCGCACGGGCTCGACTCGCGCCTTGCGCGGGCGGAGTTCGGCAAGCGGCTCGAAGGAACCGACTGGAATTTCGGGGCGCTCAAGGCTGAAAACTTCAGCCGCAGCCCCGCTGCCCTGCTGAAATGGTCGCCGATTGCCGACGAACTCAAGAAATTTGACGGTGAAATCGTCGAGAACTCGATGAAATTTGCCTGGATTGAAGTGCGCCAGGAGTTTGCGGCACGGCTCGTTTCGCCCGCGATCGTACGCGAAGTGCAGCAGCAGACCTCCGGCAGTTGATCTTGCGCAAGGCCCGGCATGTCCGGAACCGGTATGAGTATTTGATCATCCGGGTCTGCTGAAGGAGGGGCATCAGGCCAATGTCATTCATCGTGCAAAGGACCGGCCTGTCGGGCCTGCCGCTGGCGATGGTGCCGGCTGTCGTGATGGATACCGAGACCACGGGCCTCAATGTCGGAGAAGACAGGGTCATCGAGATCGGGGCCATCCGGGTCGTCGACGGCAAGGCGTTGCGCGAGGATGATTTCTCGCGGCTGATCAATCCGCAGGTGCCGATACCGGCGGCCTCCACCGCAATCCATACCATTACCGATGCCGACGTTGCCGGCGCCGAGACGTTCAAGCCGGTCATGGCGGCTTTCGCGTCCTGGTGCGGCAATTCGGTGGCGCTTGGCTACTCCATCGGCTTCGATCTCGGCATCCTCAAGGCCGAGCACGAGCGCCATGGCGTCAAGTGGAATGCGCCGCGCAGTCTGGACGTGCGCCACCTGGTGCAGCTGCTGGCGCCGGAGTTGCCGGACCAGTCGCTCGACATGGCGGCGGGCTGGATGGGGGTCGAGATTGGCGACCGTCACCGGGCGGTGGCGGACGCGGAGCTTACGCTGCAGGTGTTCCAGCGGCTCATTCCCAGGCTCAAGCACAAGGGCATCGTGACGCTGTCACAAGCCGAACGCGCCTGCCTGTCGCTGGGCTCGCGCCTGACCACCGAGGCGCAGGCCGGTTGGCACGACGTGGTGCGTGCCGACCGGACCAGGCCGGCGGCGGTGAGCGAATACATGCGCATCGACAGCTACCCCTACCGGCACCGGGTGCGCGACGTGATGCACCCGAGCCCGCAGATCGTCGAACGCGGCATGACGGTGTCGGCGGCGTTGGCGCAGATGATGGCGAAGCAGACCAGTTCGGTGTTCGTGAAGCCGGCCGGGCGGGGCGAGGCGCATGGCATCATGACCGAGCGGGACGTGCTGCGCGGCATCGATTCCGATGGCGCCGGGGTCCTGTCGCAGCCGGTCAGTTCGCTGGCCAAGTTTCCGCTGGTGTCGATCAATCAGGACGAGTTCGTGTATCGCGCCGTCACCACCATGACCGGTGGCGGGTTTCGTCACCTGGGCGTCGTCGACGAGGCCGGCGAACTGACCGGCGCGCTGAGCGCGCGCGACCTGCTGAAGCAGCGTGCTGGCGGTGCCGCCCTGCTGGGCGATAGCATCGATCAGGCCAGAACCCCTGCGGAGCTTGGGCGGGTATGGGCTGGCCTGACGACCGTGGTGCGCGGACTGGTGTCCGAAGACGTCGACTCGAGAGACATCGCATCGGTCGTTTCGCGCGAATTGCGGGCGCTGACGGCGCGCGCCTGCGTACTGGCCGAAGAGCAGATGCAGAAGCAGGGCAAGGGCGAGCCGCCGCAGCGGTACGCGATGTTCGTGCTCGGCTCGGGCGGGCGCGGCGAGAGCCTGCTGGCAATGGACCAGGACAATGCCATCGTCTACGAGGACGGGGAGGAAGGCGGCACCGTGGATGCGTGGTTTGCCCAGCTTGGCCAGATCGTTGCCGACACGCTGAACGATGCCGGGGTGAGCTATTGCAAGGGCAACATCATGGCCTCGCATCCGGCCTGGCGTAAGGACATCGCATGCTGGCGGGACACGGTGTCGGAATGGCTGACCAAGTCGCGGCCCGACGACATCCTCGATTCCGACATCTTCTTCGATGCTGTCAGCGTGCATGGCGACGAGGCCATGTTGAAGGACCTGGTGAGCGATGCGATCACGGCGGCCGGCACGGCCAGGGATTTCCTGCGCGCCATGGGATTGCGAACGGGCGACTTCGAGTCGCCGGTTGGATGGCTCGGGCGGTTCAAGCTCGATGACGGGCGGGTCGACCTGAAGAAGTGCGGTCTGCTGCCGTTGTTCTCGTGCGCCCGCGTGCTGGCGCTGCGCCACGGTTTCATGGTCCGCTCGACGCCTGCCCGGCTTGCTGCCGCGCGCGACATGGGCGTGGAGGGGATGCACATTGCCGACGACCTGATCGAGGCGCACCGGGTGATCCTCGACCTGATCCTGCGCCAGCAGCTGCGCGACATCGAGGCCGGGCTCAAGCTTGGCAACAAGGTCGACCCCAAGCAACTGGACAGCTTTCATCTGCAACAGATGCGCTGGGCCATCGACCAGGTGCCGAGGGTTCGCGACGTGCTGGGGCTGCCGACGTTCAGCGGCTGAACCGGAACAAGTTCACGACGGCACGGTGATGACGCCAATGACGGCGCCGGTCATCAATGTGGCCAGCGTGCCGGAGATCAGCGAGCGTGGGCCGAGTGCCAGAATGTCGGTCCGCCGGGCCGGGCACATGGCGATAAGGCCGCCGGTCATGATGCCGAGAGAGCCGAAGTTGGCAAAGCCGCACAGGGCATAGGTGAGGATCAGGCGGGTGCGCCCGGACATTGCCTCCGGTCCGGTTGCCGCGAGCTGGACATAGGCCAGCAACTCGTTGAGCACCGTCTTGATGCCGATAAGCTGCCCGGCCTGGGCGGCTTCGCTCCACTCGATGCCGATGATCAGCGCGAGCGGCGTCAGGACCCAGCCAAAAACCTTCTCCACACTCAGGTTGAGGCCAAGCGGAGCCGTGGCGGCGCCGAGCGCCATGTTGGCGAGGGCGACAATTGCGACCATGACCAGCAGCATGGCGGCAATGGAGACCAGCAGGCGTGCGCCGTCGGTGGTGCCGGTGGCGATGGCGTCCATGACGCTGCCGGTGCCGGGTTCGACTTCACCCAGGTCAGCATCGTGCCCGGTGCCTGCATCATCGCCCCACGGCACCATCAAGCGTGCAAGCAGGAGGGCGGCGGGCGCGCTCATCAGCGAGGCGACGAGCAGGTGACCGACCGCGCCCGGCAGGACCGGTTCGAGGAAGCTCGCATAGAGCGCCATGACGGTGCCGGCGACCGTGGCCATGCCGGTGGTCATCACCGCGAACAGGCCGCCGCGGCTCATGGTTTCGAGATAGGGACGGGCCAACAGCGGCGCCTCGACCATGCCGACGAAGATGTTGGCGGCGGCTGTAGTGCCGAGCGGGCCGGAGACGCCCATGGTGCGCATCAGCAGTTTGCCCAGAAAGCCGACCATGCGCTGCATGATGCCCCAGTGATAGAGCAGCCGGGACAGCACCGAGACGATGACGACGAGCGGCAGCGCCTGCAGCGCCAGAATGAAGCCCTTCGACGGGTCGGTGACAGGAAAGGGAGAAGGCCCTCCCGCCAGGTATCCGAACAGGAATTTCATGCCTTCGCCGGTGGCGGCCTGGAGCGCGGCGACGGCGCTGGCCAGAAGGCCGAACAGGCTAGCGGCGGGCGGCACGAGGATTAACAGGCCGGCGATAAGGAACTGTAGCGTGATCCCGGTGGCGGCAAAGCGGACCACAGTGGCAAGTGGCAAGGCGCGCCGGTTCTCCGACAGCATCCAGGCAATGAGAGGAATGACGATCAGCCCCAGCAGGCTTTGCAGCATCAGCGCCATTTCGTTCCCAGCCCCGCACCCGGTGAATCAAGCACGATCATTGTGGCGTGGCGCATGAGAGCGGCGCAAGTATTGCCTAAGGCGTGGTTAGGCAAGGCAGGCTTTATTCGGGCGGGCAGATTTGGCAGGCTCCGGCACAGGAGGCGGTGAATCCATGCGCGACCAAAGATATGACGTCCTGTTCGAGCCAGTGAAGATCGGCCCGCTTACGGCGAAGAACCGTTTCTACCAAGTGCCGCATTGCAATGGCGGCGGTTATCGTGACCCGTCTGCGGCCGCCGCCATGCGCGGCATCAAGGCGGAAGGCGGATGGGGGGTGATCTTCACCGAGCAGTGCGAGATGCATCAGACATCGGAAATCACCCCGTTCATCGAGCTGAGGCTTTGGGAAGACAAGGACATTCCGGCCCTTCGCAAGATGTCGGAGGCAATGAAGACGCATGGGGCGCTGGCCGGCATCCAGCTTGCCTATTCGGGCGTGAACGGGCCGAACTTCTATACCCGCGAGGTGCCGCTGGCGCCGACGGCGCTGCCGATCCGAACGTTCACCAACGACCCGGTCAGTGCGCGAGCTCTGACCACGAAAGAGATCAGCGACCTGCGCCGCTGGTTCGTCAACGCGGCGAAACGGTCGAAGTCGGCCGGATTCGACCTGATCTGCCTGTATGGCGCGCACGGCTTCGGCATTTTCCAGCATTTCCTGAGCCGAGCCACCAACCAGCGCAGTGACGAGTATGGCGGCAGCCTCGAGAACCGCTCGCGGTTCGTGCGCGAGGTGGTCGGCGACATCCGCGATGCGGTGGGCGACACGATGGGCATAACGCTGCGGGTGAGCCTTGACGAGACCATCGGCGATCTCGGTTTCAGCAACGCGGAGGTGCGCGACTTCATCGAGATGAACCGTGATCTGCCGGACCTTTGGGACTTGGCGCACGGTACATGGGAGGACTGCTCCGGTACGTCGCGGTTCAAGGAAGAAGCAGCGCAGGCGGAGCTTGTGAAGGGCATCCGTGAGCTGTCATCGAAACCGGTCGTCGGCGTCGGACGGTTCACCTCGCCGGACGTGATGGTGAAGCAGATCAGGACCGGCGTGCTCGACCTGATCGGGTGTGCCCGGCCCTCGATTGCCGATCCGTTCCTGCCGAAGAAGGTGGAGGAGGGCCGCATCGAGAACATCCGCGAGTGCATCGGCTGCAATATCTGCGTCACGGGCGACATGACCATGTCGATCTCGCGCTGTACGCAGAACCCGACCTTCATGGAGGAATGGCGCAAGGGCTGGCATCCGGAGGTGATGAACGCGAAGGGCGCGAGCTCCAACGTGCTGGTGGTGGGGGCAGGGCCAGCCGGTCTCGAGGCCGCGTGGGCGCTGGCGCGGCGTGGCTACGACGTGGCGATTGCCGAAGCTTCAGGAGAACTTGGCGGGCGGGTGGTGCGCGAGTGCCGGCTGCCGGGCCTGAGTGCCTGGGGTCGGGTTCGCGATTATCGCGAGTACCAGTTGAAGCAACGCGGCAACGTCGAGATTTATCTCGAAAGCGCACTGTCGGCAGACCAGGTGCTGGAGTTCGGCTTCGAGAACGTAGCCATTGCCACCGGTGCGAAATGGCGACGCGACGGCGTGGCCCGGCAGCACGTGGTGGCGATGCCCATTGCGGATGGTGCGAAAGTCTACACGCCAGACGACCTGATGGCGGGCGATGTGCCATCGGGCAAGGTGATCGTGTTCGACGACGATCATTACTACATGGGCGGCGTGCTGGCTGAACTAGCGGCAAGCAAGGGGGCCGATGTCACGATCATCACGCCGTCGGCCTATGTGTCCGACTGGATGCGCAACAGCCTCGACCAGGGCTTTGTCCATGCGCGGCTGGCAGAGCTTGGCGTGGAGATCGTGCTGAACCGGGGCGTTACGGAAATTGGCGCTGGTTCGGTGACCAGCAACTGCGTCTACACGGGCCGGACGCAAGTGCACGAGTGTGATGCCGTTGTGATGGTTGCCTCGCAGATGCCGGATGACATGCTGTACCGCGACCTGCTGGCGCGGGAGGCTGATTGGACCGATGCGGGCATCCGGTCGGTGAAGATGTTCGGTGATGCCGAAGCGCCGGGACCGATTGCCTGGGCGACCTATGCGGGTCATCGCTATGCGCGCGAACTTGATGGACCCGACCGTGGCGACGCGCTGCCGTTCCGGCGCGAGGTTACCGAGCTGTCGGCGGACTGAGCGCGGTGACCATGCGACCGGTTGGGCTCAGCCCAACATAGATTGGCCATGTGTCAACCGGTGAAAAATCGGGCGGCTTTTGATGCCGGCTGTTCGCGATTGGGCTTTCGCTACGCATGCGTCCGTGCCAATGCACCGCCAGTCACAGATGCAGGAGTTGCGCCATGTTCTCGATTTTTCCGTCCGCCCGCCTTCGCCCATCGCCATTCTTCGAGGCAACCGTTACCGATGGTGTGACCAGCTTCACCACCTACAACCACATGCTGATGCCAACCGGGTTCGGCAAGCCGGAAGAAGAGTACTGGCGCATCATCAACGGCGTTTCCATGTGGGACGTGGCGGTGGAACGTCAGGTGCAGCTCAAGGGCCCCGATGCCGGCAAGCTGGCGCAGATCCTCTCGCCGCGTGACCTGTCGAAGTGCGCGGTGGGGCAGGGCAAATACGTGGCGCTGTGCAATCACCACGGCGTGCTGATCAACGACCCGATCCTGCTCAAGCTCGCCGACGACCTGTACTGGTTCTCGATTGCCGACTCCAACATCTGGTTCTGGGCGCAGGCCGTTGCCGCCGAGCGTGGACTGAACGTCGAGATTTCAGAGCCGGACGTGTCTCCGCTGGCGGTACAGGGGCCGAAAGCGGAAGCCGTGATCGCCTCGATGTTCGGCGACTGGGTGAAGGAGCTGAAGTATTTCTGGTTCAAGGAGACCGAGATCGAGGGCATTCCGGTGGCGGTGGCGCGCTCGGGCTGGTCGAAGCAGGGCGGCTTCGAGATCTACCTCATGGACGGATCGAAGGGCACGCAGCTGTGGAACATGGTCAAGGAAGCCGGCAAGCCGTGGGACATCGGGCCGGGCAACCCCAACGCGTGCGAACGTGTCGAAAGCGGCCTGTTGTCGTTTGGTGGCGATACCGACGGCCAGACCAACCCGTACGAAGTGCGCATGGGCAAGTATGTCGACCTCGACGTGCCGGATGACGTGGTCGGCATTCAGGCGCTGCGCAAGATCAAGGCCGACGGGCCAAAGCGTCACCAGCTTGGCGTCAGGCTTGAGGGCAGCGAGCCGATCATGACGGCATTCCACTGGTTCGACATCATGCAGGGCAATCAGAAGATCGGCGGCATGACCAACATCGTCTGGTCCTGGCGGCTGAAGCAGAACATCGGCTTTGCGCTGGTGTCGGTGGACGCCAAACCCGGCGATGCGGTTCAGGTGATCCGCGATGGCAAGCCGGTCAACGGCACCTTGTGCGAGTTGCCCTTCATCTGACCTTGCGGGCAGCGATGGCTGCCTTCATGGCCTTGGCGGCCTGAGTATAGCCGCCGTCGGCGCCGTCGATGAAGTGGACGTGCAGGCTGTGGTCCAGGTCGAAGACGAGGCAGGTCATCAAGGCGGCGTCAGAGCGCCAGCTGCCGAAGGCGAGATCGCCCTTGGCGGCGGCACGGTGAAGGTAATCTTCCAGTTCGGACGCCTGGTCGCGCGTCACGTCGATGACCAGCCGCAGCATGCCGTCGAACTTGCGGAAATCGGTGTTGGCCTTGAGCTCGTTGCGGTACTTCGGGGCGTCGTAGCTGCCGATCTTCGACTGCTTGCGCTCGGCGATGCGTTGGGCAATGCCGGTGAACAGCGTCCAGGCCCAGGCACCATAGCGCCCCATGGTGGACCTGAGGGCGGCACGTTCAAGCTGAAACGCCGTCGAGCCCGTGGTCTCGAGCTTGAGATTGCCGTCCTGCACCGGCGCGAACCGGGTGACCGGCGCACCCAGGATGCGCTCGAAGGCGCGGCCCACCTGGGCCGGGTTCACGCGTGCGCCATCAGCCTGCACCATGACGGTGAGCATGGTGCCGTTTTGCGAGACAAGCGGCTGCCAGCGGCAGGACAGGCCGGTGAGATCGAGCGAGCGGCCGCCGGTGTCCTCCGGCAGCGCGAATTCGTTGCTGTCCGGCTGCTTCAGCCAGTCCTTGGCCAGCGCCAGCCCGCCGCCGGCAAACATCGCCAGCGAATTGCCGCCGTCGAGCCGGTATTTCTGCACCATCACCTCGCGGCCAGCTGCTCGGATTGCACTGACCGGAATGGCGGCGGCGCGAAGCTCCAGCCCGAACAGGTCTGCAGACTTGTCCCGCAATGCCCCCAGCCGGGTGACGGCGGATTTGAGCGCGGCTGGCGGCACGTACACGATGCCGCCATCGCCGCCGAACATGAACGGCACGGCGATGTTCTCGCAGGCATTGAGCACGGCCACGATGGAGGCCGCGCCCAGCATGTTCACGGCCTTGTACTCGCCCCGCTCGATTGCGGCGGTGCTGGCAATGACGTCCGACAGGAGTACGGTCCAGTCGCCGGGCAGCGGTGCAAAACCAGCGCCCGTGGCAATGGTCTCGAAGTTCGCCGTAGGTGACAGCTTCTCGTAGAAGGTCGTTGTTTCGACGTGCGCCATTCGGCCTCCCCATGCCCGCGGCCGCCTGCCGGTGACAGCGGACGTCGCGCGGTACTATACATGAGGCAACCGGATTTGAGAGAGCAATGCTATGAAAGTCGCCTTCTATGCGTCGATGAAGCCGCCGGACGATCCCGTGCCGTCGGGCGACCGGACCATGGCCCGGCAGCTGTTCAAGGCGCTGGAGATGGTCGGGCACGAGGTTGAGCTGCTGTCGCGGATGAAGTGCAGGGTGCGTTCGTCGGAGCACCTTGATGAAGTGCGCGCCGATGCCGACCACGAGGTTGCGCGCATCGCCGCCCTGTGGCGGGCTGAAGGCGCGCCTGACGCGGTCGTAACCTATCACGTGTATTACCGCTCGCCCGATCTTGTCGGTGCCGAGCTGGCGAAGCAGTTCGGCATTGCGTACATCACGGTCGAGGCCTCTCATGCCGGCAAGCGCAGCACGGGGGAGTGGGCCGCTGCCCAGGCGCTGTCGGACGCAGCGATTGCGCAGGCCGTACTCAACATCTGCTTCACGGCGCGAGATCGCGAGGGCATCGCCAGCATTGCACCGCCTGAGCGCATCGCGCTGCTGGCGCCGTTCGCGGACCTCGACGGGTTCGATGTGCCGCCGGCACGGACCGGCGACGGACCGGTCGAGCTCATCACGGTGGCCATGATGCTCAAGGGCGCCAAGATGGAAAGCTGGCGGCTGCTGGTTGATGCCATCCGGCGGCTCAAGCCTGGCGGGTGGCGGCTGCTGCTGGTGGGCGACGGGCCGTTGCGTGGCGAGGTCGAACGGTTGTTCACGGGCGTCGAGGCGGTGCGGTTTGCAGGCCAGGTGGACCGGCGGGCCGTGGCCGGCCTGCTGGCCCGGTCTGACGTGTTCGTGTGGCCGGGTTGGCGCGAGGCATTCGGGCTGGCATATCTGGAGGCGCAGGCGATGGGATTGCCGGTGGTGGCAATGGAGTCAGGCGGTGTGGCGGACGTCGTGCGCGATGGCAAAACCGGCATGCTCAGCCCGCAAGGCGACGCGGCTGCGCTGGCGGCAGCGATGGAACGGTTGATTGGCGATGCGGCGTTGCGCCGCCAGATGGGGGAGCAGGCGATGCAGTTCGTACGCGGGGAACGCAACCTGCCGCTGGCGAGTGCTGCGCTCGATGCATTGATCCGGAGGGCCGTGGCATGAGCTCGGTGATGCTGGCGGCAGAACTGAAGGCCTGGGCTGCGGCTGGCCTGACACCAAGGCTGTGGTGGCGCGACGACGATGCGGTGGACGTGACGCCCGCCCTGAAGCAGCTCACGCACCTTACCGGCGACAATGGCATTGCGGTGCTGCTGGCGGTCATCCCCGCCCATGCGACGGATGCACTGGCCAATCACGTGGCGTTGTTCCGGCATCTGGAGCCTTGTGTGCACGGCTGGGCGCACGAGAACCATGAACCCGCCGGCACGAAGCGGGCCGAACTGGGCGCGGCCCGGCCGTTGCAGGACGTGGTGGCCGATATTGCGCGCGGCGTGGAGCGGCTGGAAGTGCTGTTCGGCGCTCATCTGCGTCATGCGCTGGTGCCGCCGTGGAACCGGATGCGGGACGATCTCGTGCCGCACCTTGCCCAGACGGGCATCAGGGCGTTTTCCACCTTCACGCACGAACTGCTTGCGCCGCGCTGCCAGGCCAATACCCATGTCGACGTGATGGACTGGAGCACGCGTACCGGCAAACCGGTGGACATAGTGCTGGCGGAG
>JAHEBA010000251.1 GCA_024642465.1 Alphaproteobacteria bacterium
CAAGGCACTGGTGGATGCCGACAACCACCAGGCGGAGCTACGCACCTACCGTGGCGATGCGGATGTGCCGATCGACACCAACCACCTGGAGCGGGCCTTGCGGGTGATCCCGATGGGCCTCAAGAACGGGTTGCTCTGCTGGAGTGAAATGGGGTCAAAACATGTCGGCATCATGCAGAGGCTGTTGAGCACCTGCCAGCGGCATCAAGTCGATCCTGTACCTATCTGGTCAATCTGCTACAGCGCATCGCCCCGCATCCTGCCCGCGAGGTCGAGGAGCTGCGCTTACTTCAAATCTTGGCCTTGAACCGCACGCCCGACAAGCCATCAAAGTCTGCGTCCTGGGTCCACAACGTGGCGTCATGAATTCGAGCCGTTGCAAGCATGATGCTGTCCGCCATCGGCAGGCGATGCTGGACGCTAAGGTGAGCGGCACGCAATGCCAATGGTGAGGTCAGATCCACAACCCGACCTTGCTGCATCAGCATAACCGCTTGCAGGGCGTCGCCCTCGTCACGCTGCTGCAATACGCGCTTGAATACCTCGTACAGACTGATCGTCGGAACCAGCAGTTCCGCGGTCGCCTCGACGGCGCCCGCGAAAAAGTCGGCATTCGGGCCGGCCGCCAGATACTCCAACCAGCCCGACGAATCGACAACATTCATACCCGGTCGTCCTCACGAGGCACCTCCGTATCAATACCGTTCAGGAAACCCCGCATGCTTCGCGCCGGGCGCACGGGAATGAGCTCGATACGATTGTCGTAGTAGACCACCTGCACTTTCTGGCCGGGACTCAAGCGCAAGGCACTGCGCACCGATTTTGGAATGACGATCTGGTATTTCGGGGAAACGGTGACTGTATCCATAGCGGCTTTCCTATCGATGAGACATTCGTATGTCGATCAGTCTATCGATGAGCAGGTGCTCCCGCAACCAGACCTGCCGTCTGCTTAGAGTCTGCTCAGGAAGTCTAACCAATTGATATTAATATAATAATGCGCTGATTTGCGGTATAATTCTGCACGAGAACTGCGTCAGTTTCAGCAAAAGCCGTGCACCTATGATCCGTTATCGAAGCCAAAAACAACTCTCTCTCGAAGAATTCGACTGGCCTTTCCGAACGGCCCTCGATAGAGGTAACCGCTGGGTCAAGTTGGGCGAGTGTATTCCGTGGGACGAACTGGCGGAGGAATATTACCGAGGACTGTCCCGCAAGCAGGGTCGCCCGGCCAAGGATGCCCGGTTGGTGATCGGCGCGGTGATTATCAAACACAAGCTCTGTCTGTCGGACAGAGAGGCGGTGGCGCAGATCCAGGAGAATCCGTATCTGCAGTACTTCGTGGGCCTGGCGGGTTATCAGATGCAGGCGCCGTTTGCGCCTTCGCTGTTTGTCGAGATCCGCAAGCGGATGGGGCAATCGGTGTTTGATGGCTTTCAGCGTGCCGTTATCGATGCAGTGGAAGGTGCGAAGCCGAAACCGAAATCTGAGGCGAAGCCGGAACACGGTGATGATGACCCACCCTCCGGTTCCGCGGGTGTTGCCGAGCAAGAGCCATCGGAACACCAGGGCAAGCTGATTGTCGATGCCACGGTGACGCCGCAGGCGATTCGCTATCCGACGGATCTCAGCCTGCTGAATGAGGCGAGGGTGTTCAGTGAGCAGATCATCGATCTGTTGTATCCGACGACAGACTGGACCGAGAAGCCCAGGACCTATCGGGTCAAGGCGCGTAAGGAGTACCTTGCCATCGCCAAACAGAGAAGGCCCGCTGGCAAGGTACGGCGCCGGGGAATCAAACAGCAGCTGCAGTATCTGCGTCGCAACCTGGGGCACATCGAAGGGCTGCTCGAGTGCTGGCCGCAAGGCGCCCCCCTGCCTTTGCCACGGTGGTTGTTATATCGCTACTGGGTGATTCAGCATGTCTATGAACAGCAGTGGCAGATGTACCGGACCAACACGCGTCGCTGTGATGATCGCATCGTCAGCATCAGCCAGCCGTATGTGCGTCCGATCATCCGTGGCAAGGTGAACACGCCGGTGGAGTTCGGTGCCAAGCTGAGTATGAGTTTGAACGGCGACGGTCTGGCGGTTGTGGATCATCTGCGCTGGGATGCCTTTCACGAAGGGCATGATTTGAACAGCCAGGTTGAAGCCTACCGTGCCCGTCATGGTGTGTATCCGGAAGTGGTGCTGGGTGATCCGGTCTACGGCACGCGGGACAATCGCCATTATCTCAAACGCCATGGGATCCGATTTGCCGGTAAAGCGCTTGGGCGGCCGAAGAAGGTCACGGAACAAAGCCAGGAGACGCTAAAAGTACTCCAGGAAAAGCGACGGCAGGAGTATTTGCAGCGGATTCCGATCGAAGGCAAGTTCGGTCAGGGAAAGAACGGCTATCGATTGAACTACATCCGGGCCAAACGAGCCGATACCTCGGTTGCCTGGATCAACAGCATCTTCCTGGTGATGAACCTGCTGATCTTGTTGAGGATCTTTTTTGCGCTGTGCAGAGCCGCAGTTGCCATGCCCCTTTCGGCTGTCATTTGGATGAAAGGAATGCTTCGTGGCTATCGGCAGCGATGCCAGTGCGGTGCACTCGGCATGTCGGCAACTTTAAACGGCCTGAATTCCTGAGCAGACTCTACGTAGGTATGGAAACCGATCTCATTTTCAATCGCGGTCTGGAGCTACCGGGCTTCGCCTCCTACCCGCTGCTGGGGACCGACAGCGGGCGAGACATAATCCGCGGTTATTGCAATGAGCTAATGAGCATGGCC
>JAHEBA010000100.1 GCA_024642465.1 Alphaproteobacteria bacterium
ACGGCGTAGTCGATACCGAGACCGATGAACAGTACCGCGAAAGCCACCGAGATCATGTTCAGCGTTCCCACCGAAGCAGCGGCAAAACCCGCATTGATCAGGAAACCAAGGACGATCAGCGCCAGGGCCGGTACAGCCAAGACCAAGGAAGGGAACCCGATCACCACCGCCAACGTCACGAAGGTAAAGGATAATGCCCCGGCCAGTGCAGCACCTTCAATGACGGCATCGAACTCCTCTGCATTCAAAGCGGCTTCACCGGTGAGCTGCACCTTGATGCCAGGCTCGTTGGAGGAAACATCCGCCATTACCCGGCGAACTTCTGAAATCGGGCCGGCGGCCGGATCAAGGGCGGTAAAGTCGAGAATAGGTTTTGCCAGGACATACCAGCGCGTCTCGTTGAGCGGGGCGGGCTCGTCACCGAGTGCCATCCAGTCAAGCGGTCGAGGTTCACCGCGGATCTCGGCTTCGACAGTGTCTGCAAACTTGTCCAGAAAACCGGAGACTTCCGCCGGTGCCTGTCCGATTTCCACCACCGGTGCCATCTGCTGGAACAGGCTGGCGACCCCTGAAAGATCCGGCTGCAGCGACAGGGTGTTGATGAGCGGCGTGACATCCCTGATGCCGTCAGCAATTTGCTTGACGGCGGCTTCGTCGAGATAGAGCACACCATACCGATCGAAATACTCACCTGTGCCCGGGGCGAAGACATCGGCAAAAAGATCCGGTCGGGCTTCAAGTTGCCTGGCCAGGTCGGCAGCCGCCGTGCGGCCGGCAGCCGGCTCGTCCGCATCGATGATAATCACGAAGCCATTGTCGAGCTCAGGAAACTGCGTGATCAGGTCGTTGTAGTTCTGGCGGAACGGCAGATCCCCGTTGATCATCAGCGCAGGGTTGGTGTCGACCTTCAGTTTTGTGGCCGCCAGTCCGGCACCCAGCAGGGCCGTCACGACAAACAGGAGGATGGTTGCTTTTGCATGCTCGACAGACCACCGGGCAACAGATGTTGCAAGGCGTTGAAACTGGCTTTGACTGGTTTCATTGGTTGTTGATGTCGCCATCAGAATTATAGTCCCCCGCGCCTTGGCCTTCGTCGCCCTACAAAGCTTCTGATCAGGGTATATTTATGGCCTGTAAGCTCATCTACAAGGTCGGGACAAAACATCGCACGCGATTGAGGCCGGTCGAGTTCAGTGTGCTCACAATTGCGCAGTCCGCCATTGCCCGAGTTGAACTGCTCTCCATGTCACAGCGCAGTGGGGCGCATAATGGCACTGTCTGGCTGGTTGGCTGTTTAGGGACGGTGCTCAAAATTGCAATTCAACCCCATGCACAGTTGAGATGAAGCGGCTTTTCGGCCCGCAATGCTGGCGCATCAGGGTTAGCAACGGCCGGTTTCGAATGCTGCTGAGATTGTCTGCTGTAGCTCCAATGACGGACTATCCATCCGAACGCTCAAACCGGCAGTTTTGCGTCAACAGCTGACATTTGAACTGCCTTAGCAGCCGCAGGAGCAGGTCTGCAGGCAATGCTTCCGTTCGAGAAATCCAAAGGGTGGGGCACTTCTGGCCACCGGGTGACGCAAGTATGTAACTCGGTTTAGCTGAAACGCAGAAAATTTGGGCCAGATCACTTAATGCGATCTGACCCGATGGTTTGCATTTTATCAGGATATCACAGACAACCGTGATGTCGCATACAACCGCGATAGTCGCTACCCCGTCCCCATCTACGCCGGCATTCCCTTGCCCAATAGTCACAGCGGCCATACCGCGGTGGTACCGCATGAAGCCACCACGGATAGGCATACCAATAACCACGGTAGTAATGACGATGCCGACCGCTACGGTGACGGTGACGGTGACCATGCCGGTGCCTTTTGTACCTTCGATGTCCTATTTGCTCGATCGGTAAAAGTTCCGCTGCCTGTGGCACCAGAACAGATGCTGTTGGACTGCTTATGACCCCGGCAGATGCACTGCCCGATGCCGTTACGAGCAACCCAACTGCAACCGCCGAGGCCACGAAGATTGACTTAATGACTTTCAAGGTTTCCTCCTTCTGACTGATGCCGCCTCTCACAAATCCATACCAAACGATTGGAACTGGGAGTGTCTTGATAGAGATCAAGCCAAGATGGATTTTGCAGTTCTTCCGATAGAATCTGCTCGGAAATGCGAGATGAACGTTGGTCTGGGTTCTTTGTTGCGGTCGGATGTGCCAATTTGCTGACTGATATGCATTCTGTTCTGCCGTCAGCTGCATCCTCATTGTGATGTCCGTTGAGGGTCACAGACGGCCGGCTTTGCTGGCCGCTGAGAATGTCCGCTGAACTTGCCGAATTGGGGCAGGCTAGGCCAAAGACAGGTCTGCAACAGGCCCCTCATTTGGCCTCGTTTGATCAGGTCACAACCGGATAGTAAGGAACTCAATGATGGACGAGCCAATTATATCAGTCGATCAGGCAGCCCGGATCATGCGTGATGCCATGCGGGATGCCATCAAGCGCCATTCGCTGCGGTACATGATCCAGGGCATCTTGATGATGCTCGCCGGTCTGGTAGCCCTGATTTTTCCTCTGGTCTCGTCGGTCGCCATCGTGCTTTTGCTAGGGTGGCTGCTGATTATCTCTGGTGTCTTGCAAGGTATCAGCCTGATTGGCGCGTCGAACGTTCCACATTTCTGGCTGCAACTGATCTCGGTGGTTTTATCGATCATCATTGGCTTGATGTTCCTGAATGACCCCGGTGGCGGCCTGGTGGCACTTACCCTGTTGCTGGTCGTATTCTTCATCGTAGGCGGGATGGCGCGCATCGTGTTTGCGCTGACCATTCGCCCGTTTCCTGACTGGGGCTGGGTCCTTGCAAGCGGGATTGTTGGGGTCCTGCTTGGCGTTTATCTGTTCGCGAGCCTGCCGCTGACAGCAACATGGCTGCTGGGTCTGTTGTTCGCAATTCAATTGCTCAGCGAGGGGGCGGCGCTCACCTATATGACCTGGAACGTACGCAATTCATGAACGCCGATTTTGCCGGCGGGCTGATCATTGCCCAATTACCGGGTTCAGCTGCGTGGGCTATCGGCATGCTTGCAGGCATTAACATGATTTCGTCCGGCTGGCCTATTTCTTCCTTGCGATGGCTGCAGGCAGGAAGTGATATAGTGGGATGCCTTTTTAGCCCGCACAAGACTGTCGAGCGCTCTGATCTTATTGGTATGATTACTCCGTGGCGATTCCGCCGGGTGCTGACAGGAAGTGTTTGATCTCGTCAATGAGAACCCGGTGGAACGGGTTCCAGTGCAGCCTGGTCATTGCCGAGGTCGGGACTTCTGTGACACGGACTTCACCGCGAAGTGCAAGTTGACCAAGTTTCAAGCCCGGGTTCTCGTTCATGTCATCGCTGCCATAGAGCGGGTCTGCCGGCGGGAAGGGTAGGGCGATATGGGACAGGGAATAGACCTCCGGCGGCCACGCCATGAGGAGATCGCGTTGGGTGAGATCGTTGCTATCGGCCGGTCTCTCGCGCAAGACGACGGCCTTCGTATCCGCGTGAAGATTGCCAATAATCGCAACGCCATAAGGACGTGTCTGACCGGTTAACAATGTATCGAGCACCGGGGGGCGACGGATCAGACCTTGCGCTTCAAATATCCGGTTGATGTCGAAAACGACCAGACGGTGACCACCCGGTTTGAGGCGATCAAACAGACCGGTCAAAAGAGCGCGCGCTGTAACCGTAGCATCAACGGCAGACTGGAAGGCGAGCACGGGGGGTAGCTTTTGAAGGAGACCGTTTGCATCGAGTTGGTCGATTTGTTTCTGGATGTCACCAGTGATGCGATGGGCCTGCACCGCGGCATTTACGGCGAAGGAATTATACTTGAATGGGTCATATTCGGGCTGGACTGAATTCCAGGCCAGCTTGTCAAGCCCGAGGATGTGACCGAACACGGACTGCCAGCCGGCCAGCGCTGCTGCCGGGGTGACGCCAATCTCAGCTGAGATCAGGATCAAACCAGATGGGCGCGGCAGACCGTCGTCGGCGAGCGTCTCCAGAGCGTACTGCACAGCCAGTGCGCCTCCATTGGAGTAACCGGCCACGAATAGCGGCTTGCCCGGGAAGCGCCGCGCAAGATCGATCATCGCGAGGCGAACTGCGGCAGCCATGTCTTGCCAGCTGGTGAACTTGAGCCCACTCGGCGCCGTTCCATGACCGGGCAGGCGCAAGCCCAGCACGTGGCCGCCTTCTGCATTGAGCATCAGCCCCAGACTTCTGAGACTATAGGGGCTGTCGGAATAGCCGTGCAACAGCAGCGCTGCAAAACGGGGATCCGCAGCAGTCAATTCGAACGTACGGTTCCAATTTCGGGTCCAAGTGCCGGGATCAGACAGACTCCCCATATTGTAGCGATTGACCCTTGTCCGCTCGGCCGCGGCAATTCGATCGTAGATCTTGCCTCTTAGCTCTGAAAACAGCCTGTCTTCGAGCGCTAAGTAGTCAACAAGCGAGTGAACCGGTGAACTTACGGAGAACTCCTCCTTTAGGTCAGCGCGATGCCAGATGCTAAGTTCAGGTTTGGCGTTGAGTAAGTACACAGCGACGACCATGAAGGCCGCCAGGGCGCCCAACGTCATCATCACGAGCGAGCGCAGCACCGTTCGAAGTCGTCCCGGCTTTTTCGCTCGCCTGCTTCTCACGATGCGCCACGCTATTTTTTAGTTTCTGATCAACAAGTGTGCAGGAAGCTCAGAGTGTTGTCGATCTTAACTAGCCGCAACGCTCCAAACTTGATCTGTCATAACGAGATGATCCGGCGAGGATGTTTGCGCAGTCGTGTTGGGCGTGTTCGTGCTTCAGTAACTGGTCGATGATTACGAACATGATCCTTGTTCATCGCTTTGTCTGCTGAGGCAGACGTCACAGGTTCGAAACCTGTCGGATGCGCCGCTTTTGTGCCGGGGCAAAATCACCTGTCAGGTCAGCACGAATTGCTGACGATCACGATGATGGCAGCAGAGCTGCATAATGAGGCCCACTAGCAGATTTCCTTTTTCCTACCAGCAGGAGTAAAGTTGCGCGTAGGCTTCGATCACTGTTAAATGGAAAGTCGCCATGACACCGGACCTCAATTTCCACCGCCGTGTACTCGTTGTCCTGTATCGCAAGTATCTTGACGCTGATCGCGCCTGGCGTCTTGCCCAAACTGAAGCGCTGTCGTGGTTTCCACTCGATACACGCCCTGCGGGTTCACTGATGGGCAACCCCGGTTCGCACCTGCGCCGCCTCTACGAGCGTCGCGACAGAGCGCTGTCCCAGTTCATGGTGGTTTATGGAGAGATTGATCAGGCTCCGCGCCGAGCGGTACGGCAGGTCCACATATTGGCTCTGCCGCTCCGCTAATGGGGACCTAGAATATAGCATTACGTAAATTGTCTTGGCCACGTTGTGCGCGAGACATTAGTCTTTGGCTCTGAATTTTGGGCTGATCAACGGCAAGTGACGTTTACGGTTCAATCAAACACTTGATCGGTCGAGATAGTCGACCCAGAGGAAAAGGCGATGCAAAGTTTCCTTGCTGGATTGTGGTCCACCCTGATCGTGCGAGGCGTGCTGAGTATCATCTTTGGCATCTGCGCATTTGCCTGGCCCGGCAACTTCATGGCCGTCCTGTCGATGGTATTCGGCGTTTACCTGCTGATTGACGGGGCTGTTTCTGTGTGGAGTGCGCTTACCAGCAAGCAGCAGGGCAGGACAATTCCGATTTTTGGGGGGCTGCTGTGCATTGCCATCGGGTTGACGGCACTTATTACGCCGGCAGCCTTCATCGGCTACCTGATCTTGATGATTGGCCTCTGGAACATTTACCTCGGCTTGCTCCAGATACTGACTGCAATCGCCATGCGCAAGGAGTTGGACGACACCGGCATGCAGGCCTTCTGGGGTGTCATTTCAATCCTGTTCGGCTTGGCTATTTCTTACTACTGGTGGGCCGGTGTGGTCACGATCGCCTGGCTGATCGGGTTGGCCTCGATCACCACCGGTGCGATCCTGATCTGGCTCGGCTTGCGACTGCGTGGCGTGGAAAAGCGCTTGCCCAATTCCAATATCTGATCGTTATTTTCAATCAGGCTTCGCGTCACTGTGATCTCTGCTGTGTAAGAATCGGATCTCGAAAGATCTTCGTATTTAAGGTTCACAGCGCTATGCTGAGAAGATCGAGTTCTCATTATCCCACCAGGGCGCTTGGAGAGAGATGGATGGCTCCATCCTTATCATTGCAACCCTAGTGCACATGCGCGCCTTTATCGGATATAAACTATACAGCAAGACGAGCTGCGGCCTTGCTCCTCAAGACTGCCTGCAACAATGGATCATCTAATGACAGGTTTTGCTAGCTTCCGCCGGATTGCCGCGATGATAATTATGTTGGTCGCTGCTTTTGTAAATCTTTCGACTTCGAGTTCAGCGAAATCACCCGACATTGATTTCGACCTTCTTTACCGGGCAGCCCAAATTGCCAATATGGCTTATGATGGCAAATCCAAGATTCTTGGAGAACTCAAGGGCAAGTCTGCCTGGGTCGCAACGCCGGGCACCACGGATGTCCAGTACGTCATTGGCTATAATGATGAGCGGAAAATACAGGCGATCGCGGTCCGGGGAACAGCCAACGACACCAACTGGACACTGGACAAGGATACCCATGCTCTCAAGGATCAGAAGAGCGGCATTCTCATGCATCGTGGTTTCAGGACAGCGGCCGATGCGATCTATCGGGATGTCAAGCCGCGCCTCAAGCCCGGCTACACCACCTATCTCACGGGACACTCGCTCGGTGGCGCTGTTGCCGCGATATTAGGGATTTATCTGCAGGATGATGGTGTCAAACTTGGCCGCATCTTCACTTTTGGCCAGCCAAAATTCACCAACGTAGCCGGCGCCAAGGCCTACAAAAATCTGCCCTTGCTAAGGGTGATCTACCAAAATGATACCGTGGCTCTGTTGCCTGACAGCGATGCCCAGGGCGATAAGCAGTTCGCCCACATTGGACCTGTGATCAACCTCCTGAGCGGACCATACTATGTATATGGAACTGCACAGCAGGGCCTGCAGTTTTCACAAGGGTCATTCAGCAAGTTTCTGACGCAAATCAGCCTGCCCGATCATAAGATGAAATGGTATCTGCAAGGTCTGCGAGACAAGCTGAACGGGGCCAAGGAAGTGAGCTTCAAAGATCGAAACAAGTACATTGTCCGGCACAAATACGGGACGGGCGTCGAGACGGCGCCGACCAAGAAGAAGTTTAACTTCAATCCTCATCCATGAAAATTGGGCTTGGTGTTGCAATAAGTTAGCGGCTCGCCAATTACTGGCCTGCGTTTGAGATTGCCCCTCAGTGCAGGCAGGGTTCGGCACTCTTAACCCGACCGCGGGCTGGGTGCGCAGTGCCAACGCAGTCGTGCGGTCGGAGGCCAAAATTGGGCCCCAGGGGAAATGCAGGACAGCTCGTGCCGAAGCGATTTCATAACCTGCCCAAGTTTGATGGCCCTGTCTGGCTGGTTGAAAGGGCAATACTCAAAAATTGCAATTCAACCCCATGCACAGTTTAGATGTAGCGGGTTTTCAGGGCAGTCATTTGAGACTGTGTCGTCCGAGGGAATTTGGGGCCGCCATTTTGGTGTCTGCTTCGCGCGAAACTTGCTGCGCGCTTACTGCTTGTTTGGTTAAGCTGAGTGCGAACTTGCCCACATTGACTGCCAGGTGAAGGAGCTATGAATATGCGGCACGCGGTAATCGTTATCGGTGCATTGCTGACTGCCTACTTGGTCGCTGCATATCTCATCGCTCCGTTTATCTGGAAGGAATATGCCACTGACCATCCCTCTTTTGATGACAATCCGCACATAACCCAGACTGCCGATGGCCACCCGGGAGACCCCCTCAACGTCGCCTTGATTGGCGCCGAGGATACGGTTCGCAAGGCTATGATCACCATAGAGTGGTACAGCGCCGACGCCTTGGGCGTCCGCGACGATCTACGCATTGCCGTAGATTCAGTGTTTGCTCGCCCTTATGACGACGCGCCGGTCAGCAATCTATATTTGTTTGAACGCAAGCAGGACCTGCCTTCGAGCAGCCGCAAGGAGATGATCCTCGCAAGCGCAATCACATCCGCCTCTGGAACACAGGGAAAGTGGACGCCGAAGGTCGGCCAATCTGGATCGGAGCGGCGTCCTATGATGAGCGCGTTGGCCTTAGTGATACCACCGGTCAGATCACACACCACATAGCACCTGATGTGGATGCAGAGAGTGATCGGTTCTTTCGGGACCTGGAAAAAGCGAACGCTTTAACTGAGATCAATTGAAACACAGCCTTTCATCATGTGCTGGAAGGGCGCAAATGGCGGTGGCGATCCTTGGCGCACGGACGGCGCGTTATGGGTAGGTATCCTTGCGATGCATTAATGCCGCCAGCGTTTCCTGCTGTACTAGCCATCAGTTTTTTGGTGTCCCGAAACTGCCAGATAGTCCGCGGATGTTTCAGCTGTATCATCTTTTCGTAGCATGTTGACCGAACCACGTTGGTCTTGCCGCCAGTATCCCGGCATTCGTTAATTTCAGACCTTAACAAAATCTGCCCCGTTCGGACGTGCGCTACACATGGCTCGAACGCGAACAATGGAGTAGTTTATCGCCATTGGAATCGACCAGGCAGGCCAAACCCTGATGTCATTCGTAAGACGAGTTACCTGCTGTTGCTTGTTGACAGCTCTTTGGTCTGGGCAACCGGTTCAGGCAGCGGACTTGTCGAAACCTTCAGCAGCCGGTTCATTGCATGTTCAAGAGGTAACAAGTCCCAACCTTCGTTTGGGTGATGAGACTAGCTATCTTGAGATTTACGGGCAGATCAACAAAGGGCTGTTGATCTATGATGACGGCCATTCTTTGGAGGGTTATTTCCCGGTTGACAATGACAACTCCTCCACGCGAGCAGGGATCTGGCTACGCCATCAGGTCGACCCGCAGTTGTCAGTTGCCGTCAATGTCGAGGGTGAATGGGAGCCGTATTCCACCGGCTACGTGAACCAGCTGACCAAGGGTGATGTTGACTGGGACACTGCGCTTTGGCGGAAGCTCGAAGCTTATATCGACATTGCGGCCTTTGGCAGGGTGTGGCTTGGTCAAGGCAGCATGGCCTCCGATGGCACGGCAGAAATAGACCTGTCCGGAACCAGCCTTGTTGGGTATTCGTCGGTCTCTGCCTCTGCCAGTGCGCAGTTCTATCGCCTCGAAGACGGAACACTGTCATCGGTCTCGGTTGGCAGTGCCTTCAGCAATCTGGATGGTCTCGGGCGCAAACTCAGGATTCGTTACGATACTCCATCACTGCGTGGCTTTGTGCTCGCCACATCAATTGGACAGCAGATGATACCGAGCCGTTCTGGCGATACGGTCTGGGACGTGGCACTCAAATACAATGCCACTACGGCCGACTATAAGCTTGCAGCAGCCATTGCCTTCTCTGACCCTGGAGGGTCTAGCCGCGGTGTCCTGGATGGTTCCGCGTCTGTTCTGCACGCCCCAACAGGTTGGAGCCTGACCGTCGCTGCAGGTTACGAGAACCAGAGCACGCGAGATCGCCAATTTGGCTACGCCAAGCTCGGTCACCAGGCTCAGTACTTCGATGCTGGTACCACGTTCTACTCTGTCGATCTGTACTACGGAGATGACATCAGGACGAACGCTTCTCAGAGCTGGTCTGTCGGCGGGCAGTTGGTTCAAGAGCTCGAAACTTGGCGCAGTGAACTCTACCTGGGCCTTCGATCCTATGTCTATGAGGACGACAGCAATCAATATGAACGCGGATTTTCGACGTTAGCTGGCATCCGCGTAAAGCTATGATCTGCTGGGAACAGATATCTCAGTTGGCAACGGCTGCAACTGGCGCGGAGTTTGCATCTCATCATGATAGTTTAACAGAGTAGGATTCATTGTCATGGCTAAGAAGACCTTTTTCATCGGCCTCGTCGCTGTCGCAACAGCTTTCATTATGCCTGCGGCTGCAGGCAGCAAGGGCTATTATGTCGATCAGCATGGTGAGTTCCGCAAGATGCGTTGCACCATTAACGGAACGCCCGTCGGTTCAAGGCATGCTTGCTCTGACGCTGCTCATCTTGCCCGAACCCAGAGTGGCTGGGCCC